>CAMUNZ010000007.1 GCA_947090385.1 uncultured Campylobacter sp. | reverse complement strand
TTTAAATTTAATTTTTGCTCGAAATTTTCTATTTTTGTTTTTGATATATAAAATTTTTTGCCACCAAATTCATCAACAAAATATTTATTTTTATCATCTTCTATTTTGCAAAATTGTTCCCAAAAATCGCAAACTAAAATTTTTTTATTTTTTTTAATTCCAGAAATTTCTACATTTATATTTTTTTTTAATTGTTCAAAATCGTAAAAATCTAAATTTTTACATATATCAGATTTTTTTTTATCAAAAAATTTTATACAAATTTCGCAACTTACATCTTTTAAAAAAAGAGAAAAATAGCTATTTTTTTTAAAAAAAATCATTCTTTTACCTCTAAACATTTTTTTTCATTATCTTTAAATAAATTTAAAAGCCTATTTTTGGCTTCATCTATAGACAAATTTTTAACACTAATCGGACTACTTAAATAAAAATTTATTCTAGAAAACGGCTTTGGCAAAATCATCTTATCCCAACTTTTAAACTGCCAATACAAACTTGCTTCATAATTTATAAAAGCTATTTTCACATCAGTTTTTTGTGCTAAATTTATAATTCCATCAGCAATCGAATGAAAAGGACCTTTTGGACCATCTGGCGTAATTGATATGTGATTTTTATTTTTTAACTCTTTTAACGCAGAAATCATAGCTCCAACGGCGCCTTTTCTGCTACTTCCGCGAATAGATTTTATACCAAATATATTCATAGTTTGAGTTATAATCTCTCCATCGTTGTGATTTGAAATCAAAATTTTAACTTCATTTTTCAAATGAGAAAAATAATGTTTATAAGAAAAAGCCATCATTGCTATTCTGCCATGCCAAAAAAGGAAAATCGTAGGTTTTTCGTCGGCAATTTCACCTAAAAAGCGAATTTTACAAGTTTTATAAATCAAATTTGTAATTATAAAAATTAAAAAAGATGCAACTTTAATTTTAATTTTTTTAGATAATTTTTCCATATAAAACCATTCTTTTTGGCTCTATTATTTTAACATCACAAATTTTTCCAAGCAACTCTTTGCTGCCATCAACTTCAACCATGAAATTTGAAAAACTTCTACCGCCAACTTTGCCATCATTTCTTAATTCTTCAAAATAAACTTGTAAAATCTCATCTTTTTGTTTTGAAGTTATTTCGTCTAAAATTTCATTGTGTCTAGATTGCAAAAAAGTAAGTCTATCGCTGGCTATTTTTGTATCAATCTCTTTTAAATTAGCAGCCGGTGTAAGAGGTCTTGGACTAAATTTAAAAGAAAAAATTTGTTCAAATTTTACCTTTTCGATAACATCCATTGTATCTTGAAAATCTTCATCAGTTTCTGTCGGATAAGCGACTATAATATCTGTCGAGATGCTTACTTTCGGATTTAAGGCGCGAATTTTTAAGGCGCGATCTAAAAACCAATCTTTAGTATAACCTCGTCTCATATCTTTTAAAACTTTTGTAGATCCGCTTTGAAGTGGCATATGTATAGAATGGCAAATTTTATCATTTTGAGTAAAAGTTTGTAAAAATTTATCGTCCATATGCAAAGGATGCGGACTTGTAAAACGAATTCTGCGCACTCCATCAATTTGACTAATTTCATTTAAAAGATCACTAAAATCTATCTTTTCGTGAGAACTGCTAAAATGTTTTCCATAATTATTTACATTTTGACCTAATAAAAAAATTTCTTTAACACCACTTTGAACAGCTTTTTTACATTCATTTAAAATTATATTTTTTGGGATACTTATTTCATTTCCCCTAGTTTGTGGAACGATGCAATATGAGCATTTTTTATCGCAACCGATCATTATATTTAGATAAGCTTTATAAGGACTTGTTCTAAAATCGCCAAAAGCATATTCGCTTTCATCGTAATTTATATCTGTTGAGATAAATTTTTTATTTTGTATAGCATCAGAAATTTTAGAAACGTTTCTAGCACCAAGGACAAAATCAACATACGGCGCTTTTTTAAAAATTTCTTCTCCCAAATGGCTAGCCGTACAACCGCAAACTCCTATTTTAGCACCACGCTTTTTTTGTTTTTCAAAAGCACCGATTTCGCTAAAAAGTTTATGTACAGGTTTTTCTCTTACAGAACAAGTATTTATCAAAATCAAATCAGCAATTTGTAAATTATCGGTTGGCGAATAATCAAATTTGCTAAGCTCGCTAATCATATGCTCGCTATCTTTGACGTTCATCGCACAACCAAGAGTTTTTATAAAAACTAATTTACTCAAAGAATATGCACCTCATACATATAATCATTTTCTCCAAGCCCGTATTTTACGGTATGATAATACACACTAAGCCCTTTTTTTTCAAAATATTCTATCAAATTTAAAAGATCTTTGTGGGCATTTTCTTTATCAAAATAGAAAATTTTTTGACCAGATTTTTCTACAATCTCTTCGATTTTTTCCAGAGAAATTTTTTTCGCTACCGTGTCAAGTTCGGTTTTAGCGATTTTTAATTCCATTACTAATCCTTTTTTTAGCGTTAATGGTTGCCATTATATCAAAAAATAATTAAAGCTAATTAAAAGAGTTTTTGGATATAATCGGCAACTTTCAAAATTTTAAATCACAAAAAGATTTATTATTGTTTTTAAGGAAATTTTATGGAAAAAATAGTAGATGTTATAGAATCTATTGCAAATGAAAAATCATTAGATATAGAACTTGTAAGAGAATGTGTAAAAAATGCATTTATAAACACAGCAAAAAAGCTTTTTGGAGAAGAATATCAATACGAAGCAGTTTATGAAGCAAATGGAAAAAATATAAAGCTTTATCAAAAAATTTTAGTTGTAGAAGATGAAGACGAAAGAGCTCTTGATAGCGAACATTTTATAACTCTTTCTAAAGCTAAACAAATCGATAAAGTGATTGATTTAGGAGACGAATTAACTTATGAAATTAATTTAGAGAATTTAGGCAGAACGGCTTCTCAAACATTAGCAAAAGAGTTTGAATATCACATACAGAAACTTCAACAAGATAAAATTTTTGCCGATTTGCAAAATCGAGTCGGAACTTTGATAAATGGCACAGTTATTCGCGTAGATAGCGAAGAGACGACTTTTGTAGAATTAGATGATTGCAGAGCTTATATGCCAAGAAAAAGTCGCATAAAAGGCGAACATTTTAAAATGGGCGATCATATAAGGGCGGTTATAAAAAAAGTTTTAATAAGCAAAAGTAGAGGCGTAACTGTTGAACTTTCTAGAACTTCGCCAAAATTTTTAGAAGCTATGTTAAAAGCAGAAGTGCCAGAAATCACAGACGGCGCCGTGCAAATAATAGCAAGCGCAAGAATTCCTGGAGAAAGAGCAAAAGTCGCTATACTTTCAAATTCTTCAAGCATAGATCCAGTAGGAGCAACTGTTGGAACAAAAGGCGTAAGAATTACCGCAGTTAGCAAAGAATTAAAAGATGAAAATATTGACGTTATAGAATACACAAAACAACCAGAAATTTTTATCTCTCGCGCGATGAGTCCAGCGATTGTAAATTTTGTAAAAATAGAAGACAAAAAAGCCACCGTATTTATATCGCCAGAACAAAAGAGTAAAGCTATAGGAAAAAGTGGCATAAATATCAGATTAGCTTCGATGCTAACGGGCTTTGAAATAACTATAGAAGAAGCGGAAGAAGAGAAGAGAAACGAAAACAAACCAAATGCATTGGAGAGTTTGAAAGCGCTTTTTGGCGAATAATTCAATCAGGCAAAATTTCAAAATCGTTTACGCTAAAAAGCAAAATTTTATCTTGCTTTTTAGCGTAATTTAACATTTTTTGAAAATCCACTTTTTGAAAAAATCACAAATTTTTGCGGATTTAGCCCAAGAATTTGCGATTTTTTAAGCAAATCATTAAAAACATTTAAACAAATTTTTCGCCTCGAAAATTTAACTTCTCCTAAAATTTCGCCTTTTCTTGCAAAAATATCAATCTCGCAATTTTTATCCCAACTAGAAATTTCAAAAGGCAAAATATTTAAATAAAAACTCAAAAAATCCCAGCATAAATTTTCAAAACAAAATCCGCAAAATGTATTAAAATTTAACAGAATTTTTGTCAAAACTTCATCAATTTTTTTATCTTTTAACAAATGCAAATTTGGAAAAATAAAATAAAAATAAAATCTTGTAAAATTATCACAAAATCTTACTTTATTTTGAATTTTATATCTTCTTAAATTTCTTGGAAGTTTTTCGTATTTTTTACATTTTTGCTTTATTTTATTTGAAATTTCTAAATTTAAAATTTTCAAATTTATCAATTCAAAAAAAATTTTCTTGCCTTAAAATGCGGAAGAAAAGAATTTAAACTAAATTCTTTTCTAGATTTTGCAAATTTAGCAAGAGTGATTTTTTGCTCAAAACTCAAATTTGTAAAAAATTTGTCATAATTTATAAGAATTTTTTCTTTTATATCACTAAAAATCTCATTTACCTGAAAATTTTCAAAACTATCAAATACAAAATGATACATAAGTAAAATTTCTAAATTTTTGATATTAAATTTCAAAAAACTTGACTTTAATGAATAAATTTTAAATCCTTTTTTGAGATGATTTTAACACATTTTAGATATAATTTTTATCTATAGGAGAAGTTTATGAATAATTTTGATTTATTAAATAAAATCGTGAAAATTTCACAAAATGAGCTAAATAGTTTTTATGAGAATTTAGATAACAAAATCATAAAAGATTGCTTAGAGATTTGCAAATTGGAACCGACAAATAGTTTAAAAATGGCACTTTTAAAAAGAGTTGTGGATTTAAAAGAAGATCCGCTTATAAATGAATTAAGATCGCTTAATTTAAAAGAAGAAGAGATTGAAAAAATTCAAAACGAACTTTATGAATTTGTTGCGAATTTTTATACCAAAAGACACGAAAATTTAATCGCAATTGTAAAAAAAGATAAAATTTTAGATGATTTTTACATAGCCGTTTTAGAACTTGTAAATGAAATCGGCAAAAATATGAATGAGTTTTTTAAAGTTTGGAAAAAAGAGATAATCTTAAATACAAATGAAGAATTAAACGAAAAATTTGCAAATTTGCCAGAAATTATGGAATTTTTAAAAACAAATAATCTTTTTCAAATAAATCCAGACAAATCGCCAAGCGAGCGAAGTTACGGTGCGATTTTAAAAAGTTACAAATACACTTTAAATTCAAAAATTGTCGATGAAAATACGCCAAATGCCGTAAAAGAAGAAGAGTTTAAATTTGTTCCTTATGCTGTGAAATTTAAAGAAATTTTTGAAAAATTTGATGAAATTTTTCAAAATGGGATAACAAATTTAAAAAAGAATCAAAAAAATGCGGAAAATATCGCGATTATTGAGTATTTTTCGAAATTACATATCGCTTTTTTAACAGAAAAAAATGACGAAGTTTTGAAAAATTGGCAAGAAGCAGAACGCGCTTGGATGAATATAAAAACGCCTTTGCAAATAGGACATCCGCTTGAATATTACGAAGATAATTTAACTCGCGCCGTGGCGCCTGAATGGGACATAAGATTAAGCGAAAATTACGATTTTGATGAAAAAAATTTTAAACAAAATGTAAAAAATAGTTTTTTGCATTTTTACGAAGAGATAAATTGCAAAGACGAAAATATAAAAAATGCAGTTTTGTCAAATATCGATAAAACACAAGTTTATTTAAGCACGCCGATGATTTTTTATGGGGCGGATTTAAATGGACTTTTTTCAGCACAAGTCGTCCCAAATGATGAATTAGTCAGTAAAGAATGCGGGAAAAAAATATTTGCTTTTTTAAATTTTGTTTATGAAAATGCGAAAGCAAGACCTTTTATGAAACTTAGCAAAATGATTTTTTCACAATCTTTTTTGGATTACGGACGAGAAATTTTGTTTAACAAACCAGAAATTTGGAAAAAAGTTTATCAAGTTTCAACGATAGGTCACGAATTTGGACATATATTTTTCATCGTAGAAGATACAGAAAATTTGATGAATAAAAACGGAGAATTTAAATATATAGAGGAGTATAAAGCCACAACTGGCGGACTTGTAAATTTCTTTTTAAATGAAATTCCATATCTTAGAATGCCTGTTTTTTATGATTTAATAAAACGAAGTATCGGATTGATCGCTTGGCAAAAAGTTATTCAAACGAGGGCTTATTATTGCGAAGGTTTGATACATTTGGATCTTCTTTTTAAAAGTGGAGTTTTAAATTTTGACAGACAAAATTTAAGGATTGATTTTAGCGAAACTTCGTATAAAAGATTTAAAAATATAACTTTAAGAAATTATAAAGATTTAGCGGCTCATTATGCAAAAAAAGCAAATGCTAGCGAATTTTTAGAAAATTTTGTGATAAAAGATAAAGAAATTTATCTTCCAAAAAACAAAGAAACAAGAAATTTCGTAGAGTTTTATTATGAAAAATATGAAAAATTTGGCAATGAAATTGATGACAGCGAAGAAAAAAGCAAATGGATTTAAAATTATTTTGAAATTTCTTATCAAAATATTAAGTTAAAAATAAAGAAATTTTAAATACAATCCGAAAATTTTTTAAGGAGAAAATATGAAAAAATCTTTTATTTTAGCAAGTTTGTTATTTGGTAGCGTGGCATTTGGCGATGTTTGTAATGATTCTTTGAAATTTGATTTTACATTTTATGGAGCACCAAATAAAGAGTATGTTGTCACAAAAAACACATTTATAAAATTTGAATCTAATTTTCCAGATTCAAAACTTTTAAATGCTACTTTGAAAATCGACGCTACTTCTTTGGATACAAGTGCTGATTTAAGCAATATAAAAGCCACTTGGCCAGCAGCAATGGCAAAAACTAGAAATACAAATACTATAAATCAATTTTTTAAGAAATTTGAAAATGATCCAGCAGTTGTTGAAGCAAAAATAGTAAAAATCGGCGAAGATACGATAGACGTTGAGTTTAAAATGAACGGCGTTACTAAAGTTTTGCCTTTTAAATATGAAATTAAAGATAATCTTTTAAAAGCAAGCGGAAAAATGGACGTTTTGGAATTTAATACACAAAAAGCTTGGGAAAGCTTCCAAAAAGTTTGCGAAAAAGTTTTCCATCATGGAAAATCTTGGAGTGAAATTGATATAAATTTCGAAGTTGATGCGAGTTGCAAATAATTGGCTATTTTTAGCCAATTACTGAGATCTTAGCTACTTCAAATGGGTAGTTTTTGATCTCATCAACACCTAAAAATCCGATCGTTCCTTTTAGATTCTCATTTAGTTTAAATTTTCTTTTTATACAAATATTTTTTGTTTTTATCTCACAAAAATCGCCATTTTTGATTTTTGCCACCATAGAAAAATAACGTCCGCCAGTAAATTCGTCTCCATTTTTTTCATAAATAATAGCTCCATCAAAATTCTCACATTTTTTTAATTCGTTAAAATTTTCATTAAATTTCAAAACTTTACCATCTAAATTTTTAATATCAATGCCAAATTCTTCAGAAATTTTTGACAATAAGAATTTTATATTTTTGCTATCAAAATGCAAATTTATATCATCGTCAACCAAAATATAATCGGCATCCTTTAAAAAATTAAAAATCTCTTCAATCTCTTCTTCGCCAACATTACTTTCACCGCTAATTTCACCAACATCAAGATCTTTTAAATCATCACAAAATTTTTGAACAATCAAAGCTAAAACATAATGAATTGCCCCTATTTCGCATTTTATATTTGCATCATCAAATGGATTTATACTAAAAATTTCAGTATTTTGAATTTTGCAAGTTGTAGAAGTTATAGATAAAATTTTCATACCAAATCCTTTAAAAAATTTGCAAATTATAATGAAATTTTCGACTAAAAGCTACAATGTATTTTTTTAAATTACCAATTAAAAGAGATAAACAAGCCGAGAAAACTCGGCTTAAATTTATAATAATATTGGAGCTAAAATAAATCCAAATATTACAGAAAGCGCTATTGCTAAAACACCTGGGATAAAGAATGCATGGTTAAATACATATTTTCCAATTCTAGTTGTTCCAGTATCGTCCATTTGAACTGCACCTAAAAGTGTAGGATAAGTTGGTAAAACAAATAGTGCTGAAACTGCTGCAAATGAAGCAACTAAAATATAAGCATCACCGTTATTTGCTGCACTTAATCCAAGAGCTGCGATAACAGTTGGGACTAAGGCTTTCGCAGTTGCTGCTTGTGAATATAAAAGCATACTTGCAAAGAAAAATGCAACTGATAATAAAGCAGGATAATCTTTTACTAAATTTCCAGCAAAGTCTTTAATCTCTTGTGTGTGATTTGATACAAAAGTATCACCAAGCCAAGCAACACCCAAAACGCAGATGCAAGCTGTCATACCGCTTCTAAATGTGCTTTGAAGTGGAACTTTATCAACATCAATTTTACAAACCATAACAATTAACGCGCCGATTGTAAGCATAATACTCATAATCGCACCATCTCTTGGTAATTTTACATTTTCAATAAGTGCAAATTGTGGGCTTATAGCTGATGCATATAAAACAACTAATATAACGCCTGTTAAAAATATTACAACAGAAGCTTTTGCGCCTTTTGGCAATTCTTTATAGTTGCCTTCTTTTTGTGGTTCTGCAACTAAGCCTTTTGCAAGACGATCTCTATAAACTGGGTCACTATCAAGTTTTAAATTCCAAAACAAATTCATTATAAGTGCAGTTACCATGCATCCTAAAAATGTTGTAGGAATCCAAATAGCAAGTAAAATAGGATATGAAATTCCAAGTCCTCCAAGCGCTTTATCGCCAGCCATAAATATAACGGCTGCTGAAACTGGGCTTGCTGTAATTGCGATTTGTGATGCAACTACGCCGATACTTAGCGGAACTGAAGGTTTGATGTTTTGACCTTTTGCAACTTCTGCGATAACTGGAATCATAGAAAATGCTGTGTGTCCAGTTCCAGCAAAAATTGTCAAAAGATAAGTAACAGTCGGAGCTAATAAATTTATATATTTTGGATTTTTGCGTAAAATTTTCTCAGCTAACTGAACCAAATAATCAAGCCCACCAGCAACTTGCATTGCGCCGATTGCTGAAATAACAGAAGCTATGATTAAAATAACATCCCAAGGAATGCTTCCCATTTTTAATCCAAGACCAACTGTTAAAATTATAACACCTATGCCACCAGCATAACCTATGCCGATACCACCTAGCTTAACACCTATAAAAATCGCTCCAAGTAAGACGACAATTTCTAAAATAAGCGAAATATCCATATTTATTTTCCTTTTAAAGCACGAAATTTAACTTCGCGCTTTTATTTAATTGTAATTATTTACCAGTATGTGACATATGTGGGTTTAACATACTTTTTGGATCTAGAAGTTTATCAACTTCTTCTTTTGTCAAAAGTTTTCTTTCAATTGCGATATCACCGACTGCTTTACCAGTTTGAAGTGCTTCTTTTGCAATTGAAGCTGAATTTTCATAACCAATTACTGGGTTAAATGCAGTTACGATACCAACTGAATTTAAGACAGCTTTCAAACAATTTTCAGGAAGTGGTTTTAAATTTTTAATAGCTTTATCTGATAAAGTTTTATAAGCGTTTTCAAGGATGATTAATGAGTTAAATAGTGCATATGCAATGCCTGGCTCAAATGCGTTAAGTTCAAATTCACCTCTTTCTGAGCAAAGCATGATTGTTACGTCATTTCCGATAACTTCGTAGCAAGCCTCACCTACAACTTCACAAATTACAGGATTTATTTTTCCTGGCATAATTGAGCTACCTGGTTGCATTTTTGGAAGTTCAATTTCAGCTAAACCACATCTTGGACCTGAGTTCATAAGTCTTAAATCGTTTGCAATTTTTGAAAGCCTTACAGCAGCAGTTTTTAATGCACCACTAACTTGCACAAAATCAGCAGTATCCTGTGTAGCAGCGACGAAATCAGATGCAGGTTTAAACTTAACACCTGCGATTTCACTTAATTTTTTCTCAACAACAAATTTATAATCAGGATGGCAGTTAATTCCAGTTCCGATTGCTGTTGCGCCCATATTTAGATATGACATCAATTCTCTAGCATTTTTAACTGCTTCAATATCTGCTTTTATATAGCTTGCAAATGCGTTAAATGTATTTCCAAGTGTGGTAGGAACAGCATCTTCAAGTTCGGTTCTACCCATTTTTATCATATCTTTATATTCAGAGCCTTTTTTCTCAAGTTCTGCTTTTAAACCTTCCATTGCTTTTAAAAGATCTGTAAGTTTTGCATAAGTTGCAACTTTGATTGAACTAGGATATGTGTCGTTTGTACTTTGGCCTAAATTTGTATTATCATTTGGATGAAGATATTTGTATTCGCCTTTTTTGTGTCCCATGCTTTCTAGGGCAATATTTGTAATAACTTCATTTGTATTCATATTTGTAGAAGTTCCAGCTCCGCCTTGAATCATATCAACAACAAATTGATCTAAATATTCTCCAGCTATAATTTTATCAGCTGCTTTTGCGATAGCGTCAGCTCTTTCAGGACATAAAACACCAACTTCTTTGTTTGCCAAAGCTGCTGCTTTTTTAATTTGTGCAAAAGCTTTTACAAAAAATGGATAATCTTTGAATCTTCTGCCTGTCATGTGGAAATTTTCTAATGCTCTAAAAGTTTGGACACCGTAATAGACGCTGTCATCTATCTCTAACTCACCAATAAAATCATGTTCTTTTCTGGTTGCCATAATTTTTCTCCTTGTAGAAAATTTAATGTGAGTGCATATTATAACTTAAAAAATAAAATATAACTTAAAAAATTATATAGTATTAAAAAAAATAAGGTTTTAGCCACACAACAAAAAACCAAATCAAATGTCATAAAATAGCCAACAAATTTCCAAAAATTAATTAATTTTTAAGGTAAAAGATTTTTCTTTTTAGATAAACTTACTTCATACATATGAAAAAGGTGATAAAAAATGAAAAAAATATTATTTTTATTTTTACTTGGATTTTGGTGGTGTGGATGCTCACACCAAGCAATTTATAACGAAGCAAATTTAGGCCATGACATACAAATTGTAGATCCAAAAACAAAACCGCAAATTGTTGTAGTTTTAGACAAAAAAGAAAATCAAACTTTCAAATCATCATCCAAAATTGGAAAAGATGAAAAATTTGAAATAAATTTAGAAGAATTTGCTTCAAAATCTACATATAAATTTTTTAAACATTTTTACAAAGATGTTATCATCACAGATGATCTAGAAACGATAAATAAAGCACAAATAGCAATTTATCCAAAACTACAAAATTTTGCTTTTGGATTTTTTGATAAAGATGATTTTGAAGTTTCGTCTTTTCCTTTTGTAACTTATGATTTTAAATTAAAAATTACAAAAAATAATGAAGAAATTTTTAATGATTTTGTAAGTGATGATAGCAAAAAACTGAGTGAAGAAGAGATTTTTTATGGAAATGGAAAATCTAGTTTTGCAAAACTTTCGCCGCTTTTGCAATATCATTTAGAAAATGATTTATCAAAACACAAAATCGAAATTTTTAAAGCAATAGATTAGAAAAATACTATTTATTAACGATAAAAACCCTAAAAATTTGTTTAAAATTAAACTAAAAAACTCAAAAATTTTCTGATTATTAAAATTTTACTAATCAGAAAATTTGCTATCATTTAATGCATTTAATCTATCATTTGAATCGTTTAATGCAGTTACAAGCTCCGCGCTTATATTTTTTAAATCGTCATATCTACTTTTTAAAATATCCAAATCACTTTCGCTAATTGATTTTATCTTTGGTTTTTTGATATCTCTTGGTTCTTTATAAAGCATTTGATAAATTTTTTCACAATCTTGCCACCAAATTTCATAAGCATCTGTAATTTTGTCATAAAAATATCCACCCATTAATTCATAAAATTTATGATAAGGATTAAAAATTGTTGTTTTAAAAATGGTGTCATAAGCATAAATGTTTGCAATATCGGAATTTTCTCTATTGTAAATCATTTTCTTTATACGAAACATTAGAAAAGTTTGTTGAGACGCTAATTCTTTAATCGTTTTTATAGCTAAATCTTTTTTCATAATTTTAAAACCTTATAAAAATTACAAGCAATAAGATTATACTAAATTAAAGTTAAATTTAATATAATCACGGATAATTTTATTATTTCAAGGAAAGTTTTTATGCAAAAACAAATCAAAAAGCCAATTCCAGTTAACGAAGAAATCATGTTAGATCCGAAACGCTATATCGTTTCTAAAACAGATCAAGCAGGAGTTATAACTTATGCAAATGATTATTTTACAGAAATTTGCAGATATACGCACGACGAGTTAATTGGTTCTCCGCACAATATCGTAAGGCATCCAGATATGCCAAAAATCGCTTTTAAATTAATGTGGGAAACTATAAAAAGAGGCGAAACTTTTAGAGCGGTGGTAAAAAATTTAGCAAAAGATGGAAGATATTATTGGGTATTAACAGATTTTGAAAGCAGAAGAGATCCACAAACTGAACAAATCGTGCAATATACAGCTTTTAGAAAAGCAGCGCCAAGAAAAGCTATAGAAATCATGGCTCCGATTTATAAAAAATTAGTAGAAATAGAAAAAACCGGCGGAATGGAAGCTAGTGAACAATTCTTAAATAATTTTTTAGCTTCAAAAAATACAAATTACAAAGATTTTATAAACAAAACAATTAGCTCAAATACAATTTTGGAACTGTTTTTCGCAGCTATGAAAAAGATATTTGGATAGAAATGAACGAGATAAAAGAAGATTTAAAATTTATTGTGCAAAACTACAAAAATTTCATAGATATAATAAACGAAACAAAAAGTAGTTTTGTAAATGATGAGTTAAATTTATTAGAAATTCAAAATTTCTTTAAAAAACTTGGTGTTTTTAGTGCAAATGAGTTTTTTGGCGAACAAAAATTGATGCTAAATGCAAAAATTTCGCAAGATTTTATAGTAAAAAGCCAAAATAGATGTCGAAATTTCAATGAAAATTTAAGCAAATTATGTGATGCCATAAGCGAAGATCAAACAAAATTTTATGAGCTTGTGATATTTTTATCACAATGGATAAATGACGAATTTTTACCGAATTATGAAAATTTAATATTACAAATAAATTTAATAAATAATGGAATTTCGCCGCAAAAAGCTTACGAGAAAATAAAACAAAATAGATCAAAAAATGTATTAACAGAAAGCGTAAATTCTCTAATAAATGCTATTTTGACAAAAAATTGCGAAATAACAAATTTAAATAAACAACTTTGCGAAAATATAAAATCTTTAGAAAAACAATTAGAAAATTCAAATAAAAAAGATAAGCAAATAGACGAAATCAGTGGACTTCCACATGAAAATATAGCCATAGAAAATATAGAATTATTTTTAAAAAATAAAAAACAAATTGGTCTTGTTATTATCAAATTTTTAAATTTAAACAAAATTAATGATAATTGTTCGACAGATTTTGTTTATGAAATTATCCAAAAATCAGCACACGAGATCAAAAAAATGATCAACAAAAACGATCTTTTGTGTAAAACTATGTTTAATGAGTTTATATTGGTTTCTCACAATCCGCAAATTAGCTCGCTTATAAATATGGCAAATAAAATTCAAAAAAGCATATCAAATAAGAATTTTAAATTCCGAAATAAAAATTTCAATGTAAATGTAAATTTAGCAATCACAATTTCAAATCATTCTACAAAAAATAGCAATGATTTGATACAAGAATGCAAGAAAAAATTTGAGAATAAAAAACTAAAAAATAATACAATTAAAATATAAAATTGTGTTATTGACCTCTTATATTGTCGATATTTGCCTTGATTTTATCTATTAAATCTTCAAAAAATGATTTTTTTACAGGTTGTTCTCTTATTTTGCGTTTTTTGCTAAACAATTCGTCATTTAAACTCTCTTGTGTTTGTTGCAAATCCTGTTTAGGTTCTATTTTTTCTGAATTTTCTAAATTTTGAAATTCTGCATTTTTTTGTTTTTCTTCTAAAATTTCATAATTTTCATTTTTTTCTGGCTCGAAATTTTCTAAATTTTGTTTATCATCAAAAATAGACGGAATTACTTCTTGATTTAAGTTTTGATCAATTTCAACCTTTTCTTCTGTTTTTTCTTCTACTTCATCATTTTTTACATTTCCATTTATTTGGCTTTGTTTTTCAGGCAAATTGTCTCTTTGAATTTCTTCTTCTTTTTCTTTTTTTATTTTTTTAGATTGTTTTATATTTCTTTTTTTAAAATATGGCTTTTTGTTAAACTGACTAGCTACATATTTTGCTTTTGATTTATAAAAAATTTGACTTATAAAATTTAATGCCAAAACAGATAAAATCAATCCAAAAAATCCTAAACAAAACTCCGACATATCAATAAATTTATATTGCGGTATTAAATACCAACCTTCATCATAAAAATTTATAAAAAACTCTTGTAAATTTCTTGGTCTTGCAAATTCTGGCAAAACTGGCGCATCGTATACGCAATCACCACTGGCAACAAAAATAGGAAAAATAGTCAAATCAAAACCAAAAAAATTAGGAGTTTCTCCGCAAGTACTTCCGAAAAGTTGTGATGTTTGATGTTTTATCGTGTAAAGTTTATAAGAACTAAAAAGCCCCATAAAAGTAGCAAAAGCCGTCCCAAAAAAACTAACAAGTGAAAAAATAAAATTTTCTGGATCTATCCAAGCAAAAATTGCAAAAAAAGTAATCATAAGCATATAAAAACGGATATAAACGCACAAAGTACAAGGTTGCATATATAAAAAATTTTGAAAAAATGTATGAGAAAAAATAACAAAACTAAGCGGAATAATAAATAAAAAAAACCAAAAAAATCTAGAATCATATAACTTTAAAAAACCCATTTAAAAATCCTATTTTTTAAACATGAAAGGTCGCATTTTATCAAAAAAATCTTAAAGCAATATATAAGGTCCATTTAGATAAAATTCGCAATTTATTTCACACGCATCAATCCAAATTTAGTTGTAGGTTGTCCTATTAATGGATGCGGAGGAATTAAACTATTTTTAAGGAGAACTCATATGGTAACTATGAGAGATTTACTAGAATGTGGCGTACATTTTGGTCATCAAACTAGAAGATGGAATCCAAAAATGAAGAAATTTATTTTTGGTGAGAGAAAAGGTATCTATATAATAGATTTACAAAAGACAATTAGATATTTCAGATACACTTATAATATCGTTCGTGACGCAGCAGCAGAAGGCAAAACAATACTTTTTGTAGGTACAAAAAAACAAGCTGGAATAGCACTTAAAGAATATGCTTTAAAATGCGGAATGCCTTATGTAAATACAAGATGGTTAGGCGGAATGCTTACAAATTTTGGCACAATTAAACAATCAATTAGAAAACTTGAAGTTATTGAAGCTATGGAAAACGATGGATCGATAAATTTCTTGACAAAAAAAGAAGCTTTGATGCTAAACAGAAAAAAAGAGAAATTACTTGAAGTTTTAGGCGGAATTCGCGATATGAAAACTTTGCCTGATATGATGTTTGTAATCGACACTTGCAAAGAAAAAATTGCTGTTTCAGAAGCAAATAGATTAAAAATTCCAGTTGTTGCACCAATTGATACAAACTGCGATCCAGATGTGATTGATTACCCAATTCCAGGCAACGACGATGCTATCAGAAGTGTTCAACTTTTCTGCCAAGAAATGACCGAAGCTATAAATGAAGGAAAAGCTTTAAAAGAACAAGATCCAGAGGCAATTGTTGAAGAAAATAAAGAAGTAGTAAGTCAAGAAGAAAAAAACGAAGTTTTACAAGAAGCTATGAGTGAAGAAGATTTTGCACAAAGCGAGGAAAAGTAATGGAAATTTCTGCATCTATGGTAAAAGAGTTAAGGGAAAGCACAGGTGCTGGAATGATGGACTGCAAAAAAGCCTTAGTTGAAAACGAAGGAGATATGGAAAAAGCAGTTCAATATTTAAGAGAAAAAGGACTTGGAAAAGCCGCTAAAAAAGCAGATAGATTAGCAAGCGAAGGTCTTATAAGCGTCGTAGTCAAAGACGATATCGCAACAATTTCTGAAATAAACTCAGAAACAGATTTTGTCGCAAAAAATTCAAATTTTATAGATCTTACAAACAAAACAACAGCACATATCCAAGAAAATTCGATACAAACTGTAGAAGAATTAAATAAGAGCTGTATAGACGGCGTAAAATTTGAAGAATTTTTACAAGCACAAATAGCAACAATTGGCGAAAATTTAGTAGTAAGAAGATTTGCCACTTTAAAAAGCGAATGCAATAAATGCGTTGTAAATGGTTATTTGCACAGCAACGGAAGAGTTGGAGTAATCATACTTGCAAAATGTGAAAACGAAGATGTTGCAAAAAAATCAAAAGAGTTTATTCGTCAACTTTGTATGCATGCAGCAGCTATGAATCCAAAAGTAATAAGTTATAAAGATCTTGATCCTAAATTTGTAGAAGATGAATTTATTGCTTTAAAAGCAGAATTAGAAAAAGATAACGAAGAGTTAAAAAGACTTGGGAAACCTCTTCATCACATCCCTGAATTTGCAAGCAGAATTCAATTAACAGATGAAATAATAAAAAAAGCAGAAGATGAGATTAAAAAAGAGATTAAAAAAGAGAAAAAACCAGAAAAAATTTGGGATAAAATCATACCTGGAAAATTAGAAAGATTTTATGCCGATAACACAATTTTGGATCAAAGATTAACACTTCTTGGTCAATTTTATGTAATGGATGATAAAAAAACTGTATCTCAAATAATAGATGAGAAATCTAAAGAATTTGGCGGAAAAATCGAAATCGAAAAATACATAAGATTTGAAGTCGGAGAAGGTTTAGAAAAGAAAGTTGAAGATTTTGCAGCAGAAGTTGCAGCTCAAATAGGTTAAAAATATGGAAATTTTAAAAGGTGAAAATTTATCGCACTCTTTTGAATTTCCATTGTTTAAAAATATAAAATTAAGTCTAAATAGTGGAGAAAGCTCCGCTATTTTAGGCGTTAGCGGCTGTGGAAAGTCCACACTTTTACATATATTTTGCACACTTTTAAAGCCGAATAATGGTGAAATTTTTTACAAAGACAAATCTATTTATAATCTTAACAGCGATGAAATTTTAAAAATTCGTCGAAATGATTTCGGGATAATTTTTCAATCACATTATCTTTTCAAAGGCTTTTTAGCTATAGAAAATATTGAATTGGCTACAATTTTGTCAAAACAAAAATTTGATAATGAAATTTGTAAAAAATTTAAAATTGATGAAATTTTGCACCAAAAAGTTGGAGAATTAAGTGGCGGACAGCAACAAAGAGTTTCAATCACTAGAGTTTTAAGCAAAAAACCAAAAGTGATTTTTGCCGATGAACCAACTGGAAATTTAGACAAAAATACAGCAAATGATGTTATGGAGGTAATTTTTGAATATATAAAACAAAACGACGCAACACTTTTTTTAGTAACTCACGATGAAAATTTAGCTTCAAAATGCACGAATAAATTTCTTCTAAATGATCAAAAATTAAATAAAATTTAAAAAAACAAAAACTTTTTTAAGAATATAAGCAACAAATAATAAAAAATATTTTAAAATTAGCCGTCTAAATTTAAAGGAGCTCGAGTGAATATTTTATTACACAGTAGAAACCAAGTTATAATGAAAATTTTAAATTCTTGTTGTGAAAAATTAGGTCACCATATATCTGTTAATGGAAAAGATGAAGATTTTGAATTAATCATAAGAGATTGCGATGAAGCTTTAGATATAATCGGAGATGAAAATAAAACAATTTATCTATTAGCAAAATCCATACCGCAATCAAATAAAAAATTCTCTATCTCCAAACCTTTTACTATGTCAGATTTTACGAATTTGGTAAGTACGACGATAGATCGTTTAAATTCGCCAATACCACCAGCGCCAGAAGAAGAGCATATAATTCAAAATGATCAAGATGCTCAAAATTTGAGCGATTTGGGTGTTGATATAAAACAGTATATGCCAAGTTCTAATCAAAAAGGCGGGGATGAAGGGCTTGAGTTGCTAGATACTTTGGAACTTTTAAATATTGAAGAAAAGCAATCTATAGCAACGACAAATCAACCTACAAATAAAACTTTTGAAGAACCGAAACAAATTTTAACTCAAAATTCACAACCAAATGTAACACAGCCAAGTGTAACAGCGCAAAATTTTGCAGATTTAAGCGATGATTTTGATTTAGAAGCGCTTGCTAAAAGTATGGAAAACTCACAAGAAAATAAATTTGATGATTTAACGATCGATTTAAAACAAAAAGAGCCAGAAATTTTAGAACCTGCGAAACCTATACAACCAGAGACAATAGAATTAAAGCAGCCAGATCTTAATACAAATGATCTTGATTTGGATGATTTGATGAAACAATTTGAAAAAGGTGAAATTTCAGATACAAAAGAGGAAGCTCTAGAAATAAAAAATAATATCAATTTAGACAGTTTAGAAATTCCTAATTTGGAACCAAAAATAGAAGAACCTATAATAAAAGAGCCTGAACAAATTGTGCCTAAACCTACTATTCAGCAACAACCTATTATTCAACAGCAGCCTGTTACACAGCCAACACAGCAATCTATTCAAAATGATATAAAAATTGATGATGATATATTAAATCTAGATGATATTGATGATTTATTAGCTGGAATTATAAAACCAGAACCAGAAATTTCAAAAGAAGAATCGAAAGAAAGTATCAAACAAGAAGAGATAATTAAAGAAGCGCCTTCTATAAAAGAAGAAATTATTCAAAAAGAAGAGCCAGTAAAACCTTTATCTCAACAAATACAACAGCCAGAAATACAACAAGCACAAATTCCACAACCAATGGCCACAAATGATTTATCAAATCAAATAGCGCAAGATGTTAGAATGGGTATTAGAAACGGTATAGAAAACGAAGTTTCTATGGCAGTTGGATCAATTTTTGGAAACAAATCTGTTTTAAAAGAAATTTTAAGAGAGATGAATATAAAAATAACAATAAGCTTTGAGGATAAAGAGTAGTGCCGATTTTTTTGATATCTGGACCATCTGGAGCTGGAAAAAGCACATTAATTAAAAGATTGATAAACGATTTTGAAGATGTGTATTTTTCTATATCTAGCACAACAAGAGCTCCAAGAGATGGCGAAAAAGATGGGATAAATTATAATTTTATTGCAAAAGCTGAATTCGAAAAAGGCATAAAAGAAAACGAATTTTTAGAATGGGCTTTGGTGCATAATAATTATTATGGAACATCATTAAAACCGGTTTTGAATGCCATAAAAGAAGGCAAAATTGTTATTTTTGATATTGATGTGCAAGGACAAAGAATAGCAAATAAAAAATTTAATGATCTTATAACTTCTGTTTTTATAACGACAAAAGACAAACAAACATTAGAAAATAGATTAAAAATTCGAAAAAGTGATAGCGATGAAATCATAAAAAATCGCCTAAAAACTGCGCAAATAGAAATGGACGCTATAAAAGAATATGACTATTTTTTAATAAACGAAAATTTAGAAGAGTGTTATGAAAACTTAAAAAAAATTTTTGAAACTATGAAATTTAAGACAGAAATTTTAGATTTGCAAGACCTAATAACAAAATGGAAAAATTAAGGAGTTAATATGGGTTCTATGAGCATTTCGCATTGGATAATCGTTTTAATCGTGATTATTTTGCTTTTTGGTGCTAAAAAAATACCAGAATTAGCACAAGGATTGGGAAAAGGAATAAAAACTTTTAAAAAAGAGATGGAAGAAACGGACAATAAAGAGCCAACAAAAATAGAAGAAGAGAAGAAAAATTGAAAAGTTTTATTTATGAAGAGATTAAATCTGTTTTGCAGCAAGATTTTATTTTAGAAAATCCAAAAGATAGAAATTTTGCGCATTATGCATCAACAATCGCCTTTTCTTTAGCAAAAGAGTTTAAAAAATCTCCAAAATTAATCGCAGAAGATTTTGCTAAGAAATTCGAAAATAATGAAAAATTTGAAGTTACTTCATTAAATGGATATTTAAATTTCAAACTAAAATCAAGTTTTTTAAATCAGTTAATAACAAACGCTTTAAATTTGCAAGAAAATTTTGCAAAAAATAAAACAAAAAGCGATGAAAAAATTTTACTTGAATATATAAGCGCAAATCCAACTGGACCGCTTCACATCGGGCATGTAAGAGGCGCTGTATTTGGCGATACTTTACAAAGAATTTCAAATTATTTAGGCGTCCGTATGGACACAGAATATTATATAAATGATGCCGGAAATCAAATAGATCTTTTAGGAATTTCGATATCACTTCGAGCAAAAGAAATTTTTGGAGAAAAAGTAGAATATCCAGAAAAATTTTACAGAGGAGAGTATATTGATGAAATAATTCCTCAAATTCAAACAAAATTTGGCAAAGAAATTTTTTACAATGAAAGTAGAAATTTAGAGTTAGCAAATTTCGCAAAAGATATAGTTTTGGACATTATCAAAAAAGATTTACAAAATGTGGGCATAAAAATTCAAAATTATGTAAGCGAAAAATCACTTTACAACGAGTTTGATCAAACTGTCAAAAGATTAGAAAAAAGCGGTCAAATGTATGAAAAAGATGACAAAATTTGGATAGCTTCTACAAAATTAGGTGACGAAAAAGATCGCGTCGTCATAAGAGATGATAAAAGACCAACCTATTTAGCGGGCGATATCGTTTATCATAATAATAAATTTAATAGAAAATACAACAAATATATAAACATTTGGGGCGCCGATCATCACGGATATATCGCAAGGATTAAAGCAGCTATAAATTTTTTAGGATTTGATGAAAAAAATCTTGAAATTTTATTAATGCAAATGGTTAATTTATTAAAAAATGGCGAAGTTTATAAAATGAGCAAAAGAGCTGGAAATTCGATACTTATGAACGATGTTTTAAATGAAATCGGAAAAGATGCTTTAAGATTTATTTTTATAAGCAAAGCAGCGACAACTCCGCTTGAATTTGATGTCGATGAACTTAAAAAAGAGGATAGTACAAATTCTATTTTTTATATAAATTACGCTTACGCAAGAATAAATCAAATTTTTGTAAAGGCAAATAAAACATTTGATGACGTTAAAAATGCCGATATTAGCAAACTTGATAATAAATATTTTGATTTAGCTTTTGAAGCTTTGAGATTGAATGAAATTTTAAACGAGGCTTTTACAAACAGAGCATTGCATAAAATTCCAGATTATTTGAAAAATTTAGCTAGTAATTTTCATAAATTTTATAACGAAAATAAAATAATTGGCACACAAAATGAAAATGAAAAATTAAAAGTATGTGCGATTGTTGCACTTTGTATAAAAACGGCTTTCTCATTAATGGGATTAGAAATCAAATCAAAAATGGAAAAACAAGATTAAAAAGGAGATTTTATGCAATTATCAACAAAACCAACACCTGTAAATATAGAAATCAAACTGGATCCAAAAAGATATATAGTAAGCAAAACTGATAAATTTGGAGTTATAACATACGCAAATCAATATTTTGCAAAAATTTGTGGTTACGATATAGATGAATTAATCGGACTTCCTCACAATATAATCAGACATCCAGATATGCCAAAAGTCATTTTTAAATTAATGTGGGAGAGAATTCAATCAAACAAAAATATAGTTGCAGTTATAAAAAATTTAGCTAAAGATGGAAAATATTATTGGGTAATAACAGATTTTGAAACAAAATTAGATCCAAATACAAAACTTCCTATCCAATATACAGCTTATAGAAAAGCAGCACCAAAAGAAGCAGTAGATAAAATTTCTGTGCTTTACGAAGAGCTTTTAGAAGAAGAAAAAAGAAACGGAATAGAAGGAAGCGAGGCACTTTTAAAAGAAATTTTAAAACAAAAAAAGATGAGTTATGACGATTATATCGAAGAAATTACCGGCAAAAACAAAGGAATAATAAAAGCCTTTTTTGATTTAATGAAAAAGATGTATAAAAACTAATGAAATATTTTTATTCATCTTTTTTAATAACTATTATAGGATTTATAATCGCTTACTTTTTAGGTGGATTTTCTGCGATTTATATAGCATTTTTGTTGTCCATTTTGGAAATTAGCCTTAGTTTTGATAATGCCGTTGTAAATGCTAAAACTTTGCAAAATATGTCGTTTATTTGGCAAAAAAGATTTATCGTTTGGGGAATTCCGATCGCAGTCTTTGGGATGCGTTTTATTTTTCCGCTTGTTATAGTAGCCGTTGCCAGCGGGCTTGGAGTTTTTGAAACGTTAAAAATAGCCATCACAAATCCAGCCCATTATCACGAAGCTTTAGAAGAAAGCAAAAATGAAATTTACATTTTTGGTGGCGGATTTTTACTCATGGTTTTTAATGATTTCTTTTTTGATAAAAAAAGAGAAATTTATTGGCTTAAAATTTTAGAAAATAATGCCGTAACAAATTTGCTAAAAAAAGTTCCAAATATGAGCGTTATAATCGCGATTTTTGTCGGACTTATTTTGATTTACGAAAAACCAGAATATAGCGACGCTTATTTTAGTGCGATTTTACTTCATAGTTTGATATCTGGATTTGACGCGGCATTTGATACAAATGGGATTAAAAATGGCTTAATGGGATTTTTGTATCTTGAAATTTTGGACGCTAGTTTTAGCTTTGATGGAGTTATTGGGGCTTTTGCTTTAAGCGACAATATATTTATAATCATGATCGGACTTGGCATAGGAGCTATGTTTGTAAGATCTATAACTATTTTTATGGTTGAGAAAAAAACACTTGAAAACTTTTTATATTTAGAACATGGAGCGCATTATGCGATTTTAGCATTAGCGATAATCATGTTTTTAAAATTGTATTTTGAAGTTAGCGAGATTATTACAGGTACGATAGGTTTTGGTTTTATTTTTATAGCTTTTATATGTTCGATTATAAAATCAAAAAAAATTATATAACCTCAGCGCCAGCATTTTTTATCAAATTTAACGCAATTTCATTGTAATATTCTCTGTTATGAGTGGGTGCGTTAAAAGTTTCAACACAATTAGCTAGCACAATTACTCTTTTATTTATATTAAATTCATTTAAATATGCTTTTAAAGTCAAAGCAAATTGTAAAACACAAATATCGGTGCAACATCCAGTAATTATAAATTCGTCAAAATAATCCAAAATTTTTTTATCTAATTTAAAAAATGCATTTGTAGATTTTTTAAATGTAACATTTTTGTGATTTGCAAAAATTTTGAGTTCTTCTACAATCTTGCTTTCATCGCTATTTTCAAGACAATGAAGCGGATAGCCAAATGATAATTCTAAATCATTTGCGTCATGATTATCGCACAAAAAATGAACATCGTCGCAAGATTTTATTTTTTCTATAATATTTGGGATAATTTCGGCAATTTTACAATCAGCCATAGCGCCAAATTTTACAAAACCATTTACCATATCGACAACAAAAACTAATCTTTTCATTATTACATCCAATCTAAAATTTTATTTATTTGTGTAGTTGAAAAAACCTTCAAACCTTGTGAATTTTGCGGAATTTGAGGCGTGATGATATTTTTAAATTTTTGAGTTGCAGCCTCTTTTATGCGCAAATCAAGATTGAAAATTTCTCTTATTTCGCCATTTAAACTCACTTCTCCTAAAAAAACGGTATCTTTGCTTAAAGGACGATTTTTAAAACTAGAAATTATCGCAGCAACGACAGCCAAATCACAAGCAGTTTCTGTGATTTTAACGCCACCAACGACATTTATAAAAACATCAAAACCGCCAAGCCCGATTTCAAGCTTTCTTTCTAAAAGTGCTAAAAGCATATCGAGTCTATTTTTATCAAAACCTGTCGTACTTCTTTTTGGATAAGGGCTTTGACAAACAAGAGCTTGAATTTCGACAACCAATGCCCTACTTCCTTCCATGGTGATAGTTAAAGCCGTCCCGCTTACAGAATTCGTCCTAGAAAAAAATTTATTCGCGACATTTTTAGCGCTAATCAATCCCTCATTTGTCATTTCAAAAATACCAATCTCGCTAGTTGAGCCGAAACGATTTTTAAAACCACGCAAAATTCGAAGTTCTCTACTTGAATCTCCTTCAAAATATAAAACGACATCGACCATATGTTCTAAAATTCTAGGTCCAGCAATTGAGCCATCTTTTGTTATATGACCTATTATAAAAATTGCTATATCTCTTTCTTTAGCAATTCTCATAAGCTCAAAGGTTATCTCTCTGACTTGCGAAACAGATCCGGGAGCTGATGAGATTTTATCCGAGAAAAGCGTTTGTATGCTGTCAATTACGATAAATTTGTAATCTTTTTTGTTTATTTCGTCTAAAATGTTTTCTAAATTTATCTCTGTCAATAAAAACAAATTCTTTTTTGCAGCATTTAAACGATCGGCTCTTAATTTAATTTGACTTTGACTCTCTTCGCCACTGACATACAAAACCAGCTCGTTTTGACTCAAATTTGAAGCGATTTTTAACAAAAGTGTGGATTTGCCAATCCCAGGACTTCCGCCTATCAAAACAAGCGAACCAGCTACAACTCCACCACCTAAAACTAAATCAAGCTCATTATCGCAAGTAGAAATTCGATTTATTTTTTCTATTTTTATATCAGAAATTTCTACAGCTTTTGAAGATGATTTTGCACTTTTTGCGATTTGATTTAAAATTTCTATTTGATCTGGTTTTAATTCTAAATAACTATCAAAAGCACCACATTTAGGACATTTACCAAGCCATTTTGATTGTCTATCACCACAGGCTTGACATTCAAAAACACTTTTAATTTTCGCCATAAATTCCAGCTACTAATTCATCAACAAATTTTTGCGAATCAAACTCTACCAAATCATCAAGTCCTTCACCAATACCCATATATAAAATCGGAAGTTCTAGATCTCTTGCCACACTAAATAAAGCCCCGCCTTTTGGAGTTCCATCAAGTTTTGTTATGATTAATCCATCAAGTTTTACCATTTCGTTAAAAGCTACAACTTGAGAATAAGCCGCTCTACCTTGCGTGCCATCAAGCACCAAAATTTTACGATTTGGAGCACCCTCTTTTGCTCTTAAACAAAGACGAACTATTTTATCAAGTTCATTTGCTAAATTTTGCCTATTTTGAAGGCGCCCGGCGGTATCTATTAATAAATTATCTATCTTTTTAGCCACAGCAGAATTTACTGCATCAAAAGCTACAGCGGCTGGATCGTGTCCTTGATGAGAAACAATTATCGGAATTTCTATTTTATTTGCCCATAATTTTAACTGCTCTATCGCACCAGCTCTAAAAGTATCGCAAGCTGCAAGCATAACAGATTTTTTTTGCTTCTTATAAAAATTTGCTAATTTTGCGGTAGTTGTAGTTTTTCCAGCGCCATTTACGCCGATTATAAGCTCTACAAACGGCAAAGTCGCGACTGGTTTTTCATTTTCATACAAAAAATATGTCAATAAAACTCTTTTTAAATCGGCTTTATCGACCATATTTTTTGGTGGCAAATAATATAAAATTTCTTCTACAATCTCATAAGCAACATCGCTTTCAAGCAAAATCTCTTCTAAAATTTCTTTATTGATTTTTTTATCTTTTTTTATCTTAGAAATTTCACCAAAAGTTTTTTCAAGACCCTTTTTAAAAAAATTAATCATCATATAAAACCTGCATAAATTCAATATCTAAAAATTCATAAGCAACATTTCCTACAAATTTCTCAGAAATTTTGCCCTTTTTGTTGATCATAATTATACTTGGCATAGCAGAAATTTCAAAAATATCTTTTAAAATTTCGCTATCTTTTCTTAATAAATTAAATTTTATATCATTTTTCTCTTTAAAATTTGCGTCAAAATCCTCAAGCATAACGGCTACTATATTAATATTTGGATATTTTTTATAAAGTTCGTTAAAAACTTTTATTTGCGCCAAACAAGGCTTGCACCAATCGGTCATAAATAAAAAAACAACTGGATTTTTATTACTTTTCACAGAAATTTTATCATCAATGCGCGAAACAAAAATAGTTTTATTATCATCAAATTTTAAATTTAAATTTATATTTTTGTCCTTTGTAATAACGCTTAAATTTTCATCGCTTTTTTTCTCTTCAAGATCGCTTTTGTTATCACAACCCAAAATAAAAAATAGCAAAACAATAGATAAAATTTTTTTCATATAACCACCAAAAATTTACTTGAAATTCGCTATTATACAAAATTTTAAATTAAAAGTTGATTTTAAATGGATAAATTTTCAAAAGAAGAATTTAGAAAAATAGCTAAAAATAAGTTAAAAAATAGTGTAAAAATTTTTGCAAAATCCAAAAATCATGCAATTTTTAATAAAATTGCAAAAATAATAGAAATTTTTGATGCGAAAAATGTTTTAATTTTTATCCCATTAAAGCATGAACCAAATTTGCTATGTTTGCGTAGAATTTTCAAAAACAAAGTTACTTTTTATGTGCCATTTATGCTAAATATTAGCTTAAAAATGGTAAAATTTCGGCTACCTTTAAAAGTTGCAAAGTTTGGAGTTAGACAATCACCAAATTCAAATGCTTTTTTTAAAGAGATTGATTTAGCTATTGTACCAACAATCGCAGTTGATGGTAATATGGCTAGAATTGGGCATGGTAAAGGATTTTATGATATGTTTTTTAGTATGCTAAAAAATAAACCCATCGTAGTTTTTGTAGAAATTTGTGATCTTTTTTGTAATCAAAATTTATGCAAAAAACACGATATTGTTGGTGATTTTTATATAACTGCGAAAAAAAATTATATGTTAAGAGGAAAATATGATAGAAATTTTAGTAGGTTTAATCGCCGTATTGGTGGGTGTTGGAGTAGGATATGTAGTAGCTAAAAAAATAAATGATGCAAACTACAATGTCTTTATCGAACAAGCAAAAGCAAAAGCAAAAGCTATAGAATTTGAAGCTGAGACAAAATTAACAAATGCAAAAATTACAGTAGTTGAAGCCGAATTTGAAGCAAAAAAAAAGTATGAAGAAAAAACTATAAAACTTCAAAAAGAATTTGATTTAAAATTTGATGAAGTTAGCAAAAAAGAACAAAATTTAAATGATGAGCAAAAAAGAGTAAAAAATTTAGAAAAAGATATCGAAAATAGAGAATTAAAAGCAAAAAATTTGATTGAAGAAGGGAATAATCTTAAAATTGCTTATCAAGATAAATTAAGCGAAGCGCTTAAAATTTTAGAGCATTCAGCAGGACTTACAAGCGAAGAAGCGAAAGAGATTGTACTTAAAAAAGTAGAAGAAAAATCTCGCGCAGATATTGCCCATATCGTTCGTCGTCAAGAAGAAGAAGCAAAAAGAGATATTAAAAGACGAGTAAATTATATATTAGCACAAGCTACAAGCCGATTTGCAGGAGAATTTGCAGCAGAAAGATTGATAAATGTTGTAAATATAAAAAATGACGATTTAAAAGGTAGAATTATCGGAAAAGAAGGGCGAAATATAAAAACTTTAGAGATGATTTTAGGCGTTGATATAATCATCGACGACACTCCAAATGCGATAATTGTGAGTTGTCATAATCTTTACAGAAGAGCGATTGCTACGAAAGTTATCGAACTTTTAGTTGAAGATGGAAGAATTCAACCAGCAAGGATAGAAGATATCCATAAGAAAGTTTGCGAAGAATTTGAAGCAAATACTCTTGAAGACGGCGAAAATGTATTGATAGATTTAGGAGTTAGAAATATCCATCCAGAAATCGTAAAATTGATAGGAAAATTAAGATTTAGAGCAAGTTATGGACAAAATGCATTAGCACATAGCTTAGAAGTAGCACATCTTGCAGGAATTATAGCTGCAGAAACTGGTGGAGATGAAATTTTAGCAAGAAGAGCTGGAATTTTGCACGACATAGGAAAAGCTTTAACTCACGAATTTGAAGGAAGTCACGTCGATTTAGGTGCTGAGATTTGCAGAAGATACAAAGAACATCCTGTTGTTATAAATGCAATTTACGCTCATCACGGACACGAAGAAGCATTTAGTGTAGAAGCAGCAGCAGTCTGTGCAGCAGATGTTTTAAGCGCAGCAAGACCTGGAGCAAGAAGAGAAGTTTTAGAAAGCTTTTTAAAAAGAGTTGAAGAAATCGAAAATATAGCAAAAGATAAACGTGGGATAAAACAAGCATACGCTATAAATGCCGGACGAGAAATTAGAGTTATCGCAAATGCATCACTTATAAACGATGATGAAGCCGTGCTTTTAGCAAGAGAAATAGCAAACGAAATTGAAGAAAAAGTACAATATCCTGGCGAAATTAAAGTTAGCATTATTCGTGAAACTCGCGCTGTTGATTATGCAAAATAGGATAAAAATATGAAAAAATTATTTTTGATTTTATTTTTTTGCGGATTTTGTTTTGGCGAAATTTTCGAAGATTGCACAAAAACTTTAAAAAATATAATCCACAATCCAAGCAAAGCTCCAACAAACGAAATTTTACAAAATACAAAAGCCGTTTTAATTTTTCCAAATTTTAAAAGCGGCGGATTGATTTTTGGGGCAAAATTCGGAAACGGACTAATTGCTATTAAATCAAACGGCGATTGGGAATATAAAGCCGTTGATATCGGTGGCGCAAATGTCGGCTTTCAAATTGGTTTTTCAGTAAAAGATCTTGTTATTTTTATACATAACGAAAATTTGATAAATCAAATTTTAGAACAAAATTTAAATTTTAGTGGAGATTCTAGTTCTGTTTTTGGAACAAAAAGCAAAGGCGGAGAGAGTATAAATTTAACAGATGAAGATTTATACACTTTTAGCAGCGCAAAAGGGCTTTTTGCAGGTGTAAATTTAGGCGGAACTTCTATAAAACTTAGCAAAAATCAAGATTTTTCGTTAGAAAATTCTTATAAACTCACAGAAATTTTAAGTAGTTTTTGATGGAAGAAATTTTAAATAATTTAGTCACTTATGGCTATCTTTTTTTATTTGTACTTTCATTTGGCGGCGGAATGTTTGGGCTAATTTGTGCTGGAATTTTTGCAAGTAGCGGGAAAATGGATATTTCGCTTTGTATTATTGTAGCGGCGATAGCAAATTTTTTGGGCGATTGTGTTTTGATTTGCCTTTCTAGATATTCAAAAAAAGACGTTATGCCTTATATAAAAAAACATCGTAGAAAAATAGCTCTCGCGCAAGTTTTAATCAAAAAATATGGAAGCAAAATAATCTTAATCAAAAAATATATTTATGGAGTTAAAACGATAATCCCACTTGCGATTGGACTTACAAAATACTCGTTTTTAAAATTTAGTATTTTAAATGCTATAAGCTCGATTATATGGGCTACTTCCGTAGGATTAACTGCGTATTTTGCTGGCGAAAAGATCATGCAATTTTGGGAAAATTATGGCGAAAATTGGTTTTATTTTATTGCAGGATTTATTATTTTATTGATTTTTATTTATTTTGTATTATTTTCTAAAAAAAAGGAGAAAAATTTATGAAAAAATTGTCTATTTTTTTATTTTTGATAATTTTAATTGCTATTTGTGGAAATTTTTGTCTTGGAATTTTAGTGCAAAAAGAGTATGAAGAAATGATTGATGAATTAAAATCGCAATTCATAATCACAGACATAAATTATAATAAAACATTTTTTGGAGCAAATGCTAATTTTAAAGCAAAAATTAAAGATATAAATTTCGAAGTAGAAAGCAAAATTTATCACGATTTTATCGGAGTAAAATCCATAAATTTCGTAAAAATTAAAAATTCTGAAGATATTTTTGATTTAACTGGCGGAAAAATAATTTTAAGCGAAAATCTGCTAAACAATAATTTTGTGGAATTTCATTTTGATGACATAGAAAATTCGAAAATTAAATTAAAAGACGCAAAAATTTATATAAATTCAAAAAAAGATAAACTTTTAGATTTAAGCGTAAAAATGAAAGAATTTATGATTTCTTTAGATTCTTCTTTTATAAATTTGCAAAATTTTGATTACAAAGTCGCATATAAAAAACCATTAAATTTTAAGAAATTTACAGAAGAATTGACAAAAATAAACGATGTAAAATCAAATTTAAGCATAAAAAATATTATCATGCATTT
>CAMUNZ010000006.1 GCA_947090385.1 uncultured Campylobacter sp. | reverse complement strand
GTTTGGATTTACAAAACTAAAAAGGATAGAAAATGAGTGCTTTAGTTTTGATAAAAAAATATTACAAAAATAATTTTTTTATACTTGAAAACTAGCTTAAAGTGTAAAAAAAAGATAAAGAAAAAATTTAAAGTGCCGAATTGACACTTTAAATTTTAAATTATTTTTGATTTTTGTATTTTAAAATCTTAACTGCAAATTCAATTTAAAAAACAACTCGCCATTTTCTGTAAAAATTGAACCATACCTATGCCTTGTTGTAGATGGTGTATCAAAGCGAATATTTTCAAATAAATAGTTTTCTAATGTTTCTAAATCAGTAATATGATATACAACTTGTTCGCCATCACTTTTTATAACAATTGTTCCATTGGCTAGGTATTTACCATCCCATTTTGTTCCTGCAAAAAAACCCAGCAAAATAGCCACAAGCAGTCGTTTTACTTTAATTTTTAAGCCATTTAAATCTGTTCCAAATTTTTTACTGAACTTTTCATATACTTGTTTTAGATTTTCATCTATATTGCTATATCTATTTTTATAAAATTCAATTAACATAAACGAAACTAGCTCTGGTATTATGCTGTCAATCAAATTGAGATTATAAGCCATTGTTGTTTGTTCTATTTTTTCAAAGCAAAGAGAACCACCATTTTTGTATATGGCACTTATGCGGTCTTTTACTTTTGTTTTTGTATCAATTGAATTTATACAATCTAACTGTGCTATAGGCAATCCTTGAACCTTGAATACAAAATTTGTATTGCCAGAAGCGTTAAGCAATGTTGGCAAACTTCCCAAATAGGACTTAATGCCAAACCCTTCATCACAATAAGTCATTACTCCATTTTTTTTCATATCCAAAACAATATCTGCTTTTTGATTTGAATTTCCACCTTTAATTAGGGCTACACCTAATTTATTACTTATAATATTAAAAAGAGGAATATCAAATGTTGAACCTTGTCCATTACTTATATAAGCAGCAAGTTGCTTCATAATATCGGTATTAAGAAAATCTGAAACTTTAACTTTATTTTTTTCTTTTGTTTTTTTATTTTCAACTTCAACAATATCATTTTCACTTATATAGCATGAGTGGTCTATATTTAAAGTAGTTACTTTGGTGATACTAAAAAAATCAGATTTTGGATTAAGCTCTTTGTCTGCTAGAAATATCTTTTTGTCGTTTATTAGTTTTAAAAAAGAGTATATTTCACTCCATTCGCCTTTGTTCTTTTGTTTTTTTAACACATTGTTCTCCCTATTGGTTTTGTCTAATAAAAACATATAATCAACAAGTTGTTTTCCACAAGCTTTTACAGCGTCGATAGCTACGCTATTTCCTAGTTGTTTCATTGCTTCAACTTTTGAAACAGGAAATTCAAAATCACTTGGAAAGCCTTGCATTTTTTTTGCTTGTTGTGGCATTATTTGTTTAATTTCCCCATCAACTAAATATCTATCCCAATTTCGTCTATCATCAATTTTAGAACCACGTCCACCTACACGCAAAGTATATCCAATTTCCCTACTGCAATTACCTTGCCATACATCCGACATTGTAAATTTAAGTGGAATAGGTCTTGGAAAAGAAAAACCATCTTGAATAGTATCGTTTCTAAAACCAATCATAAAAGCTCTTGGTCTTAACTGTGGCAACCCAAAATCGGAAGCTTTAATTATTTGAAAGTAAAAGCTATATCCTAATTCCTTTTCTAAAATACCATTAATAACTCTAAATGTTTTACCATTATCGTGATTAACTATACCACGAACATTTTCTAGGAAAAAAGCTTTTGGCTTTTTTGCTTTAAGTATTTCAACAATATTAAAAAACAAATTACCACGCTCTGACTTATGTGCATCATTAAAGCCACGTTTATAACCAGCTTGACTAAATGGTTGGCATGGAAAACCAGCACAAAGAACATCAAAATCAGGTAATTCGAATGGGCTTATTTTTCGAATATCATCATTAAATAATTCATTTTCAAATAATTTCTTATTTAGCTTCTTGAAATTATATTCATAAGTTTTCCTAGCATACTTATCAATTTCTGATGCAAAAACACATTCTCCACCTAAGCTATCCATAGCCAAATGAAAACCACCAATGCCAGCAAACAAATCAACAAAAGTAAATTTTTTCATATTTACACCATTATATTTCTTGTTTAAGCCACAAGTTTCACACAGAGCCTAATAATTTTATAAACATTATATAATTAATTAATAACTAAAAGATAAATAAACGGCTTAAAATTAAGCGCATTTATGGCTGCATAAATCTCATCTCGCAAATTCTAAAACTCAAGCATAAAACTTTAAAATTTTTTAATGTATCTTCATCGCTTACGGTATTTTGAAATTTTATAAGTCCAGCGCCGTCAAAAATTTGCGTGTTATGAAGTAAAAATTTAATCTCGTTTTCTAAAGTATAAATTTGTTTATAAATGTTTTCAACGCCTATTTTTTCATCTAATTTATAGCCACAATAAACTTTAAAATCAAAATTTTCACTCCAGCCGTCAAATCCAGTGCTTATTTCGCTATTTCCAGCGACGATGCGAATTATCGGATAATCGCTTGGGCTGATATTTGGCTCAAGCCCTAATTTTACAGTTTTTACATTTACAACGCTTAAAATTTTTTTTATTTCGCTTAACGCGTCAAAAATACTCATTTTTTATCCTTTTTAAATTTCAATTTCTACTTTTTGGCTTAGATAAGAATTTGCTAATTGCCATAAATAAAATTTTGTTTTTTTAGGTGCTAAAACTTCAATCTCTTCTTTATCGGTCGTTATCTTTTGCTCTTTTCCTTCTAGATTGTATTTTATAATAATTTGATTTTCGTTTAAGCCTTCGTCAATTCCAGCTGCGATATTATCTGCGTTTCTAAAATTCGCACCGTGTAAAGGCACACAGTTTCGCCATTTTAGTGTTACTTTTTGCCCGTTTCTAATGCCTTGTAAATTTGAAGGAGCATAAGGGATTAAAGCTTTTTTGTCGTGCGTAAAACTTAGCTTTTTAGTGACGTTTTCCAAATAATTAAAAGCGCTAAAATAAAGCGTTGTATTTGGTGAGATTATTTCTAAAATATTTAAATCATTTGCATCGACTAACGAAAACCACACCTTAGCCCCTTTTTTATGTGAGGCGATTTTTGTACCAGTAAGCCCACGCATAAGCGTTTTAACTTTAAAAGTCCCGTCATCTTGCAATAATCTAAATTGATAATTTATAAACTCATTATCTATCAAACAAACAAACTTTAGCCTCTGATAACCAGCGCGTGTCGCTTTTAGCTGTGAAAATTTTGTGATTTGTTTTACTTCAAAACTTAAATCATCGCCCATTTCTTCCGTTATGTTAAAATCTTTTGTCAATTCACCTAAATCAAAAAACTGCCCATTTACCGTGTCACCGCTTAAACCGTCTTTTACTTTTACTCCTTGAATAAATCCTTTTGGCTTTGTCATTAGTGGCAAAACGCCTTGCTCAAATCCCATCTCTGCAGTCGTCGAAATAGCGCTTATATATTCAAATTCGCTTATTCCTAAATCTAACGGCTTATATAAATCTTCTTGCACTTAAGAAACTGTAACATTTTTAAGCGCAAAAACATCCTCACACGCCTCAACTTCTATCGTTTGCGTATCTGCTTTATCGGCTCCTAAATTTAAAACTCTTATAGGCATATCAAATACATTTAAAGCCGTATTTGAAAACAACAAAACATCGCCTACGGTTAAATCTTTAAACTCTTCGGCGCTTAGATTAAATTTTAAATTTGCTATAGGATAGGTTAATTTTCTCATAAGCCTTGAAAGAATTTTATTTGCATTGTTTGCGTTTGTTATCGCCATATATTCTGTGCTATAAGCGCGTTCAAATCCTAGCGTTTGCCTTGTGGCTGAGTTTATCGCTGTTAGTGAGCTTTCTGAAAAGCTTCCGCGTTGCGTGTATTTAATCGTAACTCTTGAATACGTTTCATCCCACGATTTGCGTTTAAATTTTAAATTGTTAATGTTGCTTTCGTTTATTAATCTTAAATCTTTTTGTGAATAATCATCCCTTAAAAGCCTTAACGAAAGTTTGCCATTTTGTGAATTTACAGATAAAACGGCGTCAATTGTTCTTAAAATTTCTTGTAGCCACTCTTTTGCTTCTTGTGATTTTCCCATTATAAAGCTTACGCCTAAGCGCTCTTTATAAAGCATCTCGGCCGATTTTATAAAGCTATTTTTATCAAGAATTTCATCATCTAAGCCGATAATTTCAGTTAAAATATACCACAAGCAACTAGCTGGATTTGCGTCGCCTTCGATATCGTCCAAACTTACATCGTTATACGTCCAATCTGTTAATTTCGTCCTTTTTACTACAGCTGAATAATTAGGCGCAGATCTAACATTATCGCCGATAAAGCCGTTTATCACTAAATACGCGGTATTTTTATAAGCTAAATCGGCCCCCGTTTGTTCTTTTATATACGGGTCAGCTTTTTCTTGTGTTCCGTCGTAAAATTTCACCTCAGAAGTTGCGTCATCGCTTCCGTGGCTAGGTGAAATTATGCCAGTTTTTGCTAAGAATTTCCCACAACCTTTTAATTTTGGCTTCGCTGAAATATCACCACCCAATCTTAACTCAAGAAATTCATCGACTTTCGTGCATAATGCATAAGCTAAACCTAAAAAATAGGCATAGCCTACAACCATCTTTTTTCTCTTTTTTCTGCTTCTTAGTCCCATTATGCTTTTAATTCCTTGCTTCTTAAATCGCCATACCAGATAATATTTCCGTGAATTTCACAAGTCCCAAAAACTTCCGGGATTATCCTTCCGTTTGAGTTTGTAGGTATCGAAAAATCATCTAATCCTACAGATTTTGCGTTATCCATCGTAGGCATCGGCGTCAATAAAATCGCAGCAACAGCCGCGACAACAGCAACCACTAAAGCGACAATAGCCGTAAACATATCAATATCCTTGTGTTACTGGATTTTTAGCTGGGACGAAAGGAAATCCACCGTAATTTTTAGCGTTGTTAAATTTATTTTTGCAAGTGTTTAAAAGCTTATCGCAACCAGCATAACAATAAATAACGCTTGATTTTTTTAAATTTCCTAAAGGAAATAAAAGCTTTATCGTGTCATCTTTAAACTCCGTTATAAAACTTCTTTGTTTTTCAAACTCTACATATCCACCGTTAAAATAACCCTCCTTGCAAGATTTTAATTTTTCGCTTTTTATACTCATAAAATCATTTGAAAACTCGCATTCATCTCCGTTTAATACAACGCAAAAATCTTTTTTATTTAAGCCGCAACCTTTTCCAAAACACTCAAATCCACACTCTTTGCTATAAACCCGTGATGGGATTTTTGATTTCATAACGCCACCAAGCGTGGCAAGTTTTACCGTAGCGATGCCACCATTTAGGTTAAATTCGATATCTTTAATGCGTCCAGCAAATAATAAAACTCCTTTTTCATTTAAAATTTTGACGATTACATTCATGCTTGGATTAAAAAACTTAAATAAATTAGCTGGATAAACATTTAAACCGATTTTTATATTTGCGTCGTCGTTAAAAGTGTCTTTGTTTATCTCGTCTCTATAAATCAAAACAGATTTATAAATTTTGCCTTCAAATTCTACATCTTCTTCGCCTGAAGTGTAAAAAATTCTTTCTTCTTCTAAAATAAACTCAAATAATTCATTCATAAAATACCTCCTTAAAATCAAAATTTACTTGATACATGGCGGCGCCATTTTTTGTGATTTTCATCTTATCGCTGTTAAATCTTACACAAATTAACTCTTCGATAAATATAAATTTATTTATATCGTAAGGAAGAGCATCTTCTAAAAAAATTATTTCTTCAGCTTTATTTATATTTGAAGGCTTTGCGTCTATTATTTTTGTAGCAAAATCTCGCGAGGTTAGTAAAAATCTGTTTTGATTGTAAATCCAAAAAGTTTTATTTTGCTTTTTTATGCTAAAAAAATTATCGCCTTTTTTGCCAATTATCGCGATTAAATCTTTTGTGTGTGAAGGTATAAAAAAGCTATTTAGCCTTCCTTTCATCTCATAAAAAAAATTTTCAACTTCTTTTAATTCATCTAAATCAAAAATAAAATAATTATGAGAAATTATGCGTAAATTTGGCGTTAAACTCCATTTTTCTTGGTAAATTTTCCCAGCCATTTCATAATCATTTTTAAGCGTAATTCTTGGCTTTACAAGCGGCGATTTATCCCAAATCTTTTTATCTTTATAAATCACAAAAGCTCCTTAAACTCTAAATTAAAACTTTTTATTTCTGAGTTTAAAAAGTCGTAATTTACGCGCTTATTTGGTGTCGCTTTTAAAAGTGGCAAAATAAAATCGCCCTTTTTTGCCTCTATTTTTTTATCGATTGTTATACTTTCTTCATCCAATTTTAAAATTTTTGCAAAATTATAATCATTAAAATCCCGCCATACAATCAAATAATCATAAAAATCTCTGTTTTTTGTATCACATTTTAAAATTTCGCCTTTGCTATCTTCCATACAAAGCGTTAAGCTTAGCCACAAAGGAATTAAACAATATTTATTTAAAGCAAAGTTCAAAACATCAATTACGCCGTTTTCTATCTCTTTTGTGGTTATGCTAAAACTTACTGAAATTTTTGGTCTGTTTAGTTTTGCTACTCTTGTTTCTTTGCCGTTTTGTGCGGTAAAAATATCCGTTTTAAACTCTTTTGTTTGAGAATAGCTAAAGCTTGGACGATAAGCAAAAATCACCGCCCTTGTCCCAGTTATTTTTAAAATTATCGTTTGATTTTCAAATATAAATTTTATTTCGCCTTTTGCGTCGATATCTCCAGCGTTTTGCACGGTTAAAATAACTTTTCGCCATTCGTTTTGCCTTAAAGTATCACCTGCATTTATCCCACTAATTCGCACGCCATTTGCTTCGTTTTTGATATCTTGCAAATAAATACTTTTATCGTCTGCGTTTCTTATATAAAATTTAACCAGTCTTTCTTCTGTGATTATCCCAAAATCGAAATTTCTATCTAAAGAGGTAAGAATGGGCGCTAAATTTTCGTTTTTTATATTATAAAGCCACACGCTTTTTTTATGGCAAAAGCTTTTATTTAAAACTCCTTTTTTATGCGATTTTTTTACGATTAATGGCGAAATTTCTTTTTTTTTAACGATTTTTGCCTTTTTTGCGTGATTTAAAGCCTCGCCGTTAAAAAAATTTTTGCTATTTCCAAGCAATCCAACTCTCATAATTTCACCGCCAAGGCGTATTTTTCTTCCCATACCCCGGGCGTTTGCATGATGATAAATTTTTCATCGCCTAAATAAAGTTCTTCTTTATCTCTAACGGCGCTAACAACTCTGATTTTATCTAAATATCCAGCCACACTCCAACTTTCCAAATCGTTTTTATAATAAAACTCTGGCGCTACAATAATGGGCAAATTTGTATAAAAATCCCTTTTTATATCCAAAATGTCAAAAAGCGAAAGCCTCACGATTGAATTAACCGGCTCATCACCGATATAGCGCCTTGCTTGTAAATTTGAAAAAATACGAATATCGCTAAATTTTAGATTTTCCCCGCCAAATAGATAGCTCACAAAATTTGCCATCCATTTTTTACCAACTCTTAGAAAATAAAAACCATTCGTTTCATTTAAACCTACTTCAAAAGGGCTATAATAACCTGTGCTTGTTTTTATCCCTTTATAATCTCCAAAATACTCGCCCAAAGCGCAATTTCCAAAAAGCAAATGCCCTCCGTCAAAATCGTTTGTTTTAACCAAATTTGCACTAAAAAAATTATAAAAGCTTAAATTAGTAAAACTACCAAATACACGGCAAAATAAAACCTCCTCGTCCCCTAAAAGCGTGTAATTTTCTAAATCTATCTCACCAAAATCAAATCCCGTAGAAATTTGAAAATATTGCGAATAAGAAGAGTGCAAATTTAAAAACGTAAAGCCTTCTTGCTCCTCAAATTTTTTATCTTCATCAAAAGAAAAAGCACCTGCAACCATAGCGCCTTTTTGATTTTCGTAAAAATCTAATTTTATTTGTAAAAAATTATCAAAACTGTTTTTTAGATATAATTCGTCTTTTGTTTGTTTATTTATACTCCAGCCACATCTTTTTGCAAAATTCGCAAGAATTTCTAAAAACTCAAATCTATCGTGGCAAATTCCGCTTTGAATTATCATTTTTACTCCTTTAAAACTGCAAATAAATTATAAGCTCCAGCGCTTTTGCCGTTTTGAAAAACTATATAATTTTTGCCATTTATGTTTATCTCATCTTCGCTGTTTAATCCTTTAGCCGTAGCGATTTTTATAATCCCATCAACTTCACCAAAAAAAATCCCGTTTAAGCGATCGCCTTCTCTCTTTTTATAATAAAAAATAGGCACACAATAAACATCGCCGTTATTAAACGGCGCTAAATCTAACCCGTTCTGGCCGCTTATATTTGTATTATCTTTGGTTAAACTGTATCGCTTATTTGCGTATAAAATTTCTGGATTTTCTATATAGCTTTTGTCTATATCTAGCAATTTTCTTTCTGCGCTGTAGCTTGGTGCAATATTTGCGAAATTTGTAGCCACGCTCCATTCGCCGCCGTATAATCTCAACTTTCCAAAATATCCTATTTCATAAAGCGAGGCGCTTTTTATCACCAAAATAATTCTGTTTTTGTCGATATTTAAAAAATAATCAAACTCTTCACCGCAGCCCATAACAGAATTTATGCCGTTATTTTGATTAAAAAAATCTAATTCATTTGAAAAACCAGATGCCACATTGCATTGCAAATTGCTAAAATCAACAGGCATCAAATAAGCACCAAAATTTACGCAAATTTCTTCTTTTTCGCTACTTCCAAAACTTTGCAAATAAATCTCTTTTTGCAAATTTAATCCCGTTTCAAACGTTAAATTTGCCTCTTTTATTTCTACATCTGAGATAATCTTATAACGTGCGTATTGCTTTTTCGTGTCTAATTTTTGCGGTGAAGTTGTGGCATCTTTAAAAATAATCTCTTCTGTGTTATCTTGCAAAACGCCATAAACGCTAACCTTAGCGCCCTCACCATTAAAAATCAACTCTTTTGCTTTTGCTTTTCTCGGTAAAGTGACAAATAAAAAGCTTTCTGAAGTATGAAATAAATCATCTGTTAAATTCTCGCTTGATAATTTAAAATTTATCGTATTGTAAATTTTGTCAAATTTTAAAACTCTCTCTTTTTTTAAATTCCATCCAGCTTTTATGCAATTTTCTTTTAAAATATCAATAAAATCAAAAATTTTAGCTTTTCCATGTATAAACATATTTATCCTTGTATTACGTTTTTTATAACTTTGCGTCCGCTTCTACTTGAAGCCCATTGATTAAACATATCCGGGTCGATAGTATTTACGATTATTACGCCACCTTCGGCGCCTTGCTTATCATCTTTTAAACTATCTACTTGTTTTCTATTTAAAACGTATTCGCCCGTTTGTAAAGTCGCATTTACTTCGTCACTTCGTAAATTTCCAACCTCGCCACCACTATGAAATTTTTGCGATTTTATGGCTGAAACTTGCGCCATTCCTTGCGCTATAGCTACCGCTGCCATCGCTGCACCTACGTAAGGATTTCCAGCCGTAGCCATCGCGTTTGTGGCTGCTGTATAGGTGTTTATTACCGCTTTTGTTATCATCATCGCCTGATAGGCTCTTAATGCTGCTACGTTTTCGCCACCACTTAAATCGTAAAAAGTTTTCGCTAAGGCTCCCATCCCATCAAGTCCAGCGCTTACATAGCTAAGCCTTGCTTGCATATGCATTTTTATAATCTCATCCATTTTTTTATTATGATTTTCTTCGTTTTCTTCTAAAAGCATATATTTAGCGTTTATTCTCTCTTCTTCTAGGGCGCCAAACTCATCAATCGCCGTTAGTTTTGCATTTATATCACCAGCTATGCCAGTATCATATCCCATAGAAGAGCTTAAGCTTTCGTAATTTTCATTTTGTTTATTTTCACCATAAAGCCCAGAGGCTATTTCTGTGTCGCTATAGCCGCTGTTTTTTAAGTTTATCTCTTCTTGTCTGTTTTTCATAATCGCAGCATTTGCCTTATCACCTAAAAGCTCATAATAGCGCTCTTTAAATGCTAAATACTCTAAATCTTTTTTTTGTTTTTCTTTTGCTTCTTCATCTGCTAAATATTTATTTATTTGTAAATTATTTAATCCCAACTCTTTTAGTTTTAGCGTCTGTTTTTCTTTTTCTTTTATCCGTTTATTTTCTAAATCACCTATTGCGCTATAATATTCGATGGCTTTATCAAGCTGCTTTTTATAAATTTCTTGTGGGTCTTGCTTTTTTCGCGCCTTTTTTTCTTTTTTATCCTCTTTTTTTATTAAAACCGGCGTATTTTTAACCTCGCTAGGGGCTAAGCTTACATTTTCCTTATATGAAGTTTTAGCGATATCATCAACCTGATTTTTAATATTTGCAAAAATTTCGTCGTTTTGCCTTTTTACTTCTTCGTATTCGTTTTTAATCGCATTCATATCGAAAATTTCTATTTTGTCAATCGTTTGCAAATCAGTCGATAAAACTTCGTTAAATTTTGTTATTGCTTGATTTAATAAATCAATCCAAAAATTCACGCTTTCATTAATCGTATCGCCTACCATATTTACCATGTTTAATACGCCTTCTCTTACGCCGTTTATCACTAAAATTATGCTACTTCCAATTAATTCAAAACTCTTAAAAACATCGCCTCCAAACTCCACAATCACAGCTTTATTTTTATCAATCCAACCGCTTATTAAGCTTAATGCATTTGCTACGTTTGAAGATGCCCCACTTACTCCGTCAAGTCCTCCGATTAAAGCAAAAATTGAGTTTTGAATTTGCGTTTTTGCTCCAGATATAGTAAGAGGCATTTTTGAAAATTCTTCTTCTATTTTGTTTTTTTGATTTTGTAAGGCGCTAAAAACTTCCTCGCTTGTTAATTTTCCTTGACTTCCTAGCTCTCTTAAAGCTCCAACGCTTACGCCCATCCCTTCAGCTATAGCCCTTGCTAGGCGCGGAGTTTGCTCTAAAATCGAGTTTAGTTCATCCCCTCTTAGCGTCCCACTTGCAAAAGCTTGTGAAAGTTGTATAAGCGCCGCGCTACTTGCTCCTGCCCCTGCTCCGCTTATTGTTAAAGTTTGATTTATAGTTTGCGTCACTTCTAACAAATCTTTTTGTGATACGCTAAGTTGTGAAGTCGCTGTTTTTAAAGAAGTATAAAGCCCCGACACACTTTCAAAAGATGAGGCTGTATTTTGAGAAATGTTAAAAAGTTTTTGCATGGACGTGCTAAGCTCTTCATTAGACGCCGAAACTAAATTAACACGCGCCTCAAGCATTTTAAAATTATCGGCTAATTCAAAAGAGCGAGAAATCACGCCGACGATTTTATCACTAACTACGGCAAATCCAGCGGTAAGTATAGAAAGTTTAGCCCCAAAATCAACCTTTTGTTTTAAACTATCAAATGAATTGTTTAAATTTTCTACATTTTGTGAGGCATTTTTGCTATCAACTGAAATTTTTATACTTAAATCTTTATCCATAGCGTCTCGTTTTTGATATAATTAAATAAAAAGGGATAAAAATGTTTTTAGTTGGTAATTTTGGATTTTTTACAGCTTCAATTATACTTTTTATCTTGTCTATTTTGTTTTTAAAAAGCAAAAATTTATTTATAAAAGTTGTTGGCGCGATTTTATTTGCTCCGTTTTTGTTTATTCTTGGTTTAATTTTAAATTTATTTTTGCCAGATAGCTCCGTAAAGCTTAGCACACAAACCTTGCTAATTGCTTTTTTGGCATTGCCTTTTTTTATGCTATTTGTTTTGGATTTATTAAAAAAATAATTCATCTTTTAACCTTTAAATAAATTTTTGTTTAATTCGTTAAAAAGCCTGTTTAATACCGTCCAAATTTCTACTATATCAAGCTCAAATTTGTCGCAATAACATCTTATAAACTCAAAATTTAAGCTCTCTTTTTGCAATGAGTAAAAAAACATCTCGGCAACCCTCATCTCCCATTCATCCTCCAAAAACACAACGCCCATGCTTTGTAAAAATTGCTTCTCTTTTTCATCTTTAAAGGTCGCAAATTCTTTATTTTTTCGAAATTGCGATACAAATTTACAAAGCTTTTTTACTTTTTTTCTTGCTCTTTTTGGATTTCTTTTGATAGCACCTCCCAAAATTTTTGATTGCAAATGCCTTTATTTTTTAACGTTTTTAGTAATCTTTCTTTATCGTCGCCAAAAATTAAAAGGTTGTTTTTAAAGCTTAATGCCTCTTCTAATTCGTCGTTTATAGCGTTTAAATCAATATCTTTTAAGCTTGTCAATTCTTCTCTTAATGCATCTATATCTTGCAAAAATTTTCTATTTTCTTTTAAAATTTCACTTTTGTTTTCACTGCTTTTTAAAAGCTCTTTATTTATTTCTATAAGCTCTTTTTTATACTCGATTTTATTTAAAATCGTCTGTTTTTTTGCATTTATGATGTTAAAATTTGCTAATTTTTCTTTGCTTTTTGCTGTTAAGTTTTCAAGCTCTTTTTTTTCTTGAAAGCTCGGGTCTTTTACCTCGATTTTAAAAACTTCATCGTCGATTATAAAATCTACTTTATATTTTGTTATCATTTTTAATCCTTTTTGATTTCATAATACGGCACTGCTACATCTTTGCCGTTTAAATTTATTTTAAAAAAGCCATTTGGCGCCTTTGGTTTTGTTTTATAATCCACTTTTAAAGCATTTAAGGCAAAAACTCCATTTACTTTAAAATCTTTCGCTTTAAAACTTATTTGTTCGTTTCCTTTTAAAAGCTCATCCACTTCGCTTTTTGCATAAACTTTCGTGAAATTATCGTTTATTATAAGCCTCCAGCTTGTGACGCCTAGCTCCATCGTTTCAAGTCCGTTTTCTAACCTTGCCATTTTGTTCTCACATTTTGTTATAAATCAATTCGAAATTATCATCGCCCTTATCGCTTAAGGCTATAAATTCTCTCTCTAATACATAAATTCCGTCCAAATCTACAAATTCTGGCGTTTTTGCTACTTTTAATGTAGGTATCTTTAAAACAAAACCTCTAGAGCTACCACTTTCTGTAAAACTAGCTATAAAATTTGTGAAAACTTTGCCATGTGCAAAAGCCTCAAATCCACTCTCTTTTCCACTCTCAAGCCTTGTTTTAAGCGTGATTTTAGGCGCATAATCACTCATATGAAACTCGCCGATATTCGTAAATTTTTCGTAATTTATCTCGTTTCCCATCTCAAAAGAAAACTCGCTTAAGTTTATCTCTTCGTTATCCATCGACATTTGCATATCTCTTGCTATATAAAGTGGTCTTTGTGCTTTTGTATCTTCAAAAGTTTGCGGCGCTATATCTTCGCCACAAAAAGCTGCTTTTATGTTAAATTTTACTTCTATTTTATCTGCTACTTTTGCGCTCATAGAAAAACTAGCCTTAGCTCCAGCGCCCAAAAATCTTCTATCTGGCAAAATCAAACTAACGCTACCAGTTTTTGTGCCGTGAGTATCTGGCACGAAAACAGTATTTGCGTCGTCGTTTGACTTTACTTTTAAATTACACATCGCAAAAAGAGATTCAAACATTTTTAAATCTGGATAAAGGCAAGTTGAAGCTTCTATCTCCATCTGTCCCCAATCGGCTATCGTTAAAACATCTTTCGTGCCACCATAAAAGCTAAAATTTGGGATTTCTACCTCGTCAAGTTTTATTTTAGGCGTTATATTTGAGGTTATTTTTATAACTTCTGTGGGCTCTACAAACTCACCGGCTTTACTTTCTAAGGCGATTTTTAAACCAGTTTTTGCTAAAACTCTTGCCATTATTTATCCTTTGTATTTAATAAAATTTCTTTTATATCGATATGAATTTCGTTTTGTTTATTTTTAATATCGTCGAAATTTCTATCTGTTTTATCTATATTTCTATTTAATGCGTCGGTGTTGTTTTCTACCACTCTTGAAATATTTCTTACCACATAAACAGATAAAAAAACAAATACCGCAAAAAGCAATAAAACAAAAAACACAGATAAAGCAGACACTCCCCAGCTATCGCTTCTTGCGATAAAATCGCTCCCACTGTTAATTATATTTTCATCAATCATTTTTTAATCCTAAACAAAATTTAAGCCTGTTTTCACACTCTAAAAGATAAATCAAAAATCTTTTATGGCTTGCAAAATCGCCCCTATTTTTTGGCTTATTTGGCATTTGCGTTTGGCATTTTATAGGGATATAAACTTTTTTATATTCCAAATTTTTTCCACCACAACCACAAAAAATAAAAAAACTAAAAGCTAGCATTAAAAATTTTTTTATAAGCATTTAGCTCCGCCCTCGTTGAATTATCTTCTATAAAAATTTTTTCTACTTTTTTTGCTGTTTCATTTTCTTTTAAAATTTCTTTATTTTCTAGTTTTTTAATCTCTTCGTTTTGTTTTTGCAAATTAAAATCACAAATTAAATTTTTTTGCCCTAATGACGCAATTTCGCTTTTTAACCTCTCATTTTGATGATTTAAAAACAAATTTGAAAAAAATAAAAACAAAAAAACAAAAGCACAAAAAGAGATTAAAATAAAATTTATTTTTTTGCTAAAGAAATTTAAAATCAACTCAACCATTTAAAAGCCCAGCTAAAACTTTTTTTGCTCTATTTGGCGTTTGTTTAGCCCATAAAGATTTAAGTGCGTTTTCGTAAGCTCTTTTATAATCGCCTTTTTCGATAAATATCAAAGTATTACGAAATTTTTTAACTCCTAAAATTCCCATTTGATAAGCCATTTCCAATAAAACTTCTTTTACATTTTGTGGCAAATTTTCATAAAAGCGAAACTCTTTTTTTAAACTCTCTTCTAGTTTTTGAATTTTTAAAATTAAAATTTTCTCAGCTATTTCTTCATTCATCGGGGCGACTTTGCCACCGTTTAGGGCTAATTCGTCGCGCGTTAAATCATCAACTTTAAAACCATATCCAATCGTTTCAAAACCTAAGGTATCTTTATAAATAAAGGCTCTAAAGCCTTCATTTATCTTTATTTTGTTTATCATCTTTTTTCTCTTTTTTCTTTTTTTCTTCTTCTTGTTTTTGTTTTATTAATTCTGCATACGTCATCACGCCACCTTATGTTTAATAGCTAAAATTTTAATAGCTTTATTATCTTTTGCTTTTTCCCAATTCGCGCCGTTTTCTAAATCTTTTCTTGAAGGGAGTTGCTTTTTTAAACTTAATCCGTTTGGATGAAGTATGTAAGCTTGTCTTGTTATAATCGTGTCAATTCCTTCTAGGCTTTTTCTAAACGTTTCAACGCTATTTTTTACATCAACTTTTGCGTAACTTATAGCGCCATTTGCAAATAAATAAGTTGTGTAAATTTTCCCGCTTGTTTCAAATGGCAAACTATCGCTTACAATCACGTTTTTTCCTAAATATGTAGGCATTTGCGTCGATTTATCTTCTGTAGTTTCGTAAGTTATCATTTGCTCTTGTTTAAGCTTCCAAAATACAGCCGAATGCATCGCAATCGTAGAAATTTCATTTCCTAAATCACCAAGCAACGAAAAACCTTCTATAAAATCATTTACGCTTATAACTTCTGCGCTTTTATCTAATGTGTGAGTTTCTCCTAATTTTGCAAAACCACCCTTTAAACTAGCAAATAAATCTTTTTGCATCTCATTTGCCCAATATTTTGAAATTTTAGAGGCGATTACTTGCATTATATTTTTACCGCTTATAATACTTGCAAAATCCGACGCTCCCCATGATTTCGCTCTGAAAATTTTCCCTGCTATCTCTTTACTTGCTGAGATATCCCCCACATCTAAAGCCGTGCCGTTGTATCCTTTGCCGTCATCTTCAGCGTCACCGCTTAAATCGCTCCAAAAAGGCATCGCTACAAAATATCCGCCGCTATTTGCTAAATCTTGTAAAAGCGGATTTGTCCTTATAATCTCACTTTTTAAAAGGGCTGAGCTTTCCATCAAACCGCTATCTATAAAATCGCTTAAAATTTCTGGTACGATAATATCTTTTAACTCCGTCATCTTCTTCCTTTCTTTAAAAATGAAAGAATTTTATTTAATTAAAAGGCGCTTTTTTGGCAAAATCCATCCTTTTTATAAAAAACCTCAAAAAATCTTTTAATTTTTCTTCTTGCTGTTTTTTTATTTGCTATTTCGTAGCTTGAGATTAAAGCGGTTATCATTTGCTCTACCGAATACCCAGCTTTTTTCATACGCTCTAAATTTTCGATTATTTCTAAATCTTTTAAGGTTAAAAGCGGGATATAAACCCTCTTCCCAGCGTAATTTTCTAATAGAAATTTTGCCATTTCTGGATTTTTTAATAAAATATCTCTAAAATTCATAAATTCTCCCTTCTTAAAGCGCAAGAAAAAGGCTTGAAATTTCGCATCAACGGCTCGATTGCATAACGCAAAGCATCTATAAAATGGTTATTTTCATCAAGCGGGACGGGTAAAATTTCACCGCTAAATCGCTCTTGTTTATAGGCGTAATTTCTAAACTCATTTGCCGCCTTTACGCAGCGCGGATGGATAATCACTTTTTTAAAGCTTTTTATAAACTCAATGCCTTCTATTATGCTGTTTTTGCCCTTTTTTGCAGCGATTATAAACGGCAAACCGTGGCGCTTTAAATAGCTTATGCTTTCGGGCCTTGCGCTATCTGCTCTTATAACTTGATTTTGAATATTTGGGATTTTTGAGATTAAAAAATCGGCTGTCTTATCAAGCTCTAAATTTATCGCTCCAGCTTCGTATTCTATAAATAAATAATCATCTTTAATGAGTGCTTTAATCCCAGCTGTTGGGTCTTTTGAAAATCCAAAATCAAGCCCGTAATAATCTTTAAAATTTTCATCGCTTACAAACTCATCGATGATAAACTTATCCGCAAAAATCAAAGCCTCGTCATTTTGTCTATAATCGCCTAGCCAAATATGATTAAAACTTGAAGGATTGTTTATTTTGTCGTAATTTGCCTCATCAAGCAAAGTTTTTGGTAAAAATGGATTATCGTAATAATTTACATTTACCAAAATAAAATCATCTTTTTTATTTGCATTTATAAAAAAGCTATCTACTGCATCTTTTGGGCTTTTTGGGTTCCAAGAAAACCAAATTTCACTCCCTTCTTTTCTAATCGTCGGGCGAAGCAATTCAAGGCTTTTTTTACTTAAATTTTGCGCTTCTTCTACCCAAGCTAAATCAAAGCCTTCAAGCGATTTTATACTATCTGCTGTGTGGTCTTGCATACCTTGAAAGATTATCAAACCATCTGCGTTTTTTACTCTTATTTCGTTTTGTGTAATATCAAAAAAATCATCAACCTCAAGGGCTGAAATTTTGTTTTCTATTAGCATTTTTGACGAATATTTTAAACTCTTTTGAATTTCTCTTATGCAAACGGCTTTTAAGCTTGGATTTAAAATAGCGCTTTCTACTAACAATTCAGCAAAAAAATGCGATTTTCCGCTACCGCGTCCGCCTTTTGCTCCTTTATAGCGGCATTTTCTTAACAACGGCAAAGCCCAGCGCGGTGTTTTAATCGTCATTTTTTGCGGGGTCAATTATAATCCTTTCAATCTTGTTAATTTGCGTTTGATTTTGCTGTTTTACGTCGATTTTTGGCACTTTTGGATTTACTATAAACTCTGCATCTTTTAGCGTCGAAACGCCTAATTTTATCTCGTTTGGTGTGTTGTAAGCTCCAGCATCTAAAAGCTCACCAATTCGCCCTTGAAATACTTTTAAAAGGCTTCTATTGTTTTTAATAATTAAATTGTCTTGTATTATCGTCCTTACTCGCTCGACAATCTCCTCTTTTTGTTGCGAACTGGCGTTATCAAAATTTTTGCTTAACTCTACAAAAGAATTTTTAAAATCGCTAATACTGGCTGTTTGCTCTTGTGATAAACGCCAACCACCGCGCATTATCTTCATCGCTAACGTGCCTTTTTTTAAATCATACTTTTTTCGCAATTCTACCTGCGACATTCCAGCCTCATAATCTTTTCTTACTTCGTTCCAAAATCTAGGTGAAAATTTTTTAGTATCCATTAAACTCCTTTATCTCTACGATAACGCCTTTAAATTCGTTTTGTTTTTGGATGATGTTTTCTTTCACAAATTTATAGCTATCATCTTGCAAAATTCCTTTCTCTTTTATCGCATCTTCTATCATCTTAAATAAATAAGCGTGATTTGATACATCTAAATTCGAGTAAAAACTCATTTTTATACTTACGGGATTTGTAAATTTCGCCTTGCAATCTCCTAACGCCTTAAATGTTAAAACCTTTATCGCTTGTTTTTCTTTCATCCTTAAACGCCAATTTATCCCAGCATAAATTCTATTTAAACTGAGTTTATAATCGATTTTTAACGGGACTTTAAAAACTAAATTCATTTTTCGCAATAAAACAAATAATCAATTTTCGGAAATCTGTTTTTAGGGACGTTTAAAAAATGCCCCGCCTTTTCTACTTTTAAATTATCAAAAAACGATTTATTTGTGTGTTTTCTTACAAACTCTAAAAACGGCACGATGTCGCTTTTTTCGCTGCTAAAAAATATAAACGGAGCCCTTAAATACTCAAAAACATTTAAAAACTCCCTCATGGAAAAAAAATTTTCATAAAACGCGTTTAACGTTTGCAAATACGGAGGGTCTAAAACGTAATGCTTTGCTATATTTGTTTTGTTAAAAAAAGGATTTTTTGCAAATTCATCGTAATTTTTCGCGCAATTTCCTTGATAAAAAACTCCCGAACCCAGTGTTAAATAATCCTTATATCCATCAAAATCACGCAATATTTGCAAAATTCTTTCTTTATCTTCTTGTGAAATTCTTTCGTTTTGTTGATAGTTTTTTGTAATCTCTACGATTTTGCTTCTAAGTATGTTTGTCTCGTCTATATGGTCAAGTCTTTCTTGATAATTGTCAAAATCATTCCAAATCACTTTTGCATTTGGCTTTTCTTGCTTAATTACATGAGATAAAAACCCACTTCCACCAAACACATCAACAAAGGTGGCATCATCTTTGAAATAGGTAAGGGCTTTTTTAAATCCTTTTAAATGATTTCGTTTTTGCCCTAAAAACGGCAACGGTGCTTTAGCAATTTTCTTCATTTAGGCTTTCCTCTGTTTTTAAAATTTCTTGCATTTTTTTGATGTTTCTATAAATTTCTATTATCCTATCTTCGTCTTGTGCCTCAACTGGGTCTTTTAAAAGTTTATTTAATAAAATTTGTGATTTTTCAATCCTTTCTTTTATTAAAAATTTTATATCTTTTAACCTTTCTACGCCGTATAAATAAAAAATATTTGTCATTTTAAATCCTTTTTAAAGTGTTATTTGTGATTGTTAAAATTTCATTTTTTGGCTGTATAAAAACGCCTAAATTGCATTTTGCTTTGTCGTAGCCTATTAAATTAATATTCATCTGGCAAGGGCTTTTTATAAGGCGGTTATTAAGCTCTGCAATTCCTTGCAAATAAATCGTCTGCGGATAGCTATTTTTACAATACGCCTTATAAGCCTTTATAAAATCTTTTTTAAGCCACGTTAAATCATCAGCGTTATTAAGCTCAATCCAGCCGCCGATATTTAAAATCGCTTTTGCGATGGCCGTATCTTTAAACGCTACGCTTTCATAAGCTCCAAACTTATCCATAGCTTTTAAAACTTCATCCCAAGCGTTTAAAGCTTTTTCATCTGCGTCGCCTTCTAAATTTTCTATAAACTCAGCAATTGACGGCATATTTGAAAATTTGCGAGTTTTTAAAATTTTAGATTTTGCTTTTATAAACTCTTCGATGCTAAAATCTTTTAAATTTTCGTAATATAGCGCTATTATCTCTGTGCTTAAATCAGCTTTATAATAACTTAGCAAAACGACGAATTCTTTTATAAACTCTTGTTGTGTCATCTTGAAGCTCCCTTTAAAAACTCATTTATGGCATTTACCGTTTTATCGCTCATACCAGTTGGATTTACTTGAATGTTTTTATTTTGCGTGTTTTTGCTATTCCATTTTAGATACGCTCTGGCAAAATTTTTATATTTATAATTTTTAGTAAGCAAAGCATTTTCAAACTCATTAAAACTCATATAAAGCGGATTTTTACGCCTTACGCTGTTTATATACTCTTCCAATCGTCTTTTATAAATATCACTTGTTTTTTCGTATGGAGTTTCGTTTTTTAACGAAAAACTATCAGCGTTTAAATCTTCGATAATCTCAGCTTCTATAGCCTCTGTTTTTAATGTGGGTGTTTGATTGTTTGCCTTATCAGCTTTTTCATCTTCAAAATCATTTTTTGCGGCTTCTTCCCCTTTTGATTCTAGTTTTGAATTTTGTTTTGAATTTGTATTGTATTTTTTATGTGATTTCGGTTGTGCGTTTTTGATTTCACTCTCTTGTGATTTCAAAATATCACCGCTATCATTTCTAAAATTGTCCTTTTTGCTTCCGTCTTCATCTGATTTATTTTTGCCAAAATTTTTTTGGTCGTTTTTTATACTTGCAAAATTTTCAAATTTCTCAAGCAAACACTCCCATCCTTCACCCAAAGCATACCACATCGTCCTATCATAAGGCGTAGGGTTATAATTTCCAGTGATTATCGCGCCCATTTTTTTTAATTTATTTAAAATCGTATAAATTCTCGCGTTTCTTCTTTTGCCTTGACTTGCTAGATATGGAAAATGTTTCGCAAAAGCATCTGCACTCATGAAAGTCCAAGTCTTGCCGTCGTAAAAATTTCTATTTTCCATTTTATTCATAAATATCCAATACGCAATATGCTCTAAAATAATCGCCTCTTCTAATCCTATCTTTGTAGCTAACTCTACGCTAAAACTGTGGTTGTATAACATTTTTATGCTCCTTTATTTAAAATTCTGAGTTTAATTTATTTCTTGCTTCTATGTAAGCTTTAAGCTTCGTCCCCCATGCATTAAACGGATGCCCAAGCTCAATATAAGCCTTATAGCGGACATCTGCATTTGGCTTTTTATTTCGTGTGCCACTTATATAAACTTTTGCAGAGTTTTCGCTAAGTCCTTGCGAAACCAAAAAATTAATTAAAAATTTTTTATAATTCATCTTGTGTCCTTTTTGATGTTTAGGCTTTTTTGTGTATTGTATAAAAAAGTTAGTTCAATAATACTTAAAGTTATAAAATATTTAGCTAAAAATTATAAGTTTTCTAAAAAATAGCTAATAATAAAATGTATGTTTTTGTTTTTTGTATAAAATTTAAACGATAATTTAAAAAATTAATTATAAAAAGCTAAAGATATTAAATAAAGATATTAAACAAGAGACAATAAAAATCGCATCGTTTAAAAAAACGAAACAATTAAAATCGTCCATATAAAGAGCATTATAAAGAAATTATTTTATCCCTTGATTGTCAAATTGAAAGCCACTACCGAGTTTTACTGAAATTTTGCCATATACTGCGCCTAAAATTTCATACTCATAGCCTAAATCTTTAATCGGTTGAATTATGCCGTAGCTAGGATTTATGCTTATAAGTTTTGCGTCCCCGTTAGGTAAAAATAGCACTCTTTTTATATAAACTATCTCCCCAACTCTTACTAGATAAATGCCTTCTCTTTTGATGAAATAACGCCCATCTAGCATCTCAACTAGCAAATAATCGCCGTTTTGAAACTCTGGCTCCATGCTATCGCCTAGGCATCTTATAATTCTTGCGTGTTTTGCAGGAATTTTTCCTAAAAATTCTTTTGGTAAGCACAATTCATAATCTATTTTAAAATTTACATCTAAAACGCCCTCCGTCCCAAATCCTGCGACCATTTCAAGGACGCCGACGTTAGTCGTGGCTTTATTTGAAATCTGTAAAATTTCAATTCTATCATCCATCAAATAAGAAACATCAATCTGGAAAATATCTGCTAATTTTTGCATATTTTTTACGCTTGGTTTTTTAAGCCCAGTTCGCCATTGTGAAACTAAAGGCTGAGAAACTCCTAAGCTTTCAGCCAATTTCTTTGTGTTTAGATTTGTATCTTTTTTTATAAGCTCTCTTATTTTTTCTTTAAATGGTTTCATTTTTTCTCCTAAAAATTTACTTCTTGTAAGTTTATCAAAAAATAAGTAATTTTATTTACTTACTTTAAGTAATTTTTAACATAACTGTAGGTATCATCACACAAACAAAAAAACAAAAGGACAAAAAATGGAAGCCTTAAAAATTCACGTAGATTACGAGGAGCAAATCGCACCTTTTGAGGATTTAGCGGCAAATGCTTATGCGTTGCTAGAAGAGGTAGAAAATACAAATGAAATTTTAAACGATAATTTCTCAGATTTGTATGAGTTTAGTGACGAGAGATTTACGATAAAAGAGGCGATAAGATTATTAAAAAAAGCCGTCGAAAAGCTAGATGACGTCGTAGAGCAAAGAAAAGAAAATTTCAGAGATGAGTTAGAAGGCGATGTAAATCCTAACGCGTTTGCGCTGGATTATTGCGGATAATTAAACCAAATATCGCAAATAAAATAAAAAAATAAAAGGCTGGATAGCGAAAGCTTTGACCGACAGAGCCTTAGGCTGGTTGCTTAAAATCTGGATTTAATCGGAAGCGTTTATAAAATTACGAAAAATTTTATTTGGATTTAGTCCTTGGTCGCGCTAAGGAGTAGAAAAAACCGCGAAAAATCAATTTAAAAGGCCTTAAAATGGACGAATATTATTATTACGCGAGTTTATACGAAAAGGAGTATAAAAATGAGCTTAAATAAAATTCAATTTGAATTAAAAGCACCAAAAACAAATTTTAATAATTTTGGCAAATACAAATATAGAAGTTGCGAAGATATCTTAGAAAGCTTAAAGCCATTATTAGCAAAATACAACGCAATCATTACTTTAAGCGACGAAATAGTCGAGATCGCAGGGCGCGTTTATGTAAAAGCTACAGCTACTTATAAAGATGAAAAAGATGAGATAAAAGTTTGTGGATTTGCTAGAGAAAGCGAAAATAAAAAAGGTATGGACGAGAGTCAGGTCACTGGCACAGCGTCAAGCTATGCTAGAAAATACGCATTAAACGGGCTTTTTGCCATTGATGACACAAGGGACGCTGACTCTCTAAATACAGAGCCAGATTATATACAAAAAGAGCAAAAAAGTCAAGTAATAAACAATGATGAAATTGCTGAATTATCTGAGCTTATGGATATAGCTGGAACAAATATCAAAAATTTTTTAGCTTATTTTAAAATCACTGAGTTAAGAGAGTTAAAAAAATCGGATTTTCAAAAAGCAAAAGCGATGCTATGTCAAAAAATAAATAGTATAAAAAAAGAAGCTTAATTTGCTATAATTAATGTTTTAAAGCAAAATGAAGGATAAAGATGAGTGATGAAAACATAATAAAACAAGTTTGCAAGGAATTAAATTTGACTTACAAACAATTAGGGGAGCTTATAGGGTATAGTGAAAGTGCTATAAATAATGCATCAAGGCAAGAAAAAATTAGCGAACCATTAAAAAAGGCAATTGAACTTTATAATGAAAATTTAAAACTTAAAAACGAACTTCAAGATTTCAGAACCTTAAAAGATATTTTAAAACGCTAAAAATCAGCCACCCCAAAATTTGGGTGGCTAAAAACTACATAAAAACACAAATAAAGTGTTTATTTTCTACAAAAATTACTTATTTTATGTTAAAAACTATTGACATAACATATTAATTGTGTTATAATTCTATCATAAAACACAAATAAAGTGTTTTATAGAAAGGAGTAGCACAATGAAAAGGTTAGATTTTTTAATCCGTATTGCAATGCTGATTTATCTAATCACAAAAATTATCCAAGCTTGGATATAAAAGTAACGGGGCTTAAAAACCCCGCCTTTAAATTGTGCTACCCGCAATTATACCATAAGGAGTTTAAAATGTGGGAAATTTTAGAAGTTGTAGAAGTTATTTTACTTGGTTATTTAGTTTTAATACTTACAAAGGGCAAAAAATGAGTGCTTTGGTTTTGATAAATAGTGTTGAAGTTGAGTTTAAAAGTCGTGATGAGAGTGTATTTATAGATAGCCTTGCTTTGAGTAAGGTTTTTGAAAAAAGACACGACCATATTTTAAAAGCTGTTGAAAACTTACCAAATGATGAGTTTAAATTTATCAACTTTGAAAAAACACAGTATTTAGACAAACAAGGGAAGCCAAGACCTTGCTACAACCTTACCAAAGATGGCTTTTGCCTTTTGGTAATGGGTTTTACGGGTGAAAAAGCCTATAAATTCAAGGTTGAGTTTATAAATGCTTTTAATAAGCTTTTGGATGAAAACAGACGGCTTAAATTTGGTAGTTATATGGACGAAATCGCAAATTTAAAAGCTATGCAAATTTCACGAAATAATCAAATAAACGATTATAAAAGTCAAATTTTGCGAAAAAATGATGAAATTTTATCTTTAAAACAGCAAATTTTAAGAGATAAAAGCAACGAAACGGCGGTTATTTTGCTAGGACGAGCAAATGAAAAAATAAGCGAGGCTTATATAGAAATTCAAAGCATAATGGCAAATTTATGCGGCGATGTTTTTTTAAAAATAAATTTAAAGGATAAACTATGCAAATGGTAAGAGTTAAAATTTGGGATCAAGAAGAGAATGGTTTTCAAAACATTGTTGATTTAAATTTTGAAGTTAAAACTGTTAAATTAAATGATAGTTTGACGGATAAAACATATAAAAAGAAATTTGAAGATGTTATTTTTGTGAGATATACATGGCAAAAAGATATAGAAAATAAAGAAATTTATGAAGGCGATATCTTAAAAAATTCTAATGATGAATATTTTTTAGTCGTTGGTAATGAAAAAGGTGATGAATTTTATTTAAGAAATGACGAAAAAGATATTTATCTAGAAAGTTCTCTTGTGGAAAAAGATGAAATAACGAATGTTGGAAATATGCTTCAAAATCGTGAGCTTTTAAGAAAGGCATTTAAAGAAGGCGTTTAAAATAAAACGCCTTTAAGGTTAAAATAATAAAATTCATATAGTTTAAACGCTTCAAAAAGGCTAATAATGAGAAGGAAGATTAAAAGATGACAGCAGATGAGAACATAATAAGGTCACTAGCTGATGGCGCTTTAAATTTGGGTGATACCAAAATACTAGAATTATAACTCATAGTGGAGTTTTTAGGGCATTAGGTAGAGAACCAAGAGGAAACGCAAGGCTAGATCAAATCCCTGCAAAGCCTGATTAATGCGGACTTGCAAAGCTTGATCGGGCGATTAGTATTTTTACCACTTCAAAAGCTAAATTTTAGTAAAATAACTCAACTACTCTTAAAGGTTAGATATGAAAAATGAATTAACGCTATTTGATATACAAAATATAGAAAATGATAAATTTGAGTTATCTTCACATAAAAATGGCTCTACTTATTGGCTTGCTAGCGAACTTGCTACTATGCTTGAGTATGATAGTGTAAAATCTATGAGCAAAGCTATAAATAAAGCAATAAGCGTATGTGTCAGCATAGGGCATAATGTTTTAGAACACATAAGACCAAATGATGATAATTCAGATTATAAATTGTCAAGGTTTGGTTGCTTTTTAATCTCTATGAACGCTGATATTAAAAAGCCACGGGTTGCGTTAGCTCAAGGATATTTTGCAACCATAGCTGATGCTATTTATAGTCACATAGAAAGTGAGCAATTAGAACGCCTTGAAATAAGAGAAAAAACAAAAGGAGCAAATACGGCTCTTAGTGGAGTTGCTAAAACTCACGGCGTTACAAATTACGCTTTTTTCCAAAATAAAGGTTATATGGGTATGTATAATATGGGCTTAGCTGAGTTAAGGCGTATAAAAGGACTTGATAATAAAAGTAATGTCTTTGACTTTATGGGTAGCCGTGAATTAGCAGCCAATCTATTTAGACTTCAAGAAACAAAAGCAAAAATTGAAACAAATAAAATTTATGGTCAAAAAAACTTAGAAAATACAGCTTATGAGGTCGGGCGAAAGGTAAGAAACATAATGATAGAAAATGATGGCGTTCGCCCTGAAATGTTAGCTAGAAAAGAGCACATAAAAGAAGTATCAAAAGAGCTAAAAAAGGTTGATAAGAAGTTTAAAAAGATAGATGAGAAAAAGGATTAAAAGATGACAGCAGATGAAAACATAGTAAAAAAGGTTTGTAGGGAGCTAAATTTGACTTACAAACAATTAGGGGAGCTTATAGGGTATAGTGAAGGTGCTTTAAAAACAATATCATCGACTGGAAAAATTAGCGAAAATTTAGAAAAATCTATAGCCCTTTTGTATAAAATAAATGAGCTTGAAAAAAAAATAAAAGACGCCGACAATTTAAAAAATGTGCTTAAAAAACTACTAGACTTAAAATAATTAATTGGCGCAAAAATTCGCCAATTAAAATTTTCAACTTTTTATATAAATTTATTTAAAACAATTAACTAAACTATTGACATTTATTTAATATTATTATATAATTACGACATCAAAGGTTGATGTAATTAATCCCCAACCTTTGAAATTCGCTAAAAGGTGTAAGACAATGAAAAAGGTCAAGCTAACCTTAGAAATTGTTTTGCTAATCTTGCAGATAACGGCTGCAATTTTAGTTCTTGGTGGGTGGCGTTAGCCACTCATCACTTACACACAATAGCTATTTTACCATAAAGGATATAAAAATGGAAGTAGCATTAGTTTTAACGATGTTATCGTTAGGTATTTTAACTATTTATGTTTTTAATTTTGGCGGTGACAAATGAATGCTTTAATTAATGATGTAAATGTTGAATTTGTAGTTGAAAATGAGTTGATATTTTGTAACACATTAAGCCTTTCGAAGGTTTTTGAAAAACAGCATAAAGATATTTTAAAAACCATCAAGAATTTACCTTTTAGCAATTTTAATGAGCTGAATTTTCAGCTTACTTTTTACACAGATAGCAAGGGGCGAAAGCAACCCTGCTACAACCTTACCAAAGATGGCTTTTGCCTTTTAGTGATGGGTTTTACGGGTGAGAAAGCTTATAAATTTAAAGTTGAGTTTATAAAAGCGTTTAACAAGCTTTTAGATGAAAATAAACGGCTTAAATTTAGCAGTTATATAGGTGAAATTTCAAATTTAAAAGCTATGCAAATTTCACATAATAATCAAATAAACGATTATAAAAGTCAAATTTCACAAAAAAATGATGAAATTTTATCTTTAAAACAGCAAATTTTAAGAGAGAAAAAGAACGAAGAAGCGGTTATTTTGCTAGGACGAGCAAACAAAAAAATAAGCGAGGCTTATATAGAAATTCAAAGCATAATGGCAAATTTATGCGGCGATGTTTTTTTAAAAAATAAATTTTAATAAAGGAGAAAAGATGACAAGTTTAATCGAAATTTCAAAAACACAAATCGGCGGCGCTGAGATAAACTCAGTCAATGCAAGAAATTTACACGAAAAACTACAAAGCAAACAGGATTTTTCAACATGGATAAAAAAGCGACTTGATGACACGCAAGCCGTCGAAAACTACGATTTTACGTCGTTCCACAAAAAAATGGAGCGAGAAATTGGAGCAACTTCACGCATAGAATACATCATCTCGCTAGATTTAGCTAAAGAGTTTTGTATGCTAGAAAAAAACGAAATTGGTAAGATGATAAGAAAATATTTTATAGAAGTCGAGAAAGAGTATAAAAAGCCTTTAAGTTCGCTTGAAATTTTACAAGCTACGATTAAAAATCTAGTCGAGCAAGAAAAAGCAGTAAAAGCCTTAGAAAATAAAACGGACGATTTAGCAAAAGAGCAGCTAAAAACAAAACACAACATAAACAGGCTTTTAAATAATGATAATTATATGACGGTGATTGCTTATGCAAATTTAAAAGGCATAAAAGCAAATTCGTATAACTCAGCAGTAATTGGTAAAAAAGCTACAAAATTAAGCAAAGAGCAAGGTGCGTTTATGGGTGCAGTTATCGACCCTAGATACGGGCGCGTAAATACTTACAACATCGATATTTTAAATCAACTTTTTTAAAAGGATACAAAATGCAGATAAAATTTTTATTTCAAAACACAGACGAATGGCAAGAATACAGGAAAGGCCATTTTAACGCAAGTGAAGTGGGTGATTTATTTGGTGTAGGATTTAACGGACGAGAGAAATTAGCACATATAAAATACGGCGATTTAAAAGTTTTTCAAAATGAAGCGATGAAAAGAGGACAAGAGGCCGAAGAAAATATCCGTTTTTATGCAAATTTTGTATCAGATAATCAGTTTGAGCCGGCCGTTTTTGTTTATGACGATGATACAAGATTAAGCGCTAGTTTGGACGGCATAAACGAAAAAGGCGACGAAATTTGTGAGCTTAAATCTTCAAAAAACGAGTTTGATTTTATAAAGGCAAATAACGAACCTTCACTAAAATACTTTTTACAAGTCCAACAACAGCTTTTATGCAGTGGCGCGAAAAAATGCTATTTTGTGGCGCAAAATCCAGAAGAAAAAGAGTGCGTCTATTGTATCGTTTTGCCAAATGAAGAAGTTCAAAAAGAGATTTTAAAAAAATGGGATGAATTTGAAAAAGAGTTTAAAGATAAGCCGTTGCCATTACTTGAAAAGGTTATAAACGAAAACAATGACAATTTAGGGATAAAAGCCTTAACCGATGATTTAACGGCTATTTTAGCACAAAAACAAGAATTACAAGAGCAAGAAAACGAGATTAAAAAACAGCTAATAGATATGGCAAACGGTGAAAAAACTAAATTTTATAATATTTTAGTTTTTCCGGTAAATCGCACAACTACGGATTATAAAAAATTCTTAATGGATAATAAATTAAATGTGTCAAAAGAATACGAAAAAACTACAACAAGCTGGGCGATTAAACTCGCCCAAAACTAGTCCCCAAAATAGATGCGCACACGGCATTTTGCGAGATTTCGCACAAATACGAATAGCAAAAATCGACTTAGGGGATAAAATGATTTATTTTAAGCCGTATATGCTAGGTCTTTATGGCTTAAAATTTCTTTTTAAATACGCGGATTTAAACTATCCGCTAAACGATAAAAACGAGCCTAAAAGCTATGCTGAATTATCAAAAGATGAGTTAAAGCAGCATTTGGAATTTATCGAAAGTGAATATTATTTAAATAAAGGTTAAAAGATGTTTAACAAAGTAATTTTATTAGGAAATTTATGCAAAAACATAGAGATAAAACAGGCAAACGGTGTTAAATTTGCAACTTCTTCAATCGCAGTAAATCGCAAATTTAAAAGTCAAGATGGCACAAAAAAAGAAGAAGTTTTATTTATTAATATCGTTCTTTTTGGCGTTTTAGCTGATATCGCTAAAAATTATTTAAAAAAAGGTAGCAAAGTTTTAATCGAAGGACGGCTAAAATTTAATCAATGGAGCGATAACGCAGGGCAAACAAAAACGAGCCATAGCGTGATAGTAGAAAGCTTACAAATGCTTTATAATAAGCAAGAAAACAGCAATCAAGCAAATAATAACGATAAAAAAGATGATTATTATACTTCCGATGAAAACATTCCATTTTAAAGGCTTAAAATGAGATTATTAACACAAAAAGAAGCGTCAAAATATTTGGGCTATTCTGAAAACAGCAACATTTTAGCAAAAATGCGCGCTCAAAACGCAAAAGAAATCTGGGATTTTATCCCGCGTTATATCGTATTTAACGGCGTTATAAGATATCCGCTTGAATGGCTTGAAGATGACGTTAAAAATTACATTGAAAGCAAAAAATAATCATTCAAATCCTAAAAACTCCGCCCACCATTTTAAAATTCTTAAATGCTCCGCGGAGTTAAAATCTCTAAAATATGCCTTATCTACTTCATTTTTAGGCGTATGAAGCAAAATTTCGTCAATTATTCGTTTGTCAAATTTCGCTCTTAAAACGCCGTCAAAATTCTCACTCTCTCTAATCGCAAAAGTAGCAAAACTTCCACGAATTCCGTGTATATGAAAATCGTTTATTTTTAACTTTTTAAGCGCCGTTAAAAGCGCCGTTTCGCTAAATTTATCGCCGTTTATTTTTGAAATAACATTAGATTTAAAAACTATTCCGTCGCCGCCTGTTAAACTTTTTTGATAATCTAAAATTTCAACGGCTTTTTTACATAGCGGAAGCCTTGCGTTTATTTTTGTTTTATTATTGTTTTCGTAAAAATAAATAAAACCGTCTTTTATCCTATCCCACGTGAGTTCTCTTATTTGATGTGGGCGCTGGACGGTCAAAAGATTAAACAAAAAAAGATTTTTTAAAGTTTCGTTTATATGCGAGTTTTTTACAATTTTTATAATTTGCAAAAGTCTGTTTTTATCCGTGACGCTTTTTCTGTGTTTTACTTCTGATTTTTTAAAAATTAGCGCCTTATCTTCTGAAATTTCATAAATAAAATTTATATCATCAATTCCACCCTTTAATTTTGCGATTTTTAAAAGTTTTTTATAAATTTCTATGTTCTTTTTAGC
>CAMUNZ010000005.1 GCA_947090385.1 uncultured Campylobacter sp. | reverse complement strand
GACTTTTTATAGAATTATCTTTTTCTTCATTTTGCAAAATATTTATAATCGAATCTATATCTCGCAAATTTACGGCTTCCATCATCATAAAAATCATCAAAGTAAGCACAAATTGAGAATCACTACCTACATTAAGCAAAGATTTTGTTTCACTTAAAATTCTAAAAAATCTCTCGTACATTAAAAGAGAATAACATCCATTTTTGCTTAAAAATTTCTCTTTTAGATTTTCTATCATCTCATCTATAATCGTCGCAGGATCGTAATTTATCAACTCTTTTATAAAATTTATCGCTTCATTTTTATCTTGAGAAACTATGATTTTCATCAAATCATCAATCCTGCTAGGTTCCAAAAGTCCCAACATTTTAGCGACTATATCTTGTTTGATATCATTTTTGCTATAAATTATGGCCTGATCAAGTAATGTTAAACTATCTCTAAGTGATCCATTTCCAGCTCTTGCGATAATTTCGACTCCGCCATTTTCGTATGAAATTCCCTCTTTTTCTAAAATATTTTTTAAATGAGAAACTACTAAAACTTTTGGTATCGGTTTAAATCTATAATGCTGAGTTCTGCTTAAAATAGTAACTGGAAGTTTTAACGGATCCGTTGTAGCAAGTATAAATTTAACATAGCTTGGTGGCTCTTCAAGCGTTTTTAAAAATGCATTCGAAGCCTCTTTTGTAAGCATATGAACTTCATCGATTATAAAAATTTTATATCTAGAAGCGACTGGGGCATATTTTGTAGCTTCATTTAATTCTCTTATATCATCTATCGTTCTATGACTTGCGGCATCCATTTCTATGATATCAAGCGAATTATTTTCATTTGCCATTTTGCAATTTTGACAAATCTCACAAGGTTTTGAAGTCGGACCTTTTGTACAAATTAAAGATTTTGCAAAAATTCTAGCGCTACTTGTTTTTCCACTTCCTCTAAGTCCGCTAAAAAGATATGCATGACCAAGTCTATTGCTATCAAGCGCATGGCTAAGAGATAAAGATATCGTATCTTGTCCGATTAACTCATCAAAATTTTTTGGACGATATTTTAAAGCTAATGCTTGCATAAATTAACTTTAAATTTATGATTCATTCATCATTGATAAAAATTCATGATTAGTTTTGTATTTTAACATCTTAGAATACAAAAATTTCAAAGCGTCTATATCTTCCATAGTTGCAAAAACAGAACGCAAAGCCCAAATTCTTTGAAGTTGATCTGGTTTTTGAAGTAATTCTTCTTTTCTTGTGCCAGATTTTATAACATTTATAGCAGGATAAATTCTTCTATCAGATATAGTTCTATCAAGGATAATTTCGCTATTTCCAGTACCTTTAAACTCTTCAAAAATCACATCGTCCATTCTTGAGCCAGTATCGATTAAAGCTGTCGCTATGATAGTTAAACTTCCACCGTTTTCTATATTTCTAGCCGCACCAAAAAATCTTTTTGGTTTATGAAGCGCATTTGCATCGACGCCACCACTTAAAACTTTACCGCTACTTGGAGTAACTGTATTATAAGCTCTTGCAAGGCGAGTTATACTATCAAGCAAAATTATCACATCTTTTCCCATCTCGACAGATCTTTTTGCTTTTTCGATGACAAGCTCTGCGACTCTTACGTGATTATAAGCTGGAAGATCAAAAGTAGAGCTGAAAACTTCACCTTTAACGCATCTTTGCATATCAGTAACTTCTTCTGGTCTTTCATCTACCAATAAAACTATAAGTTCTGCCTCTGGATGATTGTGCGCTATTCCGTGCGCTAATTCTTTCATTAATTCAGTTTTTCCACTTCTAGGAGGTGCGACTATAAGCCCTCTTTGCCCTTTTCCTATCGGCGTAAAAAGATCCAAAACTCGTCCTGTAAGCTTTGTTTGATCATATTCTAATTTTATTTTTTCATCTGGAAAAACTGGAGTTAAATTATCAAACAACGGTCTTTCTTTTGCTTCTTGAATTGATTTATAATTAATTGCTTCAATTTTTAAAAGAGCATAATATTTTTCTTGATCTTTTGGTTCTCTTACTTGTCCAGTAACTATATCACCAACTCTTAAAGCAAATTTTCTAATTTGACTTAAACTTACATAAGCATCGTTTAAACTATCACTTAAATTAGAATCTGTTGCCCTTAAAAATCCATAGCCATCCGATGTAACTTCTAAAATTCCAGTAAAAAGTATAAAACCGCCCTGTTTCGTTTGTGCTTTTAAAATTTCAAAAACTAATGACTGACGACGAAATTCCCTAGGATTTTCAATGCCTACGCTATTTGCAATTTCTACTAATTCTTCTAGACTCTTTACTCTAAGTTCTTCGATTGCATATCCATCAACTGGCGTATGCGTCCTTGTATGTTGTTTTTTTTCCATTTAACCTCTATAAAAATAAATGAAGTAATTTTTTAAAAAAAATTGAAGTGCAATATTTTAACCGTTTAATTCTTAACTTTCAATTTTTTACAAATTTTTTGCAATTAATTCAATTGGATTTATACATTTTTGCTCGCAATGTATCAAATTTAAAACATTATTTAATTGCATTTTGCAAGCGCTACACTCCGCACTTACAATTTTTGTATTTAAATTTTTTATCATATTTGCTTTTTTTATTCCAGCTTTTCTACTTAGATGATAATTTTGAGTTTGCATAGTAACGCCACCAAAACCGCAACATTGATTAGAATCTTCCATTTCAATAATTTTATAATTTTTACTTAAAAGTTCTCTTGGTTCTTTAAAAATACCTTGCATTTTCTTTGCATGACAGGCGTCGTGATATGTCAAATTTTCTCCATTTTGTCCAAAATTTTCTAAAATTTCAGCCAAATTTGTAAATTTTGCAAAATATTCAGTCGCCATAAAAATTTTTTCTGAAATATTTTTAGCTCTTAAAGCAAACTCGTCATTGCCCAAATTTTTAAAAAAATGCTCATAATCGATTTTTATCATCGCACTACAGGTTGCTTCAGGGATAATAATCGCATCACAAGTTTTTAAAATTTCTTCAAAATACACAATATTTTTTTTAGCCAACTTTTCTACAGATTTAAAATCACCGGTAAAATATTGTGGCGCACCACAGCAACTTTGATCTTTCATCAAATTTACGTTTATTTTTAAAGTTTTTAAAATTTTCAATAAAGCTTCGCCAACACTTGTATAAGCATAATTTGAAAGACATCCTATAAAAATTCCAACTGATTTTTCTCCGCCATTATTTATAAAATTTTCATGCGAATTTAAAAAAGATTTTTGAGCCAAACTTGGTAAAATTCTCTCCTTTTTTAAATTTACAATCGGCAAAGAAAATCTTGGTTTCATTGATTGATTTTGCAAAATTTTAAATCCGCAACTTTGAAAAACATAACCAAATTTCGCACAAAAATCCAAAATTTTTCTATGTGATAAAAACCAAAAAACAACTTTTTTCCACCAAGAAATTCCAAATTTTTTTGCTATTTCAAAACGAATGTTTTCAATGCTTTGATCCACAGGCAAAGAATTTGGGCAAATTTCAACGCAATTTGTGCATAAAAAACAGCTTTCAAAAATTTTTTTTGCGTTTTTATCCAATTTTAAATCGCCGTTTTTACAGGCTCTTAAAAGATCTAAAAATCCCCTTGGACTTGTAGTTTCATCAGAATTTATACTATGAATCGTGCATTTTGGGATACATTTTCCACATTTTACGCAAGAATTTCCTATTTTGTTATAATCAAACATGTTTTTACCTATAAAGTCTTTGAAAATTTGCGTTTTTCTTCGCTCATTTTTTTTAGATACTCATCAAAACACATTGCAATATTTCGTATCAAAAGCGTCCCAGTAGGTGTCACAGAAATTTTTTCACGTGAAATTTTTACAAATTCAGCCAGATTTTCAAGATCTTTTAATTCATCTTTGAATTTTTCAAAGAAATTTATATTAAATTTTTTTTCGATTTTTAAAATATCCACACAAAAATTTGCCATAAGTTCCATGATTACGGCTTTTCTAAGCAAATCTTCATCGCTTAATTTTATGCCACGCATCAAAGGTAATTTTTTTGCGTCAATTGCGTTTTCATATTGATTTAAATCCCTAAAATGCTGCGCGTAATAATTCTCGCCCTCACCTATGCTTGTAAGCCCGATACCTATCAAATCAGCTCCGCCTTTTGTCGTATATCCTTGAAAATTTCTATGCAAACTTCCATTTTTTAATGCTTTAAAAAGCTCATCTTGTGGTTTTGCGTAATGATCCATTCCAATCATTTTATAACCATTTTTTGTTAAAAAATCATGAGTAAATTTCAAAATTTTAAGCTTCTCGGCTGGATTTGGAAGAGTAGTCTCATCAAATTTTCGCATAGATTTTTTAAGCCAAGGAACATGCGCGTAATTAAAAACAGCAAAACGATCTGGATTTATATCCAAAGCGAGTTTTAAAGTATTTTTAAATTTTTCAAAATTTTGATGTGGAAGTCCATAAATCAAATCCATATTTATAGATTTTATACCGAATTCTCTTGCCATTTTTACAGCATTTTGTGTAATTTCGAAAGGCTGAACTCTGTGAATTATCTTTTGAACCTCATCATCAAAATCCTGAACACCAAAACTAATTCTGTTAAAACCATTTCCAACTAAAATTTTTAACTGCTCTTTTGTTAAAAATCTCGGATCAATCTCACAGGAAATTTCAGCATCATCACTAAAATTTTTAAAATGTTTTTTTATATTTTTTATATGCCTTTCTAGTTGATTTGCATCAAAAAAAGTCGGCGTACCGCCACCAAAATGCATTTGCGCAACAACTCTTGAATTATCCAAAAATTCGCATAAAATATCCATCTCGCGATTTATATAATCCAAATATCTCTCTTTTTTTTCTTCGCTACTTGTATAAATCACATTACAGCCGCAAAAATAGCAAGCAGAACGACAAAAAGGCATATGAAAATATAGACTTAAAGGGCGATTTTTATCGCCATTTTTAAGCAAATTTGTATAAGTCTCGTAGCTAAAATTTTCATTAAACTCTGGCGCAGTTGGATAGCTTGTATATCTTGGACCTGGTCTTGAAAATTTCACATAAGCATCAAAATCAATCAATTTTTTCTCCTAATGGCAAAAAATTAGAAAAATCAATAAACAAATTCGGATGTTTTTCTTTGATTTGTTCTATTAATTTATCATAATTTATATCTTGATAGCCGTGTTTTATGATATCTTCCACAGCTACACTCCAAACATCGCCAAAATCAATTGGCATAAATTTCGCTATAGATTTTTCCAACTTCAATGCAGAATTTTCTTGCTTTAAATTGCTCAAATTTTGAATTAAAAAATAAAAAAATTTGTTTGATAAAACGACTTTTAAATTATCTTTTTTGTCGCTTAAGAATTCTACTTCGCAATGCTTTCCATCGCCATTTATCAAGGAAATTTTATCATCATCACCGATTTTGTAGATATTTAAATTTTTTTTATCCAATCCTAATTTTTTCGCGATTTTATTTATGCTTCTTATGCCTTTGACTTTAACCAAACCATAACTCCTTTATGCGCGTGAAGTCTGTTTTCTGCTTCATTAAAAATTTCTTCTTCGTGTTTTTCAAAAATATCTTGCGTGACTTCATAACCACGATAAGCCGGCAAACAATGCAAAAAAATCGCATCTTTTTTTGTGAATTTCATTAAATATTCATCTACACAAAATCCAGTAAAATCTTTAATCCTTTGAGCTTTTTCATCTTCTTGCCCCATAGATATCCAAGTATCTGTAGTCACGATATCTGCGTCTTTTGCACAATTTTTAATATCTTGATCGCAGATGATTTTTGCACCGCTTATTTTAGAGTTTTGTTTTGCTATTTTTAAAATTTCAGGTGAAATTTCATGATTTTTAGGCGTTGCGACATGAAGCGTAAAGCCTAATTTACTAGCCGCCATAATCCAAGAATTTGCCATATTAAAGCCATCCCCGACAAAACCAACTTTCATAGTTTCTAAATTTTTATCATACTCTTTTGCGGTTAAAAGATCGGCGATTAATTGTGTCGGATGAAATTTGTCGCTAAGCCCGTTTATAACAGGCACAGAGCTAAATTTTGCAAACTCAATCAAAGTTTTGTGAGAATTTACTCTTGCCATAATAAAATCACACATTTTACTTAAAACTCTTGCCGTATCTTTTAAAGGCTCACCGCGACCAAGTTGGATATCATTTGAACTTAAAAAAATTCCTTTTCCGCCAAGTTGAGAAATTCCAACCTCAAAACTAACTCTCGTTCTAGTAGAACTTTTTTCAAAAATCATAGCAAGATGTTTATCTTTTAAAAGTGGTTTTAAAATTCCTTGTTTAAAATCATCTTTTATGTTTTTTGAAATTTCTAAAATTTCAAAAATTTCATCTTTACTAAAATCATTTAGAGTTAAAAAATGCTTCATTTTACCCCTTGTAGAATTTTTGCCGCCTCTTTTGCATGATACGTGATAATCATATCTGCACCAGCTCTTTTAAAGCTAATTAACGTCTCCATCATAACTTTTTCATAATCTATAATTCCGGCTTTTTGTCCAGCTTTTAAAAGCGCATACTCACCACTTACATTATATGCACAAATCGGCAAAAGTGTTTTTTGTCTTAAATCTCTAATGATATCAAGATAAGCAAGCGCTGGTTTTATCATCAAAATATCAGCGCCTTGCGCTTCATCTTCTAAACTTTCGCTAATTGCTTCAAATCTATTTGCACCGTCAATTTGATAACCTCTTCTATCGCCAAAATTAGGAGTAGATTGTGCCACATCTCTAAACGGACCATAATAAGCAGAAGCGAATTTTGTAGAATAAGCCATAATCGGCAAATTTTCAAATCCATTTTCATCTAAAGCGTCGCGTAAAGTTTCGATAATTCCATCCATCATGCCACTTGGAGCAATCATATCAACGCCAGCTTTTGCATGAATTAAAGCCTGTTTTGCTGAAATTTTCAAAGTTGCATCATTATCAACGCATCCATCAACTAAAATTCCGCAATGCCCATGATCTGTATATTCGCAAAAGCATAAATCACTAATTACAACCAAATTTGGAAATTTTTGTTTTATAGCTTTTATCGTGCGAGAAATTATCCCATCTTCGCTTAATGCATCGCTTCCAATGCTATCTTTTACAGAAGGAATTCCAAAAAGCAAAACAGCTTTAATTCCCAATTTTATAGCATCTTCACACTCTTTTAAAATTTCATCTATACTCATTTGAAAAACGCCTGGCATTGACGGAGTTTCGATCTTTTGTTTTTCGCCTTCAATCACAAAAAGCGGATAGATTAAATCGTCTATTTTTAAAGATGTTTGTCTTACTAAATCCCTAATTGCCGAATTATTTCTAAGTCTCCTATATCGTTTAAACATTGTTTTGCCTTTTTTAGATAAAATTGCCGTATTTTAACACAAAGGGATTAAAATTTTATTATGAATGTAAAAATTTCTGATATAGCAAATTTGCCATCTCGTTTTGGTAATTTCAAAATCCAAAGTTTCAAAGAAATGACAAATTTTGGCATAGGCATAAAAGAACATTTAGTTATTTTTAAAGGAAATTTAGAAGATATTGTAAATTTAAGAATTCATTCAGAATGTTTAACTGGCGATGCGATTGGCAGTTTAAAATGCGATTGTAGAGATCAACTTGAAGCCAGTTTAAAATATATAGAAAAAAATGGTGGAATGGTGATTTATCTTCGTCAAGAAGGGCGAAATATCGGGCTTTTTAATAAAGTAAATGCTTATGCTTTGCAAGATAAAGGTTACGATACAATTTCGGCAAATCATCAACTAGGTTTTGGCACAGACGAGCGAACTTATGAAATAGTTGAGTTTATATTAAATCATTTTAAAATTTCAAAAATAAATTTACTTACAAACAATCCAGAAAAAATAAAAGCTATGCAAAATTTGCAAGTTTGCAAAAGAATTCCTCTTATAATAAAACCAAATAAATTTGATGAAAATTATCTAAAAGTAAAAAAAGAAAAAATGGGACATTTGCTGTGAATTCTAATTTTTATGACAAAGAAAAATTTCAAAATTTTAAAGAAATTTTAGAAAAATTTAACCGCATACATAGCCTTACGACTTATAGCGGAGAAAAAATAGATGAAAATATAAAAGATAGTTTAATCGGGCTTGAGTTTATACAAAAATATCCAAAAACAGCGATTGATGTCGGAAGCGGGGCTGGATTTCCAGCCGTTTTTCTTGCGATGGCTTTACCGCTTTGCAAATGGCATCTTTTTGAACCAAATCCTAAAAAATCGGCATTTTTACGTTATGTAAAAGTTAGTTTAAAATTAACAAATGTAATAATACACGCAGAAAAAATCGAAAATTCACAAAAATTTGTAGTAAATTTGATAACTTCAAGAGCTTTAGGTGAGTTGAAATTTATAGCAGAAATTTGTAAAGGTTTTTATGATGAAAAAAGTGAAATTTTGCTTTACAAAGGAAGCAATGTAAAAAGTGAAATTTATGATTTTAAAGAGGCAAAAATTTTAAATAAAGATGGAAAAAATTTTATTTATTTGAAAGGTTTATCTTGGGAAAAATAGTTTTTTTAATCCTAATTTGTGTTTTAATATATTTTTTTATTTTGCCAAAATTTCGCAAAAAAACAAAAAACGAAGATGAATTTATCCAATGTCAAAAATGTAAAATTTTTATAAATAAAAAAGAAGCTATAACAAAAGAAAATAAATTTTATTGTAAGGATTGCGAAAATGATAATAATAGGTGACGAAGAAATTTGTGAATTTGAACCATTTTTGAAAGTGGAAAATTTAAAAGTTGATTTAAGAGAAAAAAATATCTTAATCGAATTTGATTTGATGAAAAGTGCGAAAAATATCGACATAAAAAATTTTAGTATATTTGCAAACGATAAAATCGAAGCTGTTCTTGCAAATGCCGCTGGAGCGAAATTTATATTTGCAAATCGCAAAAATTTAAAAGAGTTGGTCGATTTGGCGCAAAATTATATATTTGATAGCAAAATCGCTTTTATTTGCAAAAATCGCGACGATTTAAATTTCGCTATTGAAAATTTAGCAGACGCAGCTGTTTTTGAAAAAGGAATTTTAGATGGAAAAATTTAAAACAATTTTTTTAATGGGCGTTATGATTTTGCTTTTTATGTTTTGCGGTTTTTTAATCGGTGGGCAAAATGGGCTTTTTATTGCATTAATAATGGCTTTAATCACAAATTTTATAAGTTACTTTTTTAGCGACAAAATCGTGCTTAAACATTATAACGCCGTAGAAGTTTCAAGGCAAAACGCAAAAGGACTTTATAATATCGTTGAAAAACTTTGCGAAATAGGTAATTTGCCAATGCCAAAAATTTACATAATAAACGAGCCGGTTCCAAATGCTTTTGCTACAGGACGAAATCCACAAAATGCTGCAGTTGCAGTAAATACAGGACTTTTAGATTTGATGAGTGAAGAAGAAGTAGAAGGCGTTATCGCGCACGAATTAAGCCATATAAGGCATTATGATATTTTAATTTCGACAATTGCGGCAGTTTTTGCAGGTGCGATTGCCACGATAGCCTCAATCGCAAAATTCGGCACAATTTTAGGAAATTCTAATCAAAATAGAACAAATTCATTTATCATTATAATCGCAGCTATAATTATGCCAATCGCTGCAAGCGTAATTCAAATGGCGATTTCAAGAAACCGCGAATTTTTAGCAGATGAAGGAAGCGCAAGACTTACTGGACATCCAGAATATTTAATATCTGGATTATTAAAACTTGAAAATTTTTCAAAACAAAAAGTTATGCAAAATGCAACTCCGCAAACTTCTCATATGTTTATAATAAATCCTTTTAATGGAGTAAAATCATCATTTTTAGGGCTTTTCAGAACACATCCGACAACAGAACAAAGAATAGAAAGATTAAAAAATTTAAGTTTTTAAAAATGCGTGACAAAATTTAATGAAATTTGTAACAAAATTTCATAAAATCATTAAATTTTAGTTTTTAAAATAACAAATTTAAAAATTTAAAAATATACAAAATTTGCATTTTTAAAATCGGCTTAAATTTCAAATTTTGTAAAATTCAAAAATCCCCAAAATAGCAACAAATTTCAAAAATTACTTTTTTAAAATTTTTAAAAAAAATATTTTTTAGATAAAATTTTTTAAATTAAAAATTTCAAGATAAGGCGAAATATGAAAAGACGAGATTTTCTAAAAACATCAGCAGCAATCGCGGCTTGCAGCGTCGCTGGAATTCCTACAAATTTGATCGCCAAAGATGATGGTTGGCGTTGGGATAAAGCAGCTTGTAGATTTTGCGGGACGGGATGCGGAATTATGGTCGCCACCAAAAATGGCAAAATAGTAGCCGTAAAAGGCGATCCGGCGGCGCCTGTAAATCGCGGATTAAATTGCATTAAAGGATATTTTAATGCAAAAATTATGTATGGCGAAGATAGACTTACGAAACCGCTTTTAAGGGTAAATCAAAATGGCGATTTTGATAAAAATGGCAAATTTGTCGAAGTTAGTTGGAAAAGAGCATTTGACGAGATGGAAAAACAATTTCGTCTTGTTTATAACGAAAAAGGCGTTGAAGGTATAGGAGTTTTTGGAAGCGGTCAATATACAATCCAAGAAGGTTACGCAGCCGTAAAACTTATGAAAGCTGGATTTAGAAGCAACAATATCGATCCAAACGCAAGACATTGCATGGCATCGGCTGTAGTTGCTTTTATGCAAACTTTTGGGATTGATGAACCAAGTGGTTGTTTTGATGATATAGAATTAACAGATACTATAGTTACTTGGGGCGCAAATATGGCCGAAATGCATCCGATTTTATTTTCTAGAGTAAGCGATAGAAAATTAAGCGATCCAAACGTAAAAATGGTAAATTTATCCACATATTCAAATAGAACTTCTGGAATAGCGGATTTTGAAATTATTTTTAAACCGCATACAGATTTAGCGATTTGGAATTATATAGCAAGAGAGATTGTTTATGGCGGACATATGGATGAAAATTTTGTAAAAGAGCATTGCGTTTTTGCAACCGGCCCTGTCGATATAGGATATGGAATGAGATCAAATGTAAAACATCCAAAATTTGAAAAAAGCGAATTAGACACAGTAGAAAAAGAAAATAGCAAAATTTTAAGTCAAAACGAAGGTGTAACTTTGGCTTATTTGGGATTAAAAGCTGGCGATAAATTAGAAATGAAAAGAAGTGCAAAACCTGATGCAAATTGGCAAATTACTTTTGATAAATTTAAAGAAGCTTTAAAACCTTATACCTTGGATTTTGTAGCAAATTTAGCAAAAGGTGATCCAAAGGAAGACATAGAAGTTTTTAAAGACAAATTGCAAAATCTAGCAAAATTATATATAGAAAAAAATCGTAAAGTTATAAGCTTTTGGACGATGGGAATGAACCAACATACACGCGGAACTTGGGTAAACGAACAAAGTTATATGGTGCATTTTTTACTAGGAAAACAAGCAAAACCAGGAAGTGGTGCATTTTCTTTAACTGGTCAACCAAGTGCTTGCGGAACAGCAAGAGAAGTCGGGACTTTTTCTCATAGATTGCCAGCCGATATGGTAGTCGCAAATCCAAAACATAGAGAAATTTCGGAAAAAATTTGGAATATTCCAAAAGGCACTTTAAATCCAAAACCAGGCACACCTTATATGAAAATAATGCGAGATTTAGAAGATGGCAAAATAAAATTCGTTTGGGTGCAAGTAAATAATCCTTGGCAAAACTCAGCAAATGCAAATCATTGGATAAAAGCAGCAAGAAAAATGGATAATTTTATAGTTGTAAGCGATGTTTACCCGGGAATTTCTGCGAGAGTTGCCGATTTAGTTTTGCCAACTGCGATGATTTATGAAAAATGGGGAGCGTATGGAAATGCCGAAAGAAGAACACAGCATTGGAGACAACAAGTTTTACCAGTAGGTGATGCGATGAGCGATACTTGGCAGATGCTAGAATTTTCAAAAAGATTTAAATTAAAAGATGTTTGGGGAGAAAAAAAGATTAACGACAAAATCACCCTTCCAGATGTTTTAAATGAAGCTAAAAATTTAGGATACACAGAAGATACAACGCTTTTTGAAGTGCTTTTTGCAAACAAAAATGCTAAAAAATTTGATCCAAATGTTGAAATTTCAAAAGGTTTTGATAATACAGACGTATTTGGAGATTCAAGAAAAGTTATAGGAAGCGACGGAAAAGAATTTAAAGGATATGGATTTTTTATACAAAAATATCTTTGGGAAGAATACCGAAAATTTGGTATAGGACATGGACATGATTTAGCGGATTTTGAAACTTATCATAAAGTTAGAGGATTAAGATGGCCAGTCGTTGATGGTAAAGAAACACAATGGAGATTTAATACAAATTACGATCCTTATGCAAAAAAAGCAGCGCCAAATAGCGATTTTGCATTTTATGGAAATAAAGGCGCTCTTCCTTTTGGGGATTTTCAAAATCCTAGAAAAGATGAGCCAGTTTCTATAAAAAATAAAGGCAAAATTTTCTTTCGCCCTTATATGGATCCGCCAGAAATGCCAAACGAAAAGTATCCGCTTTGGCTTTGTACTGGACGCGTTTTAGAGCATTGGCATAGCGGAACGATGACTATGCGAGTGCCTGAACTTTATAGGGCGGTGCCTGAAGCTTTATGTTTTATGAACCAAATGGACGCCGAAAATTTAAAAGTCTCACAAAATGAAATTATTTGGATAGAAAGCAGAAGAGGAAAAGTAAAAGCAAGAGTAGAATTAAACGGCAGAAATAAGCCGCCTTGTGGGCTTATTTACGTACCTTGGTTTGATGAAAATGTATTTATAAATAAAATTTGTTTAGACGCGACTTGTCCGCTTTCAAAACAAACAGATTTTAAAAAATGTGCTGTTAAAATTTACAAGGCTTAAAAAATGAATAGACGAGAAATTTTAAAATCAAGTTTTAAAATTTTATCGATAGGATTTTTTGGCGGTTTTATTTGGAGTATCGCAAAAAAAAGCGAAACTAAGATTTTTTTAAGACCGCCAGGAGCTTTAGAAGAAAATGATTTTTTAAAAAAATGCATAAAATGCGGACTTTGCGTAAAAGCTTGCCCTTACAAAACTTTAAAATTAGCAAATTTTGAAGATGATGTGCAAATCGGAACACCGTTTTTAAAACCAAGAAAAACGCCTTGCTACATGTGCGAAGATATACCTTGTGTTGATATTTGTCCAACATCGGCGCTTGATAAAAATTTGCTTTTAAATGGCAAAATTTTAGATCCTAAAAAAATAAAAATGGGCATTGCCGTCATCGATACTCAAAATTGCGTTGCATATTGGGGAATTCAATGCGATGTTTGTTATAGAGCTTGCCCTTTGATAGATAAAGCTATTTTTTTAGATTATAAAAGAAACGACCGCACAGCAAAACATGCGTTTTTACTTCCAAATATAAATAGCGATTTTTGCACTGGCTGCGGAAAATGTGAAAAAGCTTGTATAACACAAAAAGCCGCAATTTACATTTTGCCAACTTACATAGCGCTTGGAAAAGTCGGGACAAATTATGTAAAAGGATGGGACAAAAACGACGAAAATCGTATTAAAAATGCCGATACAAAAATCAATTCAAAACCAAAAAAAGCAATTGATTATTTAAATAACGAGGTGTTTTGATGAAAATTTCAATTATTAGAAAAATAGTTTGTATTTTTGTTTTAACGCTTTTTATTTTAGGAAATTTGCAAATTTGCGAAATTTTGCAAGGCGATTTAAGCTCTTCTATTCTTTTTGGAAAAATTCCATTAAGTGATCCATTTGCGATAATTCAAATTTATTTAGCTAGTTTTAGCGTCGGATTTGATGCATTTTTGGGCGGATTTATAATTTTTATATTTTATAGTTTAATCGCGCCTAGAGCATTTTGCGGATGGATTTGCCCAGTTAATTTAATTACAGATTTTGCGCATTTTATAAGAGTAAAATTCGGCTTTACAAATTGCAAAAATTTCTTAAATTTAAACAAAAATTTTAGATATTTTTTACTATTTTTTAGTTTATTTTTTAGTTTATTTTTTAGCTTTTTGGCGTTTGAAAATGTAAGTTTTATAGGAATAATCCAAAGAGGAATTATATTTTTAAACAGTTTTGTTATTTTGCCAATTTTGGCGATTTTTGTATTTGAATTATTTATTTGCGAAAGAGGAATTTGCGGCAAAATTTGCCCTCTTGGCGCATTTTACGCGGTGATTGGAAAATTTTCATTAATTCGCGTAAAACATGATTTTAAAAAATGTCAAAAATGCAACAAATGCAAAATCGTTTGCCCAGAAAATCAAGTTTTAAAATTTGTGGGAAAAAAAGATTTTTTTGTAAAAACTGAGTGCATAAGTTGCGGAAAATGCATAGAAATTTGCGAAGATAAAGCACTAAAATTTTCAATATTTAAAAGGATGAAAGATGAAAAAAATTTTGGTATTAATTAATTTAATAATTTTTCTAAATGCCACAGAATTTGGATTAAGAGAAGGAAAATTAGAAGATGAAAATATAACATTAAAAGATATCGTTTGGGACGCTCAAGCAGCTGGAACTTCAAAAGTTTTTGAAAGAAGTTTTGAAAATGCACCGCCACTTATACCGCATGATTTAGAAGGGATAATAGATATAACAAAAGATTTAAATATGTGCATAACTTGTCACATGCCAGATGTTGCGCCCGCTGTAAATGCGACGCCAATTCCGCTTTCTCATTTGGTAGATTTTAGAACAAATAAAAATTTGCAAGGAAATTTAAGCGACGAAAGATATAATTGTACGCTTTGCCATGTCCCACAAGCAAATATAACTCCACTTGTAAAAAATAATTTTAAAGCGGATTTTAGGCAAAAAGATAGCAATCAAACTTCAAATTTGATGAGCATTATAAATCAGGGCGTAGAATGAAAAAATCATTTTTTATAATTTTGTTTTTTTCTTTTTTAAATGCCAATTTTAAGGAATTTGAGATAGATACAAATTCCTATATAACAGCTGTTAAAAAATTTGAAAATAAAATTTTTCTAGGGACAAATAACGGAGAAATTTTAGAAATTCAAGATTTTCATAAAACAAAAATTATAAAAAATTTTACAAAAGTTAAAACTTTTTTTGGTGATTTTGAAAATGTAAAAATTTTTGATTTAGATATCAAAAATGGACAAATTTTGGCATTGATAAGCGGAGATTTTGGCAAAAAAAATTTAGTTTTTTTAGATAAAAATGGCACAAAAACTATAAATATCGATGGAAATTTTGCAAAAGCTAAATTTTTAGATAAAAATTTTATAGTTTTAGCAAATTTAAGTGGAGAAATTTACGTTTTTGATATAAATAAAAATTTGTATAAACTTGTTTTTAACACGCTAAACTCAGCGATTGGAGATTTTTTTCTTTATGGCAAAATAGGAATTTTGGGGCTTGAAAGTGGCGAAGTTATAAAAATTGATTTTAAAAATTTCTCTGTAAAAAATTTCAAAAATCATAAGGACCGAGTTTATAATGTAAAATTTGATGGCAAAAACATCATAAGTGGTGGCGCGGATAGAAAAATTTTTATAAATTCGGATGAAATAAAAACAAATTTTTTAGTTTATTGCGTCGCGATAAATGATAAAATAGCTGCATATTGTGGAGAAAACGAAATTTTTTTAGTAGATAAAAATATAAAAAATTTAGGCGGAAAATCAAGCGAATTTTTAGAATTTTTAGATAAAAATTTACTTTTTGGAGCGAGTGGAAATAAAATATTTTATTGGAGTTTTTAATGAATATATCAAGTATAATTGTTTTAATAAACGATGAAAATGTAATCCAACAAATACAAAATTTAAAAAAATGCGAAATTTACGCACGAGATGAAAAAAAAATAGTCGTCGTAATCGATGCAAAAAATTTAGATGAAACAATTAAAATTTTTAAGCAAATTCAATCTATAAAAGGTGTTGAAAATGTCGATATGATTTATTCGTACGACGATGAAAATTATGAAAATTTTAAAAATTGCGTAGAAATTTTAAACTCAGAAGATAAAATTTCTTATAAAGGCGATGTAAAAAATTTATTAGATAATATAAAATAGGCTAAAAGCCTATTTTGTGCAAACTTTATTTGCTATTTTTTTAGCGATCGGCGCACCTATAAATGAAGCGCAGAGTCCGATAGGATAGACTTTTGACGCTGATTCTATCCATTGCGAAAAAAATCTTTCGTTAAATCCAATATTTATAAAAGTAACACAGCCAGACATCAAAATCGACATCACAAAAGACATAATCAAAACAAAAATTATAAATTCATATTTTTTTGAAATCATACATTAAACCTAAAATGCATTACATCGCCGTCATTTACGATATAATCTTTCCCTTCTAGACGAATTTTTCCAGCCTCTTTTGCCTTTGTTTCGCCACCAAATTTTATAAAATCATCATAGCTTATAACTTCAGCTTTTATAAATCCTTTTTCAAAATCATTGTGGATTACGCCAGCTGCTTTTGGGGCTTTATCGCCTTTATGAATTGTCCAAGCGCGAACTTCAATCACTCCTGCCGTAAAATAACTAATCAAATTTAATTTTTTAAATGAAGTTTGTATGATTTTATCAAGTCCGCTCTGTTTTACGCCTAAACTTTCAAGCATTTCAAGTGCTTCTTCATCGCTAAGCCCGATTAACTCTTCTTCGATTTTAGCGCAAATCTTTATAACTTCATTACCACTTTTTTTAGCATACTCTTTTACTTTTTTTACATATTCATTGTCGTTTTCAAGTCCTGTCTCATCGACATTTACGCCATAAATCACCTCTTTTGCCGAAATAAGTCTTAATTCTTTGTTTAAATTCGTAAAAATTTCATCATCAAATTTTTCAAAACTTCTTGCATTTTTGCCATCATTTAAATGTTTTAAAAGCAAATTTGCGATTTCTAAACTCTCTTTTGCGCCTTTTTGATTTGATTTTGCTTCTTTTGTAAGTTTATCAATTTTGCGATTTAGCTGCTCGATATCAGCCAAAATCAACTCAGTTTCTATTATCTCAATATCGCGAATCGGATCAATTTTACCTTCGACGTGAGTTATATTGTCGTCATCAAAACATCTTACAATATGTAAAATAACCTCTGTTCCTCTTATATTTGATAAAAATTTATTTCCAAGTCCTTCGCCTTTGCTAGCACCTGTGACAAGCCCTGCGATATCTACAAATTCGACTACAGATTGTTGAATTTTATTTGGATTTACTATTTTTGCAAGCTCATTTAATCTAAAATCAGGCACTCCGACAATTGCACGATTTGGCTCAATCGTGCAAAACGGATAATTTGCAGCTCCTGCATTTTGTGCTTTTGTAAGTGCATTAAAAGTCGTTGATTTACCGACATTTGGAAGACCAACGATGCCCACACTAAGTCCCATTATTTACTCTCCTTTGCAATTTGCATCAAATAATAAATAGTAGCTCTTATGCCAGCACCAGTGGCGCCAAATTTATTATAACCCCACGCTTTTTCTAAATAAGCGGGTCCGGCAATATCGATATGAAGCCATTTATCTTTAAACTCTTTTTTTATAAATTTATCTAAAAATAACCCAGCAGTAATCGCTCCGCCATATCTACTTGAAGCACAATTACTAACATCGGCGATATTGCTTTTTATCAAATCTCTTAAATAATCATTAAATTCTAAAACGGTAGTAAGCTCGCCGCTATCTTTACTAAAATTTTTAAATTGTGATTTTAACTCTTCATTATTTCCCATAATTCCATTTGTAAATTCACCAAGTCCGACGACACAAGCTCCAGTCAAAGTGGCAAAATCGATTAAAATATCAGGATTTAAATCTTGCGCATAACTTAAACAATCAGCCAAAACTAATCGCCCTTCAGCATCGGTATTTCGCACTTCGATAGTTACGCCACTTCTTGATATTAAAACATCGTCTGGTTTGTAAGAATTTCCGCCTATCATATTTTCAGTAACGCCCAAAATAGAATGAATTTCAAATGGAAGCTCCATCAAAGCTGCACTTTTGATAATCCCCATAGCAGCGATTGCACCACTTTTATCACTTTTCATGGTAAGCATATAATCGCTTGGTTTTAAGCTTAATCCACCGCTATCATAAGTAAGTCCTTTTCCAACCAAAACAATTTTTTTAATGGAATTTTGTGGTTTATAACTTAAATGAATCAATCTTGGCGGATGAGCGCTTGATTTATTCACAGCTAAAAAAGCGTTCATATTCTCTTTTTTTAAGAAATTTTCATCGTAAATTTCACATTTTATATTTTTGTTTTCATTTGATAAATTTTGCGCAATTTCAGCCATTTTTAATGGAGTAAAAATTTCAGGAATTTCATTTACAAAATTTTTGGCTTCATTTGTAGAATTCGCAATAATTTCTCCGTATTTAAGCCCTAAATTTGCTTTTTCAAATTTTACATCTTGAGAGTTAAATTCTTCAGTTGATATAAAAATTTTTTCTAAATCATATTTTTTTTTATCGCTTTTATATTTATCAAAATCATAACCACCAAATATAAATCCCTCAACAATCGCCATAAAAGATTTTTTGGTACAACCAGCTAAATAACTAGCCATTTTTGCGGATTTGATTTTATAATTTTTTAAAGTTTCAAAAGCTTTAAAGCAGCCAAGTCTGATGTTATCAAAACTCAAATTTTCAAGCCCCACATAAGCTCTTTTTTCTTCTGCTAAAACTAAAATTCCGTTTCCGTCAAATTTATAAAAATCAAATTTTTCTTTATCTTTTATAAATTTGTGTTCTAAATTTTTATCGATTATAAAAATAATCTCAAGATCTGCTTTAATTTCATTTAATTTTTTATTTAATAATTCAATTTGCAATTTTCTTTTCCTTTCTCGTATTTAATATATTTTTTTCAAGTTGATTAAATCCATAAAATAAACCAAGCAAAAATAACACAACGATAGGAATTGCTATATACCAATGCTTTTCAGCTAAAGATATCACTGCCCAAATTTGTTTTCCAAAATACCAAGCAAGCAAAATCGTAATTCCGGCCCAACACCAAGCGCTAATTAAATTTATAAATGCAAATTTTTTTGCATCGTATCTTGTGATGCCTATACTCATCGGAATTATCGTACGAAATCCATACATATATCTTTGCACAAAAATAATCGGCCAACCATATCTTTGCAAAAGTAAATGAGCAACGGCAAATTTTCTTCTTTGTTTAATTAATTTTTTATTTATATATTTTTTATTATACCGTCCGATATAAAAATAAATTTGATCTCCACAAAATCCACCAAGTCCAGCTATAAAAACTGTAAGCCCTAAATCAACATGTCCTTCGTGAGCTAAAATTCCACCTAAAATCAAAGCCAACTCGCCTTCTAAAATACACCAAAAAAATAGAATAACATAGGCATATTGATGATAATTAAGCATCAAATTTTTTAAAGTCTCTTCCAAAGTCAAATCTCCAAAACAGAATAAATTTTCGTTAAATCACTTAAAATTTTTTCGCCACCTAAATCTTTTAAATTAAGTAAAAAACAGGCTTCAACGCAAGTAGCATTTGCTTGATTTATAAGCTCAACAGAAGCTTTTGCAGTGCCACCCGTGGCAATTAAATCGTCGATCAACAAAACTTTTGCATTTTTGATATTGCAAAATGCATCGACATGAATTTCTATCTCATCAACGCCGTATTCTAAGCTATATTTTTGCGAAATCGTAATATAAGGAAGTTTTTTTGGCTTTCTAATAGGTACAAAAGGGACATTTAATCTCGCACAAAGTGCCGCTCCAAAAATAAATCCCCTACTTTCAATACCGCAAATAAAATCCAAATTATAATCTTTATATCTATCTTGCAAATGATCTAATAAAAAATTAAAAGCCTTTTTGTTGTTTAAAAGTGTCGTAATATCACGAAAAACTATGCCAGGTTTTGGAAAATCGTTTATGTTTCTAATCGTACCTAAAAGATAATCTTTATCCTTTTGTTCTAAAATTTTCATCGCCATCTCCTTTTAAATCTTCTATAAGTTTTAATCCAGCTTTTGAAAATTTTTGCATTTTTTGCAATAAATTTTTTAAATCTTCATTTTGTTTTTTTAATTTTGAAATTTCTTGAATTTTAAAAAATAAAAAAACAGCCAAAACAATGCTTAAACAAGCAAGAAATAGCGTCAAAATCATATCTTTTCTACCCTTCTTTGATGCCTACCGCCTTCAAATTCTGTATTAAAAAAGATTTCAATCATATTTTCAACGATACCAAATCCAACAACTCTAGCCCCAAAACAAAGCACATTTGCATCGTTATGTGCTCTTGCAAATTTTGCCGTAAAAGCATCATGACAAAGTGCAGCGCGAATATTTTCATGGCGATTTGCTGCCATAGAAATTCCAATGCCCGTTCCACAAATCAAAATTCCATAATAACTATCTTTTGTGATATTTTTCGCTAGTTTATGACTAAAATCTGGATAATCAACGCTTTGGCTCGAATTCGATCCAAGATCCACAACTTCAAAACCTTTTTTTTGCAAAAATTTTTTACAAAAATTTTTTACTTCAACTCCAGAATGATCGTTTGCGATAAAAATTTTTTCTATTTTCATAATTTCACTTCTTCTAATAAATTCCACCAACTTCTTCTTCTAAATAAGCTTTTTGCAAAATTTTTTCGTCATTTTGTAAAGTATCGACGCTTTTTCCAACTCTTTCCCAACGAATAGCCCAATTATCATCTATGCTCAAATAAACAAACCAAGGCGTTCCGATTATATTTTTATATGGCACAGTCCCCCAAAAACGGCTATCATTTGAATGATCTCTATTATCTCCGATCATAAAAAATTCATCTTGCGGAATTTTCGCATAAAATGCATTAAAAGGTAATCCTTCGTAATCTGTAAATTCTTTTAAATGAATTGGATTCATATAAAAATTATTCGTAGCTAAAAATTTCACGAAAATTTCAAATATTTTAATATTTTTATCATAATGAATTCCGCCAAATTTATAAGGCTCTTTTACAAATTTCTTTCCACCTAAAATCACAATATCATTTTTATCATAATTTTCATCTATAAATTTATCTCCTTCGTTTGGACGAAGATAAATGGCTTTATTTGTAGCGATAACTTCATCTCCACCGACAGCAAAAAGACGTTTTACAAAAAGCGAAGTATTATCTTTTGGATAAGCGAAAATAACAATCTCGCCACGTTTTGGGCGTTCTCCTTCGATTAAATGACCATTTCCAAAAAAATCTGGCAAAAGAGGGACATTTAGCATGGGAAGCCTAGGAATTGTAATTCCATAGCTAAATTTTTTAGCAAATAAAAAATCTTTTATCAAAAGCGTATTTTTCATAGAACCACTTGGAATTACAAAAGCTTGTGCTATAAAAAATATAATCAACAAAACGATAATTATCGTCCCAGTCCAACTACTAGAAAATTCATAAGTTTTTTTTAGAAAATTTTTCATCTTTGATTTCGTTTTTTTGCTGAATTTAATGTATTTTGAAGTAGCATAGCTATCGTCATAGGACCAACTCCGCCTGGAACTGGAGTTATAAAACTTGCTTTTTTGCTAACCTCATCAAAATCAACATCGCCGACCAATTTTCCATTATCAAGGCGATTTATACCAACATCTATAATCACAGAATTTTCTTTTACCATATCTGCTTTTAAAAATAATGGTTTTCTGATAGCGACAACTAAAATATCGGCATTTTTAGTAATATCTTTTAAATTTTTTGTTTTTGAATTACAAACTGTTACGGTGGCACTTTCATTTATCATCAAAAACGCCATAGGTTTTCCTACTATGTTGCTTCTACCGATAACGACGACATCTTTACCGCTCACTTCGATTTTATACTCTTTTAAAAGTCGCATAATTCCAAGCGGTGTGCAAGGCACAAAACCATCAAGCCCGCTTGCAAGTCGTCCAAAATTTATAGCGCTAAATCCATCGACATCTTTTTTTGGATCAATTTTTTCTAAAATTTTATTTGTGTCGATATTTTTTGGAAGCGGAAGTTGTACTAAAATTCCATCTATTTTGTCATTTTTATTTAAATCGTCAATCAAATTTAAAAGTTTATCTTCGCTAATTTCTTCAAATTTATAAGCAAAAGATTTTATCCCACAAGCTGCGCAAGCTTTTTCTTTTGAAGCCACATAAGTAGCACTTGCTTTATCTTGTCCTACCAAAATCACAGCAAGCCCTGGAGTTAAATTTTTATTTTCAATCTCTTCTTTGATCTCGTCTTTTACTTTTTGAGATATAAGTTTTCCATCAATTATTTGCATCATAATCCCTTAATCAAAATATACTTGGGATATTAGCATAATTAAAATTTTTATTTTATAAATTTTTTTGATTGTTTTAATCTTTTTAAATAAAAAATCGAAAATTTATTCATTTAATTTTTTTATCAAATCTATCCAATTTTGTGGAATTTGCTTTGGTTTTTTATATTCCAAATAAGCAATTTTTACATCGGCATAAAAAATTTTCTCATCGTTTTTAAAAATTTCTTGTTTTAAAATCAAACTTGCTTTTTTAATATCTGTAATTTTAGTTTTTACATCGATAATATCGCCCAAAAATGCTGATTTTATATATTTTGCAAAAATTTCAGTTACAACAAAATGGTGATTTTCATCAAAATTTACATTATTTTGAAAGAAAAATTCGCTTCTTGCTCTTTCGCAAAATTTTATATAATTTGCGTGATACACGATACCACCGGCATCCGTATCATCGTAATAAATTCTAAATTTCATAAAAATCTCGAATATAAATTATCTAATAAAAAGTATTTTTTATCCAATTTGCCTTTGTAATAAACATCAAATGAATTATGATAAGCATCTTTGAAAAATGAAGTTGACATTAATTTTATGATTTCATTATTTATAACTTTTAAAAGTTCTTTATTTCCCTTTTTTACGGCGCAACCGACTAAATCGCTTTTTCCAACTAAACCAACGCCAATTTCATAATCTGGATACAAAATCGGCAAAATTCCAATCGCTAAAATAGAGTGAAAATATCCATCAGCTTCGCCATTTTGAAGCATAGCAAAACAATCATTGAGACCTGAACAATTTTTTATTTTAATATTTACAAATTTATTTTGATTTTTATTTATAAACTCATCGCTAGCAGTTTTTGGGATAACAAGCAAAGTTTTGCTTTTAAAATCATCTAGCATTTTAAAATCACCGCCTTTTTTTGAAATAATCGCCATATTTGTAGTTAAATACGGCATAGAAAAATCAACCTGTTTTACTCTGGATGGTGTTTGAGCTAAAGCGGCAAAAGCGACATCTATTTTATTTTCATCAAGAAAAGAAATTCTGTTTTTACTTGTAACACCGACGAATTTCACGCTTACATTTTTATCTTTAAAAACTTCTTTAAAAATCTTTTTTGATAAATCTACTTCAAAACCTTGTAATTTATCATCTTTTAATGTTCCAAGTGGCGGAAAATCAACTCGAATTCCAACTCTAATTTCTTTATTTTGTAAAATTTCTTGCAAAGAATTTGCAAATAAAAAACCGACAAAGCAGATCACAAAAAATAAAATTTTTTTCATTTAAAATCTCTAAATTGCATAAATTTTTGGTGATATTGTAATACTTTCAATTTTAATTCACAATAAAAAGAATTGTAGAAATTCCGATAAAATCAAAATTTCTACGTTTAATTTAGCTTTCAACAAAAAGTTTAGAAGCTAAAATTTGTGCTTTTGCGTGAGAAGTGTCTTTTATATAACTTTTATAAAGTTTATTGAAATAATCTTCAAAAGCTTCTTGTGAATTTAGCGAATTTTCTGCATTTTGTTTTAATTCATACTCGCCTGAATTTTTAAGCTCAAAAGCCAAAGAATTATCGTTTAATTGAAGTTTTAAAATTTGCAAAAGTTTATTTCGTAAATTTTCATCAAATATCGGCGTCATAAGCTCAAATCTTCTTTCTAAATTTCTAGTCATCCAGTCTGCACTTGATGTAAAAATTTGCGGTTTTGAATGCTCAAAATAAAAAATTCTTGCATGTTCTAGATATTTTCCAACGATTGAAATAACTTTTATATTATCACTTACACCAGAAATTCCAGGTCTTAAACAACAAATTCCGCGCACAATCAAATCGATTTTAACTCCAGCAATTGAAGCGCGAATTAAAGCTTTTATCATATCGCTATCGACAAGTGCATTCATTTTAGCAATAATTCTGCCATCTTTTCCAAAGCTTGTCTCTTGCTCGATCAATTCTAAAAGACGATTTTTTATCTGCATAGGCGACATAGAAAGCGTGTTTAACTTGCGATTTTTGTTATAACCTGAAAGTATATGAAAAAATGTCGTGCTATCTTTTGCAAATTCTTCTTTATTTGTAAAATAACTCACATCCGTGTAAATTTTCGCACTACTTCCATTATAATTTCCAGTTCCAAGATGTATATAAAATTTAAGTTTTGATCCGTCTTTTCTTATGATTTGAGTAACTTTTGCATGGACTTTAAATCCTGTAATTCCATAAATCACATGCGCTCCGGCATTTTCAAGCGCTTTTGCCCAATGAAGATTATTTTCTTCATCAAATCTAGCTTTTAACTCAACCATAACAGTTACTTGTTTGCCATCGTTTGCTGCATCGATTAAAGATTGCACGATTGGAGAGTTTTTTTCAACTCTATAAAGCGTCATTCTTATGCTTACGACTTTTGGATCTTTTGCCGCTTCTTTTATAAATTGCGCAACAGACTCGAAACTTTCATAAGGATGATATAAAATCACATCACCTTTGTCGATCGCATCAAACATCGATAAGTTACCATCAAAAGGCGGTAACGTTTTGGGGACAAAGGGGGGATAAGCCAAATGAGAAAATTCTTTATTAAACACCAAGTTCCAAAGACCGTCAAGTTTAAACGGCGCTTCATATTCATAAATATCTTTATAAAAAATATTCATATGTTGATTTATAAATTCTAGCAATTCTGGATCGGCGTTTTTTTCTATTTGCATTCTTACAAAAGCACCTTTTCGGCGAAGTTTTAATCCTTGTTCTAAAATCATCATAAAATCATCGGCTTCTTCTTCTTCGATTACGATATCAGCATTTCTTGTAACTCTAAAAGCAGCCGAACTTAAAAGCTTATATCCTGGAAAAATTTCTTCTACATGCTCTTTTACTAAACTTTCAATAGGACAATAGCAATTATCACTAAGTTCTACAAATCTTGGTAAAACCCTTGAAATTCTTATCATTCCAAATTTTATAATTTCTGGCACTGTTTTATCACAAAGTTTAACCGCCAAAGAAAAGCTTAAATTATTTAAATGCGGAAAAGGATGCGTGCTATCAACTGCGATTGGCACGATGATCGGCCATATATTTGTGCGAAAATAATCATCTGCTGTTTTTTGTAAATCCTCACTCAACTCATCGTAATTTTTTATAAAAAAATTCTCTTTTTCAAGCTCAGCTTTTATTTGAAAATATGTATTTTCTAATGTTTGCTGCTCTTGTTTTAAATAATTTCTAATAGCTCTTAATTGATCAAGTGGCGTCATTTCATCACTTCCACTTACAACAACGCCGGCCGCAAAAAGTTGTTTAAGACCGGCAACTCTTATCATATAAAATTCATCTAAATTTGTGCAATAAATTGCTAAAAATTTAAGTCTTTCAAGCAAAGGAATATTTTTTTGCGCTTGCGTTAAAACTCTGCTATTAAATCTAAGCCACGAAAGTTCGCGATTTATAAAAACATTTTTATTTTCGTCCACTTTTTATCCTTTTTTTAAAAATTTTATAAAATTGTAATAAAATTTTACTTTTATTTTATTTAGTTAAAATAACAAATTTTTTAAAATTTTAGGAATTTTTATGCAAAGATATAAAACACGAGAAATTTTTGTAGGAAATGTCGGCGTTGGTGGCGAAAATAAAATTTCAGTACAATCAATGACTTTTAGCAAAACAAAAGATATAAACGGCACTCTTGAGCAAATAAACAGACTTTATTTTTCTGGTTGCGATATCGTAAGATGTGCGGTTTTGGATAAAGAAGACGCAAACGCTTTAAAACAAATAAAAGAAAAAAGCCCTTTACCGATCGTGGCAGATATACATTTTAATTATAGACTTGCTTTAATTGTGGGCGAATTTGTAGATGCAATTCGCATAAATCCTGGAAATATAGGCGGAAAAGACAGGATAAAAATGATAGTAAATCTATGCAAACAAAGAAAAATTCCTATCAGAATCGGCGTAAATGGCGGAAGTTTAGAAAAACAATTTGACGAAAAATATGGCGTAAGTGTCGAGGGAATTATACAGAGCGCGATTTATAATTATAAACTTTTAGAAGATTTTGATTTTACCGATATAGCGATATCGTTAAAAAGCTCAAATGTCCAAATTACATCAAAATCTTACAGAAAACTTCGCCCACTTTGTGATTATCCCTTTCATTTAGGCGTTACAGAAGCTGGAACAAAATTTCACGCTACAATAAAATCAGCAATCGCTCTTGGCGGACTTTTAATGGATGGCATAGGTGATACAATGAGAGTTAGCATAACTGGCGAACTTGAAAGCGAAATTCAAGTTGCAAGGGCAATTTTGCAAGATAGCGGAAGACAAAAAAGCGGAATAAATATCATTTCTTGTCCTACTTGCGGACGACTTCAAAGCGATTTGATGAGCGCTATAAAAGTAGTAGAAGAAAAAACTTCTCATATAAAAAAACCTTTGACAATTTCTGTAATGGGGTGCGCTGTAAATGCTTTAGGTGAAGCAAAAGGAGCCGATGTCGCGATAGCTTTTGGTAAAAATGGCGGATTGGTTATAAAAAAAGGTGAAATTGTAGGAAATTTCAGCGAAGAAAATTTAGTAACAGAATTTTTAAAAGTTGTAGAGAAAGAAGCAAACGATGAATGAAATAATGTTTTATGATTTAGATTTAGAACAATCCATATTAAGCTCGATTTTATACAACCAAGAAGCAATTGATGAAATTTGCACGATTATAAATCCAAGCGATTTTTATTATAAACATAATCAAGATATTTATAGCGCAATGCTCGAATGCTTAAATCGCGACGAACCTGTCGATAAAGTATTTGTAGCAAAAAGATTAGGAAATAAATACGACGAGCAAATTTTTAGTGATATTTTAGCGATTAGCCCAATTATAGATATCACAAAATATGCAGACGAGTTAAAAGAAAAATCGATCAAAAGATCTCTTATAAAAATCGCTCAAGATGTGCAAGGAAAAGTTAGTGAAGATAATAGCGCTAAAAATATAATAGATGAAATATCTCAAAAATTATACTCTTTGGTTGATAACGGAAAAAATGGCGTTATGAAAGATATAAGACAGATTATAATCGAAATGACGCAAGAGATTAAAAAACAAAAAGAAAAAGATGAACAAGATATAATCGGACTTGATACTGGATTTAGATATTTAAACGAATACACAAAAGGTTTTAAACAAGGAGATTTGATAATAATCGCAGCAAGGCCTGGCATGGGAAAAACCGCACTTGCTTTAAATATAATTTTAAAAAATCTAGAACAAGGAAAAGGAGTTGTATTTTTTAGTCTTGAAATGCCAGGAGATCAAATTTTGATGCGAATGGTTAGTTTAAAAACTTTAATCCCACTTTCAAATATAATGACAGGCAAAATGGATGATAACGACATGGAGCGTTTTAGCGACGCTTGTAATGATTTTGCACAAATGAAGCTTTTTGTTTATGACGGCGGATATATAAATATAAATCAAATAAAAACTTATCTTAGAAAATTAAAAACAGCAAATCACGATATCGAACTTTGTGTGATTGATTATATCGGGCTTATGACAAGTACTAGCAATTTTAGCGAAAGGCATTTACAAATAGCAGAAATTTCTAGAGGATTGAAACTTTTAGCAAGAGAAATTTCAATCCCTATAATCGCATTGGCGCAACTTAATAGAAGCCTTGAAAATAGAACAAACAAAAGACCGCTTTTAAGCGATTTAAGAGAAAGTGGCGCGATAGAACAAGACGCCGATTTGATACTTTTTGTTTATAGAAGCGCAGTTTATTTAGAACAAGAGATAAAAGAAAAAGAAGAACAAGCAAAACAAAACAATACTTACAATCCAGCAGATTTTGAAGCACAAAAAAATAAAATCGACGATGAAGCTGAAATTATAGTTGGCAAAAATAGAAATGGCGAACTTGGAACGGTAAAAGTAAAATATTTAAAAAAATTTACAAAATTTACAGAAAATTCACCACAAATATACACAAATGAAGAGCCTGAAATTCACATGCCAGAACCTATGTAAAACAAATTTTTCTACTTTAAAAAATTTTTAAATTTCAAAAAAGTTATAAAAATTTGAGTTAATCCGGCAGAAAAAGCGAACCAAACTAAACTAAAAATTTTTTCATCGCCAAAAAATATAAAATAAAAAGCAACAAGCAAAAACAAAATGCAAAAAGATAGAAAATTTCTATCTTTTTGCGAAATATAAAAAAATACAACAGATAAAATTCCAAAAATAGAGCAAATCATTTCTCAACTCTTTTTAATGCAAAAATTCCAAAACCAAAAGCCACAATCAAAATAAAAATTTCGATTTCTAAAACAGCAAAATTTTCAAATCCACCTTTTAAAGCCACCAAAATAAACAAAATCATAAATAAAACAGAAGTAAAAATCGAAGCGATTTTATAACCATTTTTTAAAAACGATATCAAAAACATAAGCAAAATTCCCGCAAAAAACATATCCGTTTCATTTTTGAAAGATAATTGATTTGACAAAAGATAAAATCCAAGTCCGCTAAAAAGTCCAATAAAAATTGAAATATTTGCAGTTTTTGCAATATTTTTAACTAAATTTGAATGATTTTTTTTGTACCATAAATAAACTCCGCTAAAACACATCAAAGCCCCAAAAATTCCAAATATAAAAAACATAAATTTCACAGCTTCACCACCAAAAATTTTTTTATGATAAATTTTCATGAAATTCACAACATATTTAGAATAATCCATTTTTTGCGGTTTTGATTTTTTTATCATACTTCCATTAAAATCATAAATTTCATAGACATAATTTCCTTTTCCGGCGCTTTCAAACGGATTTTTGTTATTAAAATTTATAGTTAAATCTGTTTTTTTAATCTCAACGCTTAAAATTTCTCTATCTTTAGAATTTTTTGCAATTATCTCTTTTACATCAGAAATTTGTGGGATAAAATCTGTGTTTATGCTATGAAAAGTTTTTATTTTTGAATCAACTTTACCTTTTAAAATATCTTTTTGCGCTATGTAAAGCCCAGAAAAAATAAGTAAAACAAATATAATAAATCCGCTTACGCCCATTAAAATATGCATATCAAACCAAAAAGTTTTATTTTTTAATTTAAAAAAATCTTTAAAAATTCTATTATGTATCAAAATTCCAATAATTATCACGAAAAGCATGAAAATTCCAAAATACGCGACAATTTTGCCAGATAAATTTTTTGACAAATACCAAAGTTTAAAATGAAGTTCGGCTAAAAATTTTCCACCAAAATTTTTATCTAAATCTATAATTTCGCCATTTTGCGGATTTAAAGCGACAAATTTTAATTTTTTTATCTTTTCATTTGTAATCTCTTTTTGAGAAATAACCTTTATATAAGGATTTATAAAATTTGGCGGATAAATAATCCATCTTGCATCATTTGGATGATTTTTTTGCAAAAACTCAAAAGCGATTTTTATATAATCACTATTTTTGTAATCTAGTTTATAAATTTTTGGTTGCATAAAAGTAGAAATTTCATCTTTATAATATCCCAAAGCCCCGCTAAAAAAGAAAAAAAATCCTATATAAGCCACAAAAAGCCCAAAAATTTTGTGAAATTTTATTAAATTTCTCATAATAAAACTCCCAAAATAACCGCGCAAATTCCTAAAACTCCAGCTAAAACTACAAATTTTATATCACAAACATAAGCAAAAATAAGCCACAAAATCGACAAAAATATAAACAAAAGATTAAAGACAGCATCATTTAAAACCCAAAATGGGGCAAAAATAAAAGATCTAACAAAAAAATGCCCAACACAAATACCTATAAAACTTCTAAGCCAAAATTCCATTTTCACACTTTACTTTTAAAAAATTTTTTCGCATTTTAATACGCATTATCAAATTTTATTTAAATATCACAATCTTAACCAATGATTAACCTAAAAAAACTATAATTTCATCAACATTTTTTTAAATTTGTAAAACTCCTTTTAAACATTAAAATTTCTCAGTATTTCAAACCTACTGGGAAATTTTTTATTTTTTATACACGCTTAAGCTTACAAAAATATTTTTTTCGTTAGAATGGCATCCACAATTTTTTAAAGGAGTCTTACTATGAAATTAGTAAAATTAAGTTTAGCTGCTCTTATTGCGGCTGGTGCTCTTAGCTCTGTTGCTTCTGCAAAACCACTTGATGAAGCCATCAAAAATGTAGATATAAATGGTTTTTTAAGAGTTAGATATACAAACGATCATCAAAAAGATGGTGAAACTGCTGATACAAAATATAATTTTAGAGCTGTTTTGGATTCAAAAATTACAATCGACGACAACTTCTTTGCAGTTTTAGGTCTTGATTACAGTGCAAACGATATAGCAAATAATAAAGATGGCAACACAGAAACAAGAGTTGATAAAGGTGCTGCAAATTTAGCTATCGATAACTTCTATCTAGGCTACTCAGTAGGTAACACTACAGTTTTAGCTGGACGACAAGCTGTAGGAGCTTTCTGGACTGATGATATGCTAGGAACAGGTTTAAAAGTACTTAACTCAGATATCCCAGGTCTTACACTTGCTGCTTTGTGGATGGATTCATTAGAAGCTGATGGTGATATAGGTACAAAAAAACTTGTTAATCCAAAAGATAAAAAACATGTAATGGATCACGATTTATATGGTGTAGCTGCTATGGGTTCATTTGATCCTGTATCTTTCCAACTATGGTACGCAAAACTTGAAGATGTAACAGATCTTTTAGGCGGTCAATTTAATCTTGATTTTGCTGTAAATGACGATGTAAAATTTGGCTTTGTAGGTCAAGCATCTTTTACTAAATTTGATAACAAATTTTTCAAAGGCACAGTTGATGATGGATTATTCTGGGCTACAGAGTTAAACACAGAGCTTTATGGCTTTGACGCTGCTGTTGGTTATGTAAATTATTCAACAGATAAAGGTAAAAATTCTCTTGCATCATTTGAAGATAAAGGTCAGTTGCTAGCAGCTGGTGAGCAAATTGGTGACAATTATTCGCTATATACAGGCGACAACGCTTATATATACGGAGTAGCTGGATATACAATCAACGGTCTTGTAAGAATCGGTGTAGATTATGCACAAGGCAAATTTGAAGATAAAAGCTTAAAAGTTAAAGAAATCGTTCCAAGAGTTAAATATAAATATGATGATAGTCTAACTTTCTCTTCTTACTATTCAATGGCTGAATTGAAAGAAGATGGAGAAAAAACTAAAAATAACGAATTTAGACTAGAAGCTAAATACTCATTCTAAGACTTTGACGGAAGCGAAAGCTTCCGCTTTTTTGATTTTTATGCAAATTCTTTAAATTTTTATAAAAATCAAAAACTTTTAAGGAAATTTCTTGAAATATCTTTTTACTTTTTTTATCTTTTTATCATTTTTGTTCTCTAACGGACAAGAAATTTACATAAAAAAATGTAGCAGCTGCCACGGAAAAAATGGCGAAAAAGTAGCATTTAGCAAAACTTCACCGCTTATAAAACTTTCAGCCTTAAATATACAAGATAGAGTAAAAGCTTACAGAAGTGGAAATTTTGGCGGAAGTGGAAAGATGATAATGAGCGTAGAAGCAAGAAAAATATCAAACGCCGATTTAAAAGAGATTATAAAATTTTTAAAGGGTGAAAATTCGCTAAATGATAAAAAAGAAGATGAAGAAATTTTAAAAACACCTACAAAACAAGGGATTTATTTAGAGTAATTATTTAAATCCCAATCTATGATTTCTAAACCTAAATTTTTTAAAATTTCATTTGTTTTTGAAAAATGTTTGCAGCCCAAAAATCCACTTACAGAAAATGGGCTTGGATGAGAAGCCGTTAGGACAAAATTTCTTTTTAAGTCTATTAAATTCATCTTTGCTTTTGCATAATTTCCCCAAAGCAAAAATATAATATCGCCTTTATCGCTAAGTTTTTTTATAACAGCATCAGTAAAAATTTGCCAACCAAAATTAAAATGCGAATTTGGCTGATGTGCATTTACGCTTAAACTCGAATTTAAAAGCAAAACGCCCTGATTTGCCCAATACGTCAAATCCCCATTTAATGGCTCGATAATTCCTAAATCGTCTTTTATCTCTTTAAAAATATTTTGCAAACTTGGCGGAATTTTAACTCCTTTTGGCACAGAAAAGCTAAGCCCCATGGCTTGATTTTCGCCGTGATAAGGATCTTGCCCCAAAATCACGACTTTAACATTATCAAAAGGCGTTAAATTAAAAGCATTAAAAATCAAATTCGAAGGCGGATAAACTACAAAATTTCGTTTAGCATTTAACAAATTTCGCTTAATCTCCAAAAAATATGGATTTAAAAACTCATCTTTTAAAACATTTTTCCAAGAATTTTCTATTTTTACATTTTCAAGCAAAATTTCCATTATTTCTTATCCTATTTTCAACCGAAAGTTTATGCGCTCCTAAACCTTCTGCATCAGCTAAATCCATACAAAATTTTCCAAGTTCATTTATGGCGTTATCGCTTATGGATATAATCGACGATTTTTTTATAAAATTATTTACAGATAAAGGCGAGAAAAATTTCGCGCTTCCACCAGTTGGTAAAGTGTGATTTGGACCAGCCAGATAATCTCCCATGGCTTCAGGCGTATTTATGCCTAAAAATATCGCACCGGCGTTTTTTATCTTCGGTAAAAACTCAAAAGCATTATTTATCGCAAGCTCTAAATGCTCGACGGCTAAATCATTCATCAAATCTATCGCTTCATTTAAATTTCGCGAAATTATAATGCAACAGCGATTTTGTATGCTTTTTTTAGCGATATCAAATCTTAAAAGCGTCGGTAAAATTTCATTAATCTCATTTTTTACACGATTTGCAAAATCTTCATCCGTCGTAATCAAAAAACTACTTGCAATTTCATCGTGTTCGGCTTGCGAAAGCAAATCTATAGCGATATGACGAGGATTTGCGAAATTATCGGCGATTATCCCGATTTCGCTTGGTCCTGCTATCATGTCGATATTTACATCGCCAAAAACCATTTTTTTAGCAGTTGCTACAAAAATATTTCCAGGACCCGTTATAACATCGACTTTTTTTATAGTTTTTGTGCCATATGCCATGGCTGCAATCGCACTTGCACCGCCAACTTTATAAGCTTCTTTAATGCCTAAAATATGCAAAGTAGCAAGCAAAAGCTCGTTTAAATCGCCTTTGATAGCAGGAGTACAAACACAAATTTCTTTTACTCCGGCAACTATGGCTGGAACTGCATTCATCAAAAGTGAGCTAGGATAAGCCGCTTTTCCTCCTGGGATATAAAGACCTGCCCTATTTACTGGTTCTATTTTTTGCCCTAAAATAGTGCCATTTTCTTCACAAAAAAACCAAGATTTTTCAAGCTGTTTTTCGTGATAAAATTTTATGCGATCAAAAGCAATTTGTAAAACTTTTTTTAAATCAAAGTTTATATTTTCATACGCTTTTTGCATCTTGCTTTGTGAAATTAAAAGATCATCTTTTACAATCCATTTATCAAACTTTTCAATTTGTCTTTTTAGTGCCTCGTCGCCATCTTTTCGCACTTCTTTTAT
>CAMUNZ010000004.1 GCA_947090385.1 uncultured Campylobacter sp. | reverse complement strand
AAAGCAACTTTCTTCATTTTGCAAAATTCCTTTCAAAGTACATTTTAAATTACATTTTACTTGTATTTTTTAAATACAAAATAAATTATTAATCTTAGTTTGCTAAAATCGCTGTTTTTATTTTTAAAAATCAAGGGGATTATTATGATAAATATTGGAATTTATGGCTCTTCTGGAAAAATGGGAAAGATGATTTTTAATTGTTTAAAAGATTATAAAAACATAAAAGCAAACGTGCTTTTTACGATTGAACCGCTAGATTTCGACACAAACGGCATAATCGTAACAGACGATTTAAAAACGCTTTTTCAAAACTGTGATGTAGTTATAGATTTTACGATAAAAAATGCTACTTTGAAACTTTTAGAATTTGCTAAAAATAATCCCAAAAATTTAGTTATCGGTACAACTGCTCTTGGCGAAGATGGAGAAAAATTGATAAACGAATGTGCCAAAAAAATGGCAATTTTACAATCGAGCAACATGAGTCTTGGAATTGCAATTTTAAATAAATTAGTAGAAATTTCAGCAAAAAGTTTAAGAGATTTTGATTGCGAAATAGTAGAAATGCATCACAAATCTAAAAAAGATGCACCAAGCGGAACGGCTTTGAGTTTAGCAAAAAGTGCAGCAAATGCGAGGAATTTAAATTTAAAAGATGTTATGATTTGCGGACGAGAAGGATTGATTGGCGAAAGAAAAAAAGATGAAATCGCCGTGATGAGTTTAAGAGGCGGAGATATAGTCGGTAGCCATAGAGTTGGCTTTTATAATGACGGCGAATTTATCGAGTTGAATCACACAGCAACTTCAAGAGCTACATTTGCAAATGGAGCAATAAAAGCAGCATTTTTTTTAAGCGATAAAAAAAATGGGCGATATAATATAAATGATTGTTTGGGATTTTAAATGTGTTCTGTTATTGGAGTTATAAATTCAAAGAATGCAGCTAAAATAGCTTATTACGGGCTTTTTGCAACTCAACATCGAGGGCAAGAAGCAAGCGGAATTAGTGTAAGCGACAATCATCATATAAAAACTATAAAAGGCACTGGACTTGTAAGCGAAGTTTTTTTAAATCAAAAAATCCAATCTTTAAAAGGATATATTGCAATCGGACACAATCGTTATTCAACCGCTGGAAGCGATAGTTTGCAAGATTCTCAGCCAGTTATGGCAAAGTATAATTTAGGTGAAATTTCAATCGCTCATAATGGAAATTTAGTAAATAAAAATGAAATTCGCAAAAAATTGATTGAAGAAGGCGCGATTTTTCAATCAAACATGGACACAGAAAATATTTTACATTTAATTTCAAGAAGCAAACAAGAGCATTTGCAAGATAGAATTATAGAAGCTGTAAAAAAATGCGTCGGGGCTTATTGTTTATTGATTTTAAGCATAAACAAAATTTTTGTCATTCGAGATCCTTATGGAATTCGTCCGTTAAGTCTTGCTAGATTAGAAGACGGCGGTTATATGATAGCGAGCGAAACTTGCGCTTTTGATTTAGTTGGAGCAAAATTTATCCGCGATGTAAAACCTGGCGAAATGCTTATTTTCGAAGATAGAAAAAATGAGTTTAAATCAATTAAACTTTTTGACAAAGTAGATCCTAGAATTTGCGCGTTTGAATATATATATTTTGCAAGGCCAGATAGCGTTATAGAAGGAAAAAGCGTTTATGAAGTGCGTAAAAATTTGGGCAAAATTTTAGCTCAAAAAAGCAAAGTAAATGCAGATTTTGTAATTCCTGTGCCAGATAGCGGTGTCCCTGCAGCGCTTGGTTATTCGCAAGAAAGCAAAATTCCTTTTGAGATGCTAATTACAAGAAATCATTATGTCGGGCGAACTTTTATCGAACCGACACAAGAAATGAGAAATTTAAAAGTCAAATTAAAATTAAACCCAATGCATAAAATTTTAGAAGACAAAAAAGTCGTAGTTGTAGATGATTCAATTGTAAGAGGCACAACTAGCAAAAAAATAGTTGAACTTTTACGAAAAGCAGGAGTAAAAGAAATTCACATGAGAATTTCAAGTCCGCAGATAAAATTTCCTTGTAAATATGGCATAGACACACCAAGTTTTACAGAATTAATCTCTGCAAATATGAAAACTGATGAAATTTGTAAATATATCGGTGCTGATAGTTTGGAATTTTTAAGTATTTGCGAACTTAAAAAAGCTATCGGCGATGAAAGAAATTATTCGCTTGATAGTTTTGATGGAAACTATTTTGCAAAATAAAGGCTAAATTTTGAAAAAAATTATTTTAATATTTTTTATTTTAAATATCGCATTTTGTGCTGAATTTGACGATTTTGAAGATGAATATAAAAAAACAGAAATTTCAGATCCATTTATAAAATACAACAAAATCATGACAAATTTTAACGATTTTATATATGCAAAAATTTTTACAAATTTCACAAAAGGATATGATTTTGTCATGCCAAATATCGCGCAAGAAGGAATTTATAATGCGTTTTATAACATAAAATTTCCAATGCGTTTTATAAACAACGTTTTGCAAGGAAAATTTGCGCAAGCTTCTAGTGAAGTTGGCAGATTTTTAATAAATTCAACAATAGGATTTGCTGGATTTTTCGATATCGCAACTGCTATGAATATAAAAAAATATGATGAAGATTTTGGGCAAACTCTTGGGTTTTGGGGGATAAAAAGCGGAGCGCCGATCGTTTATCCATTTCTTGGGCAATCAAATTTAAGAGATAGTTTTGGATTAGTTGGAGATTATTACGCACAACCGATAAATTATATAAACAATCCTTGGTATTTGCCAACAACTTTAAATTTATACGATAAATTAAACGAACTTTCGCTCGATCCAGATTCTTATGTGAATTTTACAAGAGATAGTGTAGATTTATATTCGTTAATTCGCGATGCTTACGAACAAAGAAGAGAATTTTTAATAAAGGAATAAAAAATGAAAAAAATTTTTATATTGTTTGCTTTTTTTAGCTTATGCTTTGGTTTAAATAAAGATGAAATCAAATCTGTTATGAGTCAAAATTTAAATCAAGCTGTACAAATCATACAAAATAAAGCAATCACAGATTCACAAAAACCACAAAAATTATTTGAAATTTTTGATGATATTTTTGATTATAAACAAATGGCAAAAATTTCGCTTTCTAAACGCTATAAAACACTAAAAGACGATGAAAAAGCGAAATTTGACAAAGCTTACGAAAAACAACTTAAAATTTCATTTACAAATAAGCTTAAAGGATATACAGATCAAACTATCAAAATTTTAGATCTAGAATTTCCAAAACAAAACAGAGCAAATTTAAAAACAGAAATTTTAAGCAAAGGAAAATCTTATCCGATAATTTTTAAATTTTATCCAAAACAAGATAATTGGTTAATCTACGATGTCGATGTTTTAGGAGTTAGCATAGTTCAAGCTTACAGATCACAATTTGGTGATATTTTAGAAAATGGCACATTTGACGAATTGATCAAAAAATTGCAAGAAACAAAACTTCCTGATGATAAGTAGAATTTTTAGATTTTTGGTAATTTTTCCAAAAATCTCACTTTTTATAATCGCTATTTTTACGATATTTTTAGCTTTTTATTCACAAAAATTAGCAATTGATGCTTCAACAGAATCGTTGATGCTAAAAAATGATAAAGGGCTTGAAATTTGGCGAAAAAATGCGCAAATTTACAAAACTCCAAATTTTTTAGTTGTAGCTTTTTCACCAAAAAGTGCAGATATTTTAGACAAAAATTCTTTATCTTTGATACAAAATTTGCAAAAAGAGTTTGAAAAATTAGATTTTGTTAAAAATGTTACGAATATCACAAACGTTCCACTTTTTGAAAATAAAAAATTTGATTTATATAAGATTGAATTTCCAACGATTTTAAGCAAAAACGTAGATTTGAAAAAAGCAAGAGATGAGTTTAAAAATTCGCCTTTATATAAAGAAAATCTAGTAAGCAAAAATTTAGATACAACTTCGATTTTGATAAATCTAAAACCAGATTTAAAATACAACAAACTTTTAACAAAACGTAACGAATTAGCTAAACTTAACAATTCAAAAGAGTTAAAAATCGCCGAAGAAAATCTAAAAATTTATCGCGATAGCATAAGAGAAAAAGAGCATAATCAAATTTTAAAAATCAGAGAAATTTTAAACAAATATAACTCGCAAAATGAGTTATTTTTAGGCGGATTAAATATGATTAGCGACGACATGGTAAATTTCGTAAAAAACGATCTTGCTACTTATGGTGTGGCTACTTTGGTGCTTTTATTGCTTTGTTTATGGCTATTTTTTAGACAATTTCGTTTTGTAGTTTTGCCGGCTTTGATTTGTTTTGTAAGCGTGATTTTTGCAACTGGAATTTTTGGATTTTTAGGATTTGAAATCACAGTTGTTAGCTCAAATTTCATAGCTTTGCAACTTATAATAACGATGTCTGTAGTGATACATCTTATCGTTGGATATAGAGAACGAGTAAGTTTGCGAAAATCTTGGAATCAAAAGCAAATCATTTACGCAACGCTAAAAGATAGAATAAATCCTTGCTATTATGCTATTTTTACAACTGTAATCGGCTTTTTATCACTTACTACTTGCGATATTTTGCCAGTTGTTATGCTAGGAATTATGATGAGTGTAGCGATATCTTTCTCGCTTATAGTTGCATTTGTAATTTTTGCAAACGTTATGAGTTTGTTAAAAAAGATTGAACCAAGAAGAAATTTTGAAAATAGCTTTAGATTTACTCAAATTTGTGCAAATTTTGCCATAAATCACACAAATAAAATTTATTTTGTAACAGCTTTTTTGATGATTTTTGGACTTTTTGGGATGAATTATTTAAAAATCGAAAACAGTTTTATAGGATATTTCAAAGAAAAAACCGAAATTTATAAAGGAATGGTAATAATCGATAAAAAATTAGGCGGGACAATTCCTTTTGATGTAATTATAAAATTTCCACAAAATGCAAAACAAAATTTAGAAAATTTGGACGAATTTGAAGCGGAATTTTTAGAAGAAGAAAATGATAAAAAATATTGGCTAAATTCTCAAAAAGTCCGCATAGCTTATAAAGTCGGCGATTTCTTAAGATCACAAAAATTTGTCGGAAACGTCACAGGAATCGATACATTTTTAAAAATCGGGAAAATTTTAAACGATCAAAAAGAGTTGGATGATTTTGCTTTAAGCGTGCTTTTTTCAAATTTGCCACAAAACTATAAAGATATCGTGATAAACCCATACATAAACGCGGAAAATAGGGAAATTCATTTTGTTGTTCGCATTCAAGATAGCGATAAAAATTTGCGCAGAAATCAGTTTTTGCTTGATTTAGAAAAAAATCTAAATGAAATTTTAAAAAACGATGATGTAAAAGTAGAAGTAAGCGGAATTATGAGCCTTTATAATAACGTCCTTCAAAGTCTTATAAGTTCGCAAATTTCATCATTTTCACTTGTGATTTTAGCTTTATTTTTAACTTTTATTTATATTTTCAAAAGTTTAAAATACGCGATAATCGCCATTATGACAAACATCGCCCCTTTGATTGTAGTTTTTGGGATTATGGGATTTTTAGACATTCCACTTGACATTATGAGTATAACTATAGCCTCAATTAGCATAGGAATCGGCGTGGATAATATAATCCATTACATTTATCGCTATAAAATTGAACTTCGCACAAAAGATAAAATTTCGGCAATTCAAGCCTCTCACGCAAGTATCGGATATGCGATGTATTTTACATCTTTTGCAATTTTTATGGGTTTTGGCGTTATGATTTTAAGTAATTTTTGGCCAACTATATATTTTGGAATTTTTACAAATTTAGTTATATTTTTGATGCTTATGGCAACTTTAATTTTACTTGCTTGTTTTATCCTTACTTTTACAAAAAAGGTCTAAATTTTAGACCTTTAATTCGTTAAATTTTGGATGAATTTCTAAATTTTTGTAATCTATAAAATCATTTTTTCGAAATTTTTCAACCCCTACTCTTGCAATCATCGCAGCATTATCGCTGCAAAATTTCAAAGGTGCAAATTTTAAATCAAAATCAAATTTTTGTGCTAAATTTTGCAAATTTTGCCTTAAACATAAATTTGCACTTGCTCCGCCAACGACGCCAAAACTGCGCCATTTTTTTGATTGACAAATTTTTTCAAGTTTATTTAAAATATGATCAATAGCAGTTTTTTGAAAACTCGCAGCGATACCGCAAATCTCTTTTTCTTGTAAATTTTGACCTAAATTTTCTATTTTAAGTCTTACTTGATTTTTTAAACCAGAAAAACTAAATTCCAATCTTTTATCATGCAAAAGCGGAATTGTAAAATCAAATTTTGCCTCGCCTTTTTTTGCTAAATTTTCTATAATAACACCGCCTGGATATCCAAAACCAAGCATTTTTGCCACTTTATCAAAACTTTCACCAAAGCTATCATCGCTTGTTCTTGCTAAAATTTCGACATTTTTATCAATATCTAAAACTAAAGTATGTCCGCCACTTACCAACAAAATTCCAAGAGGCTTTTTAAAATCACAATCTAAAAATAAAGAATAAATATGCCCGACTAAATGATTTACGCTAATTAAAGGAATTTTTAAACTTATACTTAAAGCTTTTGCTGTGCTTACACCGCTTATCAAACTCACGCTAAGTCCTGGCTCATTACTTACGGCTACGGCTTTTATATCATCAAAAAAAGGTGAAATTTTTTCTACAAAATCTGGTAAAACTTTTGTGTGAAGTCTAGCAGCGATTTCTGGAACAACGCCGCCAAATTCGCTATGAATTTTTTCTTGTGAAAATTTTTCAAAAAATACCAAATCGTAGTTTTTAGCGTCCATTAAAGCAAAACTTGTATCATCGCAACTACTTTCGATGCCTAAAATTAAATTTCTCATAAAATACCCCTAAAGTTCGTATTATAATCGAATTTAAATAAATTTATTAAATAAAAATTTGTTTTTAGTTAAAATCAAAATTTTTTTAAATTTAACCGAAGAGAAAATAATGAAAAATTACTTAGAAAATTTAAACGAAATGCAACTTCAAGCAGTCAAACATAAAAACGGACCCATGCTGATTTTAGCAGGAGCTGGAAGCGGAAAAACAAAAACGATAGTTTCTAGACTTGCATATTTGATAGATAATTACAAAATTCCGCCACAAAATACTTTAACTTTAACTTTTACAAATAAAGCTGCAAATGAGATGAGACAAAGAGCTTTAAGTTTAATTAAAACAAAAAATTTCAATCCACTTTTATGCACTTTTCACAAATTTGGACTTTTATTTTTAAAATTTCATATAAATAAATTAAATAGAAAAAATATATTTTCTATAATTGATATAGACGATAAAAAAAGAATTTTAAAACAAATTATTGGCGATGATGATAGTTTAAAAATTCCTGTTTTAAATAGCGAAATTTCAAAATACAAAAACTCGCTTTTATCTCCAAAAGAGGCAAAAGAAAATATATCGACAGAACTTATGTATATAAAACAAGAAATTTATAATTTTCAAAAAAAAATTTGCGAAATTTATGAAAAATATGAAAATTATCTTTTAGAAAAAAATTTAGTTGATTTTGACGATTTATTGGTGCTTTGTTACAAAATTTTAGATGAAAATATAGAAATTGCTACACAAATTTCAAACAAATATAAATACATTATGGTTGATGAATATCAAGACACAAATAATTTACAATACAAAATTTTACAAAAATTATGCCTTTGTCATGATAATTTATGCGTAGTTGGCGACGACGATCAAAGCATTTATGGATGGCGTGGCGCAAAGATAGAAAATATATTAAATTTTCAAGATGAGTTTAAAGATACAAAAGTTATAAGATTGGAAAAAAATTATCGCTCGACAAATCAAATTTTACAAGCGGCAAACGAACTTATAAGTCATAACAAAAATAGATTAGGAAAAAATTTAATTAGTACAATAGAAAATGGAAAAGATATAGAATTTTTAGATAACGAAAATGAACAAAATGAGAGTTTTGAAATCGCAAAAAAAGTTTTAGCGCTTATAAAAAATGGAGTTGAACCAAAAGATATCGCCATACTTTACAGAGTAAATGCACTTTCAAGATCGCTTGAAGATGGCTTAAATAAGGCAGAAATTTCTTATAAAATAGTAGCCGGAACGAAATTTTATGAAAGAGCAGAGATAAAAGACATAATTGCATATTTAAGAATTATTTTAAATCCAAATGATGATTTTTCTTTACTTCGCATTATAAATCGCCCAAAAAGAGGGATTGGAAATAAAATGTTTTCGATAATCGAACAAATCGCCTTAAATAAAAATATATCTCTTTTTGAAGCGCTTTTGACTGAAGAAATAAGCGCTTTAAGTCAAAATTCTCAAAAAGCTATAAAAAAATTTTGCGAAGATATAAATAACATAAAAAATAGCGATAATTTAATCGAAATGTTGGATAAATTCGAGAAATTAATAAACTTAAAAGGTTATTATGAAAATTTGCAAGATGGAAATGACAAAATAGCAAATATCGACGAATTTTATGCGCTTTTAAAAGATAAAACAAACGAAGACGAAAATTTTGATTTAGAAACTTTTTTAAATGAAATTAGTTTGCAAAGTGATCAAGATAGTATAAGCGATAATTCGCTGAATTTGATGAGCATCCATGCGAGCAAAGGATTAGAATTTGATTATGTTTTTGTAATCGGACTTGAAGAGGGATTTTTCCCATTAATCGGAAGCGATAACGATATAGAAGAAGAAAGAAGACTTGCTTATGTGGCAATAACAAGAGCAAAAAAATCGCTTACTTTAAGTTATGCAAAATCAAGATTTTACAGAGGTAGAAGAGAAGAATTTGCAAAATCAAGATTTCTTAGCGAAACGGGGCTTTGCAAAGGAAGCCTTGTAATTGAAGAGAAAAAAGATTATAAAAAATTTGATTTAGTAAAACATAAAATTTTTGGCATTGGAAAAGTTTTAAGCGTCCAACCGGCAAAAAATCAATCAAAATTAACTATAAGTTTTGGCGGAAATGTAAAAGAAATTATGTCGGATTTTATAGAAAAAATATGAAAAACGCCATTTTTGTAGCAAAAAAACCAAGCGGGATTGTTTGTAACCATTTTTTATCAAAACTAAAAAGAAAATTTGGCGTCAAAAAAGCCGGATTTAGCGGAACTTTAGATCCTTTTGCAAGCGGAGTTTTGATAGTTGCATTTGGCAATTACACCCGGCTTTTTAGAGTTTTAAAAAAATCTCCAAAAATTTATATAGCAACTGTATGGCTTGGAGCAAATTGTGATAGTTTAGATAATGAAAACATAGATAAAATCGAAGTTTTAAGTGAATTTAAAAAAGAAAAGTTAGATAAAATTTGCAAAAATTTAACTGGAGAAATTGAGTTTATCCCGCCAAAATTTAGCGCAAAAAAAATTAATGGAATTAGAGCTTATAAATTAGCAAGAAATAGTGAAAATTTCGAATTAAGAAAGATAAAAATGCAAGTTTTTGACGCAAAAATTTTAAATTATTCTCATCCATTTTTAAGCATAGAAATTTCATTAAGCGAAGGCGGATATGTGAGAAGTTGGGCTGAAATTTTTGCAAAAAAACTTGGAATTTGTGCAACACTTTGCTATCTTGAAAGATTAAAAGAGGGAAATTTTGTTTTTGAAAATGAAAAATTTTTAAATCCAATAGAATTTTTGGATTTAAAAGAAAATTTTTACAACGGTGATTTTAGCGATATTTATCTTGGAAAAAAATTACAAATTTCAAATTTTGTAGAAAAATCGGATGGAATTTATATTTTAAAAAATCAAAATTTAATCACAATTTTAAAATTTCAAAATGGTGAAATAAAATACGAATTAAATAACTTTAAAATAGAGGAAATTTTATGAAATCTTTTGCAAAAATAAATGTTTTTTTAAAAATTATATCGTTGCAAAATGGCTATCACAGCTTAATATCTCGTTTCATTTTGATTGAAAATCTTTTTGATGAGTTAGAATTTTTGCCTGGAAATTTCGATGGATTTTGTTTAAATTCAAATGTAAAATTAGAAAATTTTGGAATTTTTAAAAAAGTTTTGAATGAATTAGAAAATTTAGGTTACAAAGAAAATTTAGAAGAATTTTTTAGAAAAAATTCACTTTTTTTAAATAAAAAAATTCCACTTTGCGCTGGACTTGGTGGCGGTTCAAGCAATGGCGCAACATTTTTAAAAATGTGCAATGAAGCCTTAAATTTAGGACTTTCTAAAGATAAATTAATGCAAATTTCGCAAAAAATTGGAAGTGATGTAAGTTTTTTTACAAGCGAAGAAAAATCAGCAAATATTGGCGGTTTTGGCGAAATTGTAGAAAGTTTTGACGATGAAATTTGTGAAATTTTCCTAACAACTCCAAATTTAAAATGTGAAACTAGCAAAATTTACAAAAAATTTGATGAAATTTGTAATTTTAGCGATGAAAATGAGGCAAAAAAATTAACAAAACTTTCAACAAAAGAGATTTTGCAAAATTACGATCCGCAATTTTTAAATGATTTATATAAACCAGTTTGCGATTTATACAGCAATTTTATACCAAGAAATTGTTTTTTAAGCGGAAGCGGAAGCAGTTTTTTCAAGATAAATTTGTAAAAATTTATCTAAATCTTTTTTGAATTCCTCCATTTTGCTTGGATTTTTTAAAACAAACGAAATTTCATAAGTTGGCATGATAGAAAAATTATTAATTTTAAAAATTGTTCCGTGGCTAATCTGAAGTGGCTCAATATCCCCAAAAATAGCATTTGCAACATTTTCGCCCATTGTTATTATAAATTTCGCCTCGCTTAATCTAATTTCATCAAAAAGATATGGAAGACAGTTTCTTAAACTATTTTTATAAGAAAATTTTGTCGTATGAATTGGGCATTTTATCAAAAAAACAATTTGACAAAAATCTAAAATTTTTGTTTCTTGTAAAATATTTTTTAAATTTATTCCCAAATTTGCAGTAAAAATTTCTCCACTTTCGTCGCTACTTAAACTTGGATTTTCTAAAATAACTAAAATTTTTGCCTTTTTTTGCAAACAAAATGAATTTTTTTTATATTTTGAAAGCTCGCAAAGACTACAATTGCAAACTTGATAATTCAATTTGTCCAAACTATCGAATTTGTCAAAACTTGCAATTTTTAAATAATCTTCGCTTATATATCTAAAACCAAAAATTTTTAATGTATAAAGCTTTCTCAAAATATCTTTCATAACTTTACCAATTTTTTTCGTAAATGATAGCCAAAAAAACTTATTTAAATCTTTTTAAGTAATTTTTGGATAAAATCGCCCCTTTCATTTTATAAAATCATTCAAAAGGAAAAATGTATGAAAAGAACTTATCAACCACACAATACCCCTTATAAAAGGACTCATGGTTTTCGTGTAAGAATGAAAACTAAAAATGGTAGAAAAGTTATAAACGCAAGAAGAGCAAAAGGTAGAAAAAGATTGGCAGCTTAGGCAAATTTATCTCTATCAAAGAGAGTAAAGATTTTTCATTAATCTATAAAAATGCACGAAAATGGCATTGCGAAGTTGCTATTGTATATTTTTTAAATGATGAAAATTATAGATTAAGTGCGGTCGCTAGTAAAAAGATAGGAAAAGCAATAAAAAGAAATAGAGCAAGAAGAGTTTTGAAAGCAGCTTTTTTAAATTTAAATGATAATCTTAAAAAAGGTTCATATGTCTTGATAGCCAAAAATTCTATAAATGATAAAAAAACGCAAGAAGTAGAAGCATTTTTGCGTTTATCTTTTAAAAAGCTAAATTGTTTAATATGAAAGTTTTACTCTATTTTTTAATTAGATCTTATCAAAAATTTGTTTCACCTATGTTTCCTGCATCTTGCAGATATCGACCTACTTGTTCAGAATATGCAATTTGGCAACTAAAATTTAATCCAGTTTTAGTTGCAATTTTCTATATTTTTAAACGAATTTTAAAGTGTAATCAATATTTTTCGGGTGGATTTGATTATCCTATAATTCGTCGAAATTTTTCACCCAAAAGCGGTTTTTTTCTTGTAAAAAAGCTAAATATAAAATTTTGGTTTATTAAAAATAAAAAAAATCGCTATTTTGTAATAAAAGTTATAAATTTTGAAAAGGAAAAATAATGGATAGCCAAAAAGGCAGAATTTTATTAGCCACACTTCTTTCATTTGTATTTTTTATCTTGTATGATTATTTTTATTTATCAAAACTCAATAAAAATGATATAAACGCGACACACAAAACAGAAATTTCAAATAAAGCACCAACTTCATCTACAAGCAAATTGAATTTAAACGAACCTAGTGAACCAAAAACAAATTCAATAGTAAAATTTAAAAGTGACTTTTTTCATGGTGAAATTGACGAATTTGGTAGAATTTCAAAATTTATATTGGATGAAAAACAATATGTTGATGAAAAAGGCAAACAAATTTCAGTTATAAATCCCGTAAATTCGCCACTTCCTCTTGAAATTCGCTTTAGCGATAATAAACTTAATGATTTAGCATTTAAAACTCCATATACTTCAAATTTAAATGAATTAGAGATAAAAAACGATAAAAATTTAGTTATATTAACTCAAAATTTAGGAAAAATAGTAGTTACTAAAAAAATAGAATTTTTACCAAATGGCGCTTATAAATTAGATGTAAATGTAAGTGATGATGTAGCGTTTTTTATAACACCAGGACTTCGCCCAAATATCGTTGTAGATGGATACACAGTGCATGGTGGAATAGTAAGATTAAAAGATAAAAAATTAAAAATAGTAGAAGATGGAGATTTAGACAATGATGAAAGATTTTCACAAGCAAATATAGTAGCAGCGAGTGATAGATATTATACAAGCCTATTTTTCTCAAAAAATTCGTCTTTAAATGTGGTATCAACTCCGGATAATAATTCAAATACCCTGTTTTTCATAGAAACAAAAGGAAATTTTCAAACAACTGGTTATATAGGGCCAAAAAATTATGACACTTTGATTTCCATAAATCCAGTTTTGACAGATGTTATCGAATACGGCTGGTTTACTTGGATTGCTAAACCAGTTTTTATAGTTTTAAAAATATTTTTTGGATTTTTTGGAAACTGGGGTTGGGCGATTGTAGCGATGACGATTATACTTAGAATTATACTTTTACCGCTAACTTATCGCGGAATGATGAGCATGAATAAATTAAAAGAATTAGCGCCAAAAATCAAAGAACTTCAGACAAAATACAAAGGCGAACCGCAAAAAATGCAAGCTCATATGATGGAACTTTATAAGAAAAATAACGCAAATCCGATGGGCGGATGTTTGCCGATACTTTTACAAATTCCGATATTTTTTGCAGTTTATAGAGTTTTACTAAATGCCATAGAATTAAAAGGTGCCGAATGGATTTTATGGATACAAGATTTGGCAGTAAAAGATCCATATTTTATTTTGCCTATACTTATGGGTATAACTATGTTTTTGCAACAAAAACTTACTCCAGCAAATTTTACAGATCCTATGCAAGAAAAAATTATGAAATGGTTACCTTTGATTTTCACATTTTTCTTTATGACATTCCCTGCTGGTCTTACTTTGTATTGGTTTATAAATAACCTTTGTTCAGTCGGACAACAAATTTTTATAAATAAAATGTTTGAAAAACAAAAGGCTAAAAAAGCTATGGAGGAAAAAAATGATAATTGAAGCACAAAATTTTGAAGAAGCTTATAAAAAAGCAACCGATGAGTTTAAATGCTCAATCACAGAATTAAATATAGCAACAATTCAAGCACCAAGTAACGGAATTTTAGGCTTTTTTAAAAAAAATGCGATAATAGAAGTTAAGGTAAAAGGCGACAAAAAAACATTCAAAAAAACAAAAAATGAAGATAAAAAAAATAAAAATTTAAAAGAGCCAAATTTTGAAGAAATTAAACAAGGTTTAACAAAACTTTTTAATTCTTCATATTTTGAAATTGATAAAATTGAAGTTAGCAAATTCAACAAAGAAACAATTTTAATAGAACTTGACGGAAAAGATGCCGCGCTTTTAATAGGCAAAGAAGGTTATCGCTACAAAGCTTTAAGTTATCTTTTATACAATTGGATAAATATAAAATATGGTTACTCGATAAGATTAGAAATCGCTCAATTTTTAAAAAATCAAGAAGTTATGATAAAAAATTATTTGGAAAATATTATAACAAAAGTTGAAACAAACGGAAAATCTCAAACAAAGCCATTGGATGGAATTTTAATAAAAATTGCTCTTGAACAATTAAGAAAAAAATTTCCAGATAAATATGTCGGTATAAAACAAGGCGGAAACGGAAAATATATCGTCATAAATGATTTTCACAAAAAATGAGCCAAACAATAGCGGCAATTGCGACAGCTTACGGAGTTGGATCAATTGCCATAATCAGAATAAGTGGCGATTTATCTTTACAAACAGCTTTAAAACTAACAAAACTTAAAAATATAAAACCAAGAGAAGCAAAATTTACAAATTTCTTTTCAAATAAAGGGGAATTTATTGATGAAGGAATTTTGATTTATTTTAAAGCTCCACATAGTTTTACAGGTGAAGATGTAATTGAATTTCAAATACACGGCGGAAGCAATATAGCCACAATTTTGCTTGATGAAATTTTGCAAAATAATATCAGGCTTGCAAATCCAGGCGAATTTAGCAAAAGAGCATTTTTGAACGACAAAATGGATTTAGCCAAAGCAGAAACAATTCAAGTTTTAATAAAATCAAAAAGCCAAATGGCAACTAAAATTTTATCAAGAATATTACGTGGTGATTTAAACGATTTTTTAAATGATTTGCGAACAAAACTTGTAAAAACATTAGCTTTCGTGGAAACAGCGATTGATTACGCAGAAGACGATTTGCCTAAAAATATATTTGCTTCTTCTATGCAATTGTTGGATGATAATATAATAAAACTTTCGACAATAGTTGAAATTTCAAACAATAGAAAAGGCTTGATAGATGGTTTTAAAATAGCAATTATAGGAAAACCAAATGTCGGCAAAAGCTCAATTTTAAACTCAATTTTAAAATTTCAAAGAGCAATTATTAGTGATATTGCCGGAACTACTAGAGATACAATTGAAGAAAATTTAAATATCGGCTCACATTTAGTAAAAATAATAGACACGGCTGGAATAAGACAAAACGCAGACAAAATAGAAGAAATTGGAATTAAATATTCGATAAAAGCAGCACAAGAAGCAGATATAATCCTAGCAATTTTTGATATATCTAAAGAATTTGACAAACAAGATAACAAAATTTTAGAAATTTGCAAAGAAAACAGTGATAAAAAAATATTTTATATTTTAAACAAATGTGATTTGCAAGAAAAATTTAACTATGATTTAAAAGATTCAATAAAAATTTCATCAAAAAATACGGATTTGATACTAAAAAATTTAGAAATTTATCTTAATTCTTTAGAAAGTGACGAAATAATGTTAAGCTCAAATCGCCAAATTTTAGCAACAAACAAAGCTATAGAAAATTTAAAAAATGCAAAACCACTTTTAGAAAATGGAGAATTAGAACTTTTTGCATACGAGATAAATAATGCCATAAAAGAAATTTCTTCGCTTACAAAACCTTTTGAAAGAGATGAAATTTTAGACGAAATGTTTAGTAATTTTTGTCTTGGAAAATAAAATGGTGTCCCCAGCGAGATTCGAACTCACGGCCTCAAAATTAGGAATTTTGCGCTCTATCCAGCTGAGCTATGAGGACAAATTTATAAAATGGAAATATAAATTTCTACTTTATTGTCTATATATTTTTCAAAATCGGTTAAATAAGAGCGTTTTATATCACATGTCTTAAAATAGTTCCAAATTTTCATCCAAAGACTACTTACATCGGTCGCTATTTGCTTAATATCAGTTTCAAAAACTAAAAATTTACCACTTTGTATCTCTATCAAATCACAATCTTTGCAAACTCCACTTAAAGACTTTGTGGAACCAACTAACAAATCATAATCATCAAAATGTTTATTTTTATAATTAAAATAAACACCATAATTCACATCATTGAATAAATCACTATTGCTAAATTTTTTCCATAAATTTGGAATTATAGCTGTATTTTGATTTAATTCAAGCCTATTATTTGTGGTAACCTTATATCCGGTAATCTTCAGTGGTTTATCTAAATAAAATTCACGCATACTTAACTTTCTTTTAAAGGGTAGGAATCTCTTTCCCACCCTTAAATTAGATTTTAGCCGTTTCTTTGCTTAATTATCTCTTCGCTTACATTCTTTGGAACTTCATCGTAGTGATCAAATTCCATTGAGTAAGTTGCACGACCTTGAGTTTGACTTCTTAAATCTGTTGAATAACCAAACATCTCAGCTAATGGGCAAAATGCATCAATTATTTTGTTTCCACCTCTATCGCCCATATTGTTAACCTGACCACGACGTTTATTGATATCACCTATAACATCACCCATATATTCTTCTGGTGTCTCAATTTCAACTTTCATAACTGGCTCAAGTATAACAGCTCCTGCTTTTCTAGCACCTTCTTTAAAACCCATTGAAGCAGCTAGTTTAAACGCCATTTCAGAAGAATCAACCTCGTGATAACTTCCATCAAAAACTGTGACTTTGACATCTTCGACTGGATAGCCAGCTAAAACTCCACCTTGCATTGCTTCTTGGCAGCCTTTATCAACAGCTGGAATATACTCTTTTGGAATAGCTCCACCTTTGATATCGTTAACAAACTCATATCCAGTGCCTGGCTCAAGTGGTTCAAGTCGTAAATAAACATGACCATATTGACCACGACCACCTGATTGTTTAGCATATTTATATTCTTGCTCAACTGTTTTTCTAATAGTTTCACGATATGCAACTTGTGGTTTTCCGACTTCACATTCAACATTAAATTCTCTTTTCATACGATCAACTATAATTTCAAGATGCAACTCGCCCATACCAGAAATAATTGTTTGACCACTTTCTTCATCTGTTTTAACTCTAAATGATGGATCTTCTTGCGCAAGTTTTTGTAAAGCTATACCCATTTTTTCTTGATCTGCTTTTGTTTTTGGCTCAACAGCTACAGAAATAACAGGATCTGGGAATTCCATTCTTTCAAGTATAACTTTATCTTTTTCACTAGCTAGTGTGTCACCTGTCAAAGTATCTTTTAATCCTACAACAGCGCCAATTTCACCAGCATAAAGCGTTTTTATCTCTTCTCTTTTATTTGAATGCATTCTGATCAATCGACCAATTCTCTCTTTGGAATTTTTACCTGTGTTATAAACATAACTTCCACTTTCAAGAATTCCACGATAAACGCGAACAAAGGTAAGCTGACCTACAAATGGATCTGTCATGATTTTAAATCCAAGCGCTGCAAATTCTCCATCGTCTGTAGATTTAACAGTTACTTTTTCGCCATTTTCGTATTCGCCTTTTATATCTGCAACCTCATCTGGAGCTGGCAAATAATCAACAACAGCATCTAAAAGCGGCTGAATTCCTTTATTTTTAAATGCAGTTCCGCACATCATAGGGATAATAGACATACTTAAACATCCCTCTTTTATGCCTTTGCGTATCTCTTCAACGTTTAAATCCTCGCCACCAAGATATTTTTCCATCAAAACCTCATCGCATTCTGCAACAGATTCTACTAATTTTGCACGATATTCTTCGGCTTTTTCTTTTAACTCTGATGGAATTTCTATCTCTTTATACATAGTTGGTTCTTTTTCATTTTCCCAAACATACGCTTTCATCAAAACTAGATCAACAACACCTCTAAAATTATCTTCTGATCCGATCGGAATTTGAAGTGGAACAGGATTTGCTTTTAATCTATTTTTGATTTGATCTGCAACACTAAAAAAATTCGCACCAACTCTGTCCATTTTATTTACAAAAACAATTCTTGGAACGCCATATTTATTAGCTTGTCGCCAAACTGTTTCGCTTTGTGGTTGAACACCACCAACAGCGCAAAACACAGCAACTTCTCCATCTAAAACACGCATTGATCTTTCGACTTCAATCGTAAAATCAACGTGTCCTGGAGTGTCAATAATATTAAGCTGATGTTCTCGCCAAAAACAAGTTGTAGCAGCAGAAGTAATAGTTATACCTCTTTCTTTTTCTTGTTCCATCCAATCCATTGTCGCAGCGCCATCATGAACCTCGCCTATTTTATGACTCATGCCTGTAAAAAACAAAATTCTTTCTGTTGTAGTTGTTTTTCCAGCATCAATATGAGCTGCTATACCAATATTTCTTACCATATGTAAAGGAGTTTTCCTTGCCATAATTTACCCCCTTAGAAGCGATAATGAGCAAACGCTTTATAGGTATCTTCTTTCTTCTTAAATGATGAACCTTTTGAATTTGCAGCATCAAGCAATTCGTAAGCTAATTTTTCTATCATAGTTCTTTCACTTCTTTTTCTAGAAAATGTAATTATCCATCTAATCGCTAATGCTTGTTGTCTTGCTGGGCGAACTTCTACTGGGACTTGGTATGTAGCACCACCAACTCTACGAGATTTTACTTCTAATACAGGTTTTACATTTTCAATCGCGTCGTTGAAAATATCTATACCTTTTTTTTCACCGCCTTTTTTATCGATCAATTCTAAAGCACCATACATAATCTTTGTAGCTGTACTTTTTTTGCCATCATACATAAGTGAATTAATAAATTTAGTGATTATTTTATTGCCATATATAGGATCAGCTAAAACTTCTCTAACTGGAGCTTTTCTTCTTCTCATTTTTTTCCTTCAAATTTAAAAATTTTACTCAAACTTTATCAAAACTTGGATAAGTCTGTTTTAACTAAACAACGAATTTATTTTTTTGCTTCTTTTGGTCGCTTAGCACCATATTTAGATCTAGAAACTGTTCTTTTTGCAACGCCAGCTGTATCAAGTGCGCCACGAACAATATGATATTTTACACCAGGTAAGTCCTTAACACGACCACCACGAACTAAAACGATACTGTGTTCTTGAAGATTGTGACCTTCACCACCGATATAACTAATAACTTCAAAGCCGCTTGTAAGTTTTACTTTGGCAACTTTTCTCAAAGCTGAGTTTGGTTTTTTAGGAGTTGTTGTATAAACTCTTGTGCAAACTCCTCTTCTTTGAGGACACTCTTTTAACGCTAGTGATTTTGATTTATAAGTCACTTTTTTGCGTTCTTTTCTAACCAACTGATTTATAGTAGGCATCTTTTTCCTTTCACAAAATTTATTAATAAAAAGTTCGGATTATATTTAAAATTTACTTAAAACAAATTAAATTAATCTCGTTTTACAGCTACTCTTCCGCTTCCGCTAAAAAGCAATAAAACAGAAATTCCAAGATATAAAATAACTATTTCGTTATGAAAACCACCAAAATTATTCATTTCAAAAGGTGATTTCACAAGATATAATACAAATCCAAATAAAATTATCATAATAATAGAATTTAATCTGACAAAAATTCCTAAAATTATAAATATTGGTGCAACAATTTCACCGATAAAAACTCCATAAGCTAAAAATTCTGGTAATGAATGTGTTTTAAGTAAATTTTCTATGCCACCCACACCTTTTTGAATTTTTGCAATTCCATGCATCAAAATGCAAATTCCAAAAACAACTCTAACAAATAACAAACCTAAATCTGGAAAATTAAAAATTTTTAGCATTTTAAGCCTTTTAAGAATTTAGCCACAATTGTGGCTAAATTTACTATTTTGAATTATCGTCTTCTTTTTGAAATACAACTTCTTGATCTTTATAAAGACCAGTTCCCACAGGAATCATACGACCCAAAATTACATTTTCTTTAAGATCTTCTAAATAATCATATCTTCCTGCTATGCTAGCTTCTGTTAAAACTTTTGTTGTTTCTTGGAAAGATGCAGCAGAAATTACGCTATCACTTCCGATAGCGGCTCTTGTAACACCAAGAAGTCGTGGCTCAGCAATCGCTGGTTCTCCGCCCATAGCCATAATTCTTTCATTTTCTTCGTTAAAATAGCGTTTGCTTACCAAATCTCCAACGATCAAATTTGTATTTCCACTATCTATAACAGTAACTTGACGTAACATTTGAGAAACTATAATTTCAATATGTTTATCAGCAATTGCAACACCTTGACTTCGATAAACTTTTTGAATTTCGCTAATCAAATAATAATGCAATGCTTTTTCGCCAAGAATTCTAAGCACATCGTGACTACTTACAACGCCGTCTGTGATTCTTTCACCAGCATGAACAAATTCACCATCTCTTACCTGAATTTTTTGACTCTTATCAATAGAATATTCAAAAGTTGAATTTCCGTCAGCAGATGTTATAACGATCTTTTCTTTAGATTTTAAAGGTTTATCAAATCTTACATAACCATCTATTTCGGCTAAAATTGCAGCATTTTTTGGAACTCTTGCTTCAAATAATTCGCTAACTCTAGGCAAACCACCAGTAATATCTTGCGATTTTGTAGCGGCTTTTGGAGTTTTTGCGATAATATCTGTTTGTTTAACTTTTGCGCCGTTATTAACAAAAATAGCAGTTTTTGGCTCCAAAGGATATTTTAAATTTTTTCCACTATCTGTAACAATTGTAATCGTAGGCTTAACACCTTGTGGCAAATATTCATTTATAGTCAATCTACTTTGACCAGTAGCTTCATCGTATTGCTCGGCACAACTATAGCCTATATCTATATCTTCAAAATTAATCGTACCGCTATCTTCTGCAATTATGATAGTAGAATAAGGATCCCATTGTGCAATTATAGTTTTGTCATCTTTTTGTGGTTTTGCTATCAAATCAGTAGCCTTTACTTGCACACTATCATCATACATTACGATAGATTCTCTTGGTATATAATGGCGCACAGCTTCTCTATCATTTTTATCAGCAATAACTACAAAAAGACCTTTTTCATTAACTATATGACCTTTTTTAATATCTTTTAATCTTTCTAAATAATCACCTTTTAAAATATAAAATTTCAAAATTCCGTTGGCATTTGCTGTAATTTTTTGAGTCACAGGATCGCCATCATTTACTAAAATTTCACTCGCGTAAGGAATTCGATTAGGAATATTCCAGCCATCTTTTATAACTTCAACGATGCTTTCATTTTCTTTTACAAACTCATCTGCCGCATAAGGCATATAAAATTTACCCTCTACTTTACCACTAACACCAGCTAATTCATTTGGTTTAGCTAAATCGTGACGACGTAAAACATATCTGGCTTCTTCTGTTTTACCTTTAATCAAAACATTTACATCTTCATGCGCAACGTCTATTTCTAATTGACCATCAAAAGGTGCTTTTATTTTTGGTTCAACTAGTAAAATCGCAGCATTTCGGCGATTTGCTATTATTTTTTTACCTTCTTGTTCATAAGTTTTGACGTTATAATATCTTATAAATCCCTCTTTTTTTGCTACAACTTGTCTTTCTTGTTGCTCAGCAGATGCGGTTCCACCTTGATGGAAAGTTCTAAGTGTTAGCTGAGTTCCAGGCTCACCAATTGATTGAGCTGATATAATTCCTACAGCTTCACCAGGTTTTACTAATTTTGATTCTGCTAGATTTATACCGTAGCATTTTGCACAAACGCCCTTTTTAGCTTTACAAGTTATCGGAGTTCTGATAGAAACTGATTTTATACCAGCATCAACTATACTTTTTGCATATTCAGCTGTTATTAAAGTTCCTTGAGGATATAAAATTTCGTTTGTTATAGGATCGATTACATCGTCGCTTAAAACTCGTCCTACAATTCTATCCTCTAAATTTTCTATCAATTCGCCACTATCTGAAATTTCTGTAATCTCAATACCTTCATGAGTTCCACAATCGTCCATAGTTACTTTTACATTTTGAGAAACATCAATCAATTTTCTTGTCAAATATCCGGCATTTGCTGTTTTTAAAGCAGTATCGGCAAGACCTTTTCTAGCTCCGTGAGTTGAGATGAAATATTCAAGCACATTTAAACCTTCACGGAAATTTGAAACAATCGGAGTTTCAATAATATCGCCGTTTGGTTTAGCCATCAAACCACGCATTCCAGCAAGCTGCGAAATTTGTGCAGAACTACCTCGTGCCCCGCTATCTGCCATCATCCAAATAGAATTAAATCCAGCTTTATCACTTTTAATCAAATTCATCATTTCATTTGCAACTTGAGTTCTTGTATTTTGCCAAATTTCAACTATTTTATTATGTCTTTCAACATTTGTTAAAAGTCCAGCGCCATATTGACTTTGAATTTCTCTAACCTTTTTATTTGCATCGGCTATATATTGATTTTTATGATCTGGCACGATAATATCAGAAACAGCTATCGAAATTCCAGCATTTGTAGCGTATTCGAAACCTAAATTTTTAAGTTTATCTAAGAAACTTGCGCTTTGAGTTAATCCGCCTTTTTTAAATACATATTCAACCAAATTTGATATATCTTTTTTCTTAAGAATTTTATTCCACATATTTTCAGGAACAAAATCAGGCAAAATAGATTTTATCAAAAGTCTTCCAGCTGTAGTAAAAATCGTTTTATTATTTAAAACAGTTTTGATTTTTGCGTGCATATCCAAAACATCAGATTGCATAGCAAAATAAACTTCATCGGCATTTGCAAAAATTTTATTTTTTCCTTTTGCATTCTCTTTTTCAAGTGATAAATAATAAATTCCTAAAACCATATCTTGAGAAGGAACAGCCACAGGTTTTCCGCTAGCTGGAAGTAAGATATTTAAACTACTTAGCATCAAACATTTACATTCTGCTATCGCTTCTTGACTTAAAGGAACATGAATTGCCATTTGATCGCCGTCAAAATCGGCATTAAAAGCAGCGCAAACTAATGGATGAAGTCTAATCGCCTTGCCTTCAACTAAAACTGGATGAAAAGCTTGAATTGAAAGTTTATGAAGAGTAGGTGCCCTATTTAGCATAACAGGATGATCTTTTACAACTTCTTCAAGGCATTCCCAAACTTCATTTGTTTTATCATCGATCATGTTTTTGGCTTGCTTAACTGTCGTTGCATAAGATTTTTCTTGAAGTCTTGCAATCAAATGCGGTTTAAACAACTCTAAAGCCATATTTTTTGGAAGTCCACATTGATCCATCCTTAAATTTGGACCAACAACGATTACGGAACGACCTGAAAAATCAACCCTTTTTCCAAGTAAATTTTGGCGGAAACGCCCCTGTTTTCCTTTTATAATTTCACTTAATGATTTTAATGGACGCTTATTTGCACCTTTTACAGCATTTGCACGACGACCATTATCAAAAAGAGCATCAACTGCTTCTTGAAGCATTCTTTTTTCGTTTCTTATGATGATTTCTGGTGCGTCAAGTTCTAAAAGTCTTTTTAGCCTTGTGTTTCTATTTATAACTCTACGATACAAATCATTTACATCAGAAACAGCAAATTTTCCACCATCAAGCGCTACCAATGGACGCAAATCTGGCGGTAAAACAGGCAAAGTTGTAATCATCATCCATTCAGGACGATTTCCAGAATTTAAAAAGCTTTCTACAATTTTCAATCTTTTAACGATCTCTTTTTTTCTAGCGATAGAATTTGTAGAAGCGATATCTTCTTTTAATTGCACCAATAATTTCACAAGGTCAAGCTCTTCAAGCATATTGCGGATAACTTCTCCGCCCATAGTGGCTTTAAATCCACTAAATTCATACTTTTGATAAAGTTGTTGATATTGCTCTTCGTTTAAAATGTCAAATTTTTGCACTTTTTTAGAATTTTCATTGTCATAAAAAGCATCGGCTGGATTTTCTACGATATATGCTTCATAATAAAGCACTCTTTCAAGATCTTTCATTTTAACATTTAAAAGAGTTCCGATTCTACTTGGAAGAGAATTTACATACCAAATATGCGCAACAGGTGTTACAAGCTCAATGTGTCCCATCCTATAGCGACGAACTTTTGAAGTTGTGATTTCAACGCCACATTTTTCACATTTATGACCTTTAAAACGCATTTTTTTATATTTTCCACAAAGGCATTCATAATCACGAATAGGACCAAAAATTTTAGCGCAAAAAAGCCCGTCTCTTTCAGGCTTTAATGTGCGATAATTTATAGTTTCTGGTTTTTTAACTTCACCATAACTCCAAGATTTTATAGTTTCTGGACTTGCCAAAGTAATTCTAAAAGCGTCGAAATTTTTCAGTCTATTATCGTCTTTTATCTCAATTTTTTCATATTTTTTATTCATTTTCCTTGTCCTCGTTGCAAATTTCAACTTCAAGACCAAGAGATTTTAACTCTTTTGTCAAAACAAAGAATGTTTCAGGAATTCCGCTAACTGGGACATTTTCTCCCCTTGTTAATGCTTTATATGCTTCCAATCTTCCATCAACATCATCAGATTTTATAGTTAGCATCTCTCTAAGTGTATAAGCTGCGCCGTATGCTTCTAACGCCCAAACTTCCATTTCTCCAAATCTTTGACCACCAAAAAGTGCCTTTCCTCCGACTGGTTGTTGAGTAACTAAACTATAAGGACCAGTGCTTCTTGCATGAACTTTTTCATCAACCAAATGGTCCAGTTTTAGATAATACATACAACCTACAAAAACTCTTTCTTTTATTTTTTCACCAGTTCTGCCATCGTAAAGTTCTGTTTTGCCGTCTGGATCGATTGCTGCCATTTCAAAAAGTTTGGTAAAGTCTTCTAATTGCGGACCTTCAAAAATAGGAGCAGCAAATTTTACTCCGTGCGACCAATCTCTAGCAAATTTTAAAAGTTCGTCATCAGACATTGTTTTTAAAACTTCAACTCCACCTTTAAATTTTGAAATATTTGCTATATCTATCATTTTTTGACGCAAATTTTTAAGCCACTCGCCTGTTTTTTCTTCTAAAATTTTTTCAATTTGCTTACCAAATTTCCAACCGATTAATCCAAGGTGACTTTCCATTATCTGCCCGATATTCATACGGCTTGGAACGCCCAGAGGATTTAAAACGATATCTACAGGTCTTCCGTCAGGTAAATACGGCATATCTACTTCTGGGACGATATTTGAAACTATACCTTTATTTCCGTGACGTCCAGCCATTTTATCGCCGACTTTTAATTTACGTTTTGTAGCAATATAAACTTTTACAAGTTTTACAACGCCACTTGGCAAAATATCATCTTTTTCTAAAATTTCGATTTTAGCATCATGTTCTTCTTTTAGTTTTTTCTTCTCATTTTGGAAGTAATTTTTCAACTCTTCATAAGAATTTTGAACTTTTTTATCGTATGCTTTTATAAAGGAATTTAATGTAAATCTGTTTGCATTTAAAAGATCATCTTTACTTACTTTTTGACCTTTTTCATACTCTTTTTTGTTTAAAACAGCGTCTTGTTTTAATGTATTTTTTGTCAAAAGTGAAACAACTTTTAAAGTTTCTTCTCTATCAAGCATCAAAAGTCTATCATGATGTTCTTTTTCCAAATTTGTCTTTTCTTGTTCGTATGCTTCAATAGTTCGTGCGTCTTTTTCATAACCTTTTTTAGTAAAAATTTTAACATCAACAACAACACCTTCCATAGAAGCACCAGCATACATTGATTTATTTACAACGTGTCCAGCTTTTTCACCAAAAATAGCTCTTAAAAGTCTCTCTTCTGGTGTAGGTTTTACTTCACCTTTTGGCGTTACTTTTCCTACCAAAATCATTCCTGGTTTTATTTCGGTTCCAATTTTTACAATACCACTAGCATCAAGATGTGAAATTTCCTCTTCTTTTACATTTGGAATATCTCTTGTGATTTCTTCTACACCATCTTTCAATTCTCTTGCTTCAATCTCTTTTTCATAAATATGCACACTCGTAAAAGCATCTTTTGCTATCATTTTTTCACTCATTACGACAGCATCTTCGTAGTTGTATCCGTGCCAAGGCATAAAAGCAATTATTGCATTTTTACCAATCGCCAATTCTCCAAGTTCCATACTAGAACCATCTGCAATTATTTGATTAGCTTTTATTTGATCGCCTACTTTTACAATAGGATGTTGCGAAAAAGTTGTATTTTGATTTGTTCGCATATTTTTTTCCATTGTATATTGATCAATAAAAGGACCCTCATCATCTTCGCCTAAAATAAAAATATTTTTATTATCTACTTTTTCAACAACTCCGCCTCTTTTAGCTTTAACACTTTCCCAAGCATCTCTTGCAACGACAGCTTCCATACTTGTCCCAACAATAGGCGCTCTTGATTGTAGAAGTGGAACGGCTTGTCTTTGCATATTTGATCCCATTAAAGCTCTATTTGCATCATCGTGCTCCAAGAATGGAATAAGTGAAGCAGCAACTCCTGCTATCATACCACTACAAAGATCTATTAAAGAAACTTCTTCTCGTTTTGTTAAAATTGTTTCGCCATCTTTTCTGGCTTCCAAAAATTCATCAATCAAATTTCCATTTTCATCTATTCTAGCAGATGCCGGAGCGATAACAAGCCCTTCTTCTTGAGTGGCTGTAAGATAAACTATCTCATCTGTAACTTTGCAATCAACTACTTTTCTATAAGGTGCTTCAACAAAACCTAGATCATTTACTTTTGAATATGTCGCCAAAGTATTTATAAGCCCGATATTTTGTCCCTCTGGAGTCTCAATAGGACAAATTCTACCATAATGAGTAGGATGAACATCACGCACTTCAAATCCAGCGCGCTCTTTTACAAGTCCGCCCTCACCAAGCGCCGAAAGTCGTCTTTTATGAGTAATTTCGCTAAGAGGATTTGTTTGATCCATAAATTGGCTAAGTTGTCCGCCTGTGAAAAATTCCATAAATGTTGTTGTTATAATTTTTGGGTTTATTAAATCATAAGGCATAATTTCATCGATATTAGCTGTAAGTGTGCTAAATTTATCTTTTATGGCTTTTTGCATTTTGTTAAATCCAAGATGCATTTCATTAGCTAAAAGTTCGCCTATGGATCTGATTCTACGATTTCCAAGGTGATCTCTATCATCGATAAAGCCTTGACCATTTTTAACTTTTATTAAGTATTTTGTAGTTTTTATAATATCCTCGCAAGTAAGAACAGTCACATACTCAGGAACTCCCAAATTTAGCTTATGATTCATTTTCATACGACCAACTTTTGTAAGATCGTATCTTTCAGGATTGAAGAAAAGATCATTTACAAAATTCTTCGCAGCTTCTTTAACTACTGGCTCTCCTGGTCTCATAACTTTATAAATTCTAATAGCTGCAAGATCGTTTTCATCATCTAAATTTTCAGTTTGACTTAAAATTTTTAAAGTTTCACTATCTTGTATAAAAGAGTTTATAATAGAAGCATCAACGCCATTTGCAAGATCGTTTGCAATTTCAATTACACTTTGACTTTCTAAAATTTTACTAAGTTTATTTTCATCAAGTTGTGTTAAAGTATCGTATAAAATTTCTCCACTTTCTGGATTTATAAGCGGATTTGCCAAGTATCTTTCGACAAGTTGTTCTACTGGATACTCTATAAATTTAACACCACTTTCTAATATTTTATCAGCTTTTTTCTTTGTTAATCTTTTACCGCCTTCGTGTAAAATTTCACCATTTTCATCTTTAATATCATATTCTAAACGACTAGAAGTAAAATCCTCCGGATCAAATTCGACCAAGAATTTACCATTTTTTATATGTAGAGTTTTTATAGGATAAAATAATTTTATAATATCTTCTTTTTTATATCCAAGTGCCCTAAATAAGATAGTTATAGGCATTTTTCTACGATTGTTTATCCTAACATATAAAATATCTTTTGCATCATATTCAAAATAAAGCCAACTTCCACGATCTGGAATAATTTGAGAAATATATATATCTTTATTTACAACAGTTGGACTTTCTTCTTTTTTGAAAATAACACCTGGACTTCTGTGAAGTTGATTTACAACAACTCTTTCAACACCATTTATAATAAAAGAAATTCTATCAGTCATTAAAGGAATATCTCTAATAAAAATTTCTTGTTCTTTTACATCTTTTATACCAGTTTTATTACCGGTTTTTTCGTCTCTTTCGTGTACTATTAGACGAATTTTTACTTTTAAATTTACTGAGTATGTAAGACCTCTATCCATACACTCTCTAATTGTGTATTTTGGCTTACTTAATTCCGAACCAACATATTCTAATGTTAGCCTATTTTGTGGATCGTATATAGGAAATATTGATTTAAAAACTTTTTCTATTCCACTGTTCTCACCTGAATTATCAAGATTTAAAAAATGATCAAAACTTTTCTTTTGTAATTGCAACAGATGAGGAACTTCTAAATCTATAGGAATTTTAGCAAAATCAACTCTAAGTCTGTTACCTGAAAATAAGTTATTTAGCATAGACTACCCCATGGTAATTTTTTGAAAGAAAAAGCAAATTCTAAATTAGAATTTGCTTTGATGAACTGAATATCAGAACAACTAAAATTTATTTAAGTTCTACCTTAGCACCAGCTTCTTCAAGCTCTTTTTTAGCTGCTTCTGCATCAGCTTTACTAATACCCTCTTTTAATACAGAAGGAGTATTTTCAGTAGCATCTTTAGCCTCTTTTAATCCAAGACCAGTTAAAGCTCTAACTACTTTAATTACATTAATTTTTTTATCACCAGCATCAAGTAAAACTACATTGAATTCTGTTTTTTCTTCTTCAACTGCTGCTGCGCCACCAGCTGCTGCGCCAGCAACCATAACAGGTGCTGCACTTACACCAAATTTCTCTTCAAATTCTTTAACTAATTCACTTAATTCTAAAACTGAAAGACCTGATATATATTCTAAAACATCTTCTTTTGTTATTGCCATTTTATTCTCCTAAGCTATTTCTTTTTCTTTTTTTTCTTTAAGAGCATTCAATCCAATTGTAAAATTTTGAATTGGTGCATTCCAAACCTGCAAAAGCATAGCGATAAGCTCGTCTCTTGAAGGCATTTTTGATAAAACTTCAACTTTTTGTATATCTGCAACTTCGCCATCTATAAATGCTGTTTTTAATTTAAAAAATTCTGATTTTTCAGCATATTTTACAGCCACTTTGCAAACATTAAGTTGATCTTCGCCCCATAAAAAGATATTTGTATCTTTAAAAGACATACCAGATTTATCAGCTTCTTTAAGAGCAATATTTGCAAATGTGTTTTTTACAACTTGAACTTTCACATCAACATCTCTTGCTAGATTTCTTAAATCTTCAAGTGCTTTTACACTTAAACCTTTAAAATCACAAACAACAACAGCTTGACTATTTTTAAATTCAGTTGTTAAATCAGATATAATTGCTGCTTTTTCTACACGCGTCATTTGACTCCTTTCCGACCGGTTTGATTTCAGGCAGAGAAGTGCAAAGCACTAATTAAGCTTTCGCCTCGACCATCTCCAATCTAAGATAAAAATTTTATTTTAAATCAAGCAATTCTTGCGAATTTAATTTTATACTAGGACTCATTGTAAGAGACAATGAAGCTCCACTTATATATCTACCTTTTGAAGTAGAAGGTTTATGTTTATTTATCATCTTAACAAAAGCCGATATATTATCTTGCAATTGCTCTTCTGTAAAACTTACTTTTCCAAGACCAGCATGAATATTTCCTTGCTTATCTACACGGAAATTTACTTGACCGCTTTTTGCATTTTTAACAGCTTGTGCGACATCCATAGTAACTGTGCCTGTTTTGGGATTTGGCATTAGCCCTTTTGGTCCTAAAATTCTACCAACTTTACCAACCAATCCCATTAAATTTGGAGTTGCAATCAAAACATCAAAATTTATAACGCCTTTTTGAATATCTTCAACTAAATCTTCACTCCCAACAATATCAGCACCAGCATTTTTTGCTTCATCTACTTTAATATCTTTGGCAATTACAGCCACTCTAACACTTTTGCCAGTCCCAGCAGGTAAAACAACAGAACCTCTAACCATTTGATCAGCTTGTCTAGGATCTACATTTAATTTCATAGCAATCTCAACAGTTTCATCAAATTTTGCAGATGCTAAATTTTTAACAGTTTTGATAGCGTCAGAAATCAAATACTCTTTATTTGAATCGATCTTTTTTTGTAATTCACTAAATCTTTTTGTAACTTTTGACATATATTTCTCCGCATATAAAGTGCTTCCGCCATATTTTAAAACTCGGCGGTAAAAGTTTATTCTACAACATCAATACCCATAGATCTAGCAGAACCAGCTATAATTTTAGCAGCTTGCTCTCGATCTTTTGTATTTAAATCAGCAATTTTTTTCTCAACAATTTCTAAAACTTGAGCTTTTGTTAATTTTGCAACTTTGTTTTTCAATGGATTACTAGAACCACTTGTAATTCCAGCTGCTTTTTTTATTAAATCAGTTGCTGGTGGTTGTTTAGTAATAAATGTAAAACTTTTATCTGCATAAACTGTTATGACAACAGGTATATTAAAACCAGCCATATCTTTTGTTCTTTCATTAAAAGCCTTACAAAATTCCATTATATTAACACCCTTTTGACCCAAAGCTGGACCAACCGGTGGACTTGGATTTGCTTTTGCTGCCGCAATTTGTAATTTAATTTCGCCTACAACTTTCTTAGCCATAAACTTCTCTCCTTAATTTTTAAACAATTTTCTCAACTTGCGAATATACAATCTCAACTGGAGTACTTCTACCAAAAATACTCACATTTAAACGCAATTTACCATGAATCATATCATACTCTTCAACAGTGCCGGTGAAATTTGCAAAAGGTCCTTCTATGATTCTAACACTTTCACCTTCTTCAAAAGAAATTTTTGGCTTAGGTGCAGCACGATTATTTATTTTTTCTAGAATTAAATTTATATCCTTTTCACTGAGTTGAGCAGGTTTATTTGCTTCACCAATAAATCGTCCAACTTTTGGTAAAACAGTAATTTTATGCCATAAAGCATTATCTAAATCAAGTTTTGCAAAACAATAACCAGGATACAAACTTCTTTCTTTTACACTCTGTTTGCCATTTTTTCCAACCTCAATAACATCTTCAGTAGGAACTATGATAGACTCTATCTTATCTTCAAAACCATAATCTTTTGCCAAATTTTCAATAGCTCTTTTAACAGCCATCTCACTTCCAGCATATGTTTGAATAGCATACCACTTATGTGCCATCTAAAAGCCTTATATTAATTTAGAAACTATAGCTGACATTAAAAGATCAACTAACGCTAAGAATAGAGATACAACAAGAACGACTACAAACACAGTCAAATAAGCATTTTTAATCTGTGATTTTGTAGGAAAAATAACCTTTGCAATCTCAATTTTAGATAACTTTATATAATTTATTAATTCTTTCATCATTTACCTTTTAGTGGCAGGGCAAGAGGGATTCGAACCCCCAACCATTGGATTTGGAATCCAGCGCTCTACCGTTGGAGCTATTGCCCTAAAATTATTTTAATTTTACTTCTTTATGAATTGTATGTTTTTTTAGTCTTGGGCAATATTTCTTTATTTCAATCTTTTCTGTTGTTGTTTTGCTATTTTTAGTAGTACTATAATTTATATCACCACATTCTACACATTTAAGACCGATTTTAACTCTACTATTATTTTTTGCCATAAAAAATCCTTAATTAAAAACGGCGGAAAAAATTCCGCCTTAAATTTTTAAAATTTAACCCAAAATTTTAGAAACAACACCGGAACCAACTGTTTTACCACCTTCACGAATAGCAAATCTAGTTCCCTCTTCAAGAGCAATTGGGTGAATAAGTTCAACAGAAATTGTAATATTATCTCCTGGCATTACCATTTCTGTTCCTTCTGGTAACTTAATAGAACCAGTAACATCTGTTGTTCTTACATAAAATTGTGGTCTATAATTATTAAAGAATGGAGTATGTCTTCCACCTTCTTCTTTAGTCAAAATATATACTTGACCTTCAAATTTGCTATGTGGAGTAATTGAACCTGGTTTGCAAAGCACCATACCGCGCTCAACATCTTCTTTCTTTGTACCCCTTAAAAGAACACCGATGTTATCACCAGCTTCACCTTGATCCATCTCTTTTCTAAACATTTCAACACCAGTAACTGTTGTTGTTTGAGTAGGTTTAATACCAACTATTTCGATAGTATCACCAACCTTTACAATACCTTTTTCAACACGACCAGTTACAACTGTTCCACGACCAGAAATAGAGAATATATCTTCAATTGGCATAAGGAATGGTTTATCTGTATCACGAGTTGGGGTTGGAATATAATTATCAACCTCTTCCATAAGCTTCATAATCTTAGCTGACCATTCACCATCTTTTCCAGCTTTTGCTTCTTCAAGAGCTTGTAAAGCAGAACCGATAACTATCGGAGTATCATCTCCTGGAAATCCATATTCACTTAGAAGTTCTCTAACTTCCATTTCAACAAGATCAATCAACTCAGGATCATCAACCATATCTTCTTTGTTTAAGAAAACAACTATATAAGGAACACCAACTTGGCGAGCTAACAAAATATGTTCTCTTGTTTGTGGCATAGGACCATCAGCTGCACTAACAACTAAAATAGCACCGTCCATTTGAGCTGCACCAGTAATCATATTTTTAACATAGTCAGCGTGTCCTGGACAATCAACATGCGCATAATGGCGAGTTGTTGTTTCATATTCAATATGCGAAGTTGCAATTGTTATACCACGTTCTTTTTCTTCTGGAGCATTATCGATATTATCATAATCTTTAAGCTCTGCAAGACCTTTTCTAGATAAAACAGCAGAAATAGCAGCTGTTAAAGTAGTTTTACCATGATCAACGTGACCAATAGTACCAATATTTACATGTGGCTTACTTCTTACAAATTTCTCTTTAGCCATCTTTTTCCTCCGTTAGATAATTTAATATCAGGTTTATATATATTTAATCATATTCATCACGTGGAGCTCATAGCGGGACTTGAACCCGCGACCTCTTCCTTACCAAGGAAGTGCTCTACCTCTGAGCCATATGAGCAAAATGCATCTGGCTGGCATTAGAGAATAAAACAAAATAAATATAAACAACTTAAACTGAGTTCAGTAGAGACTATAAGAAGTTTTTACAGCTCCCAGTTTCTTTATCCTATAAATGGAGCGGGAAACGGGGCTCGAACCCGCGACCCTCAGCTTGGAAGGCTGATGCTCTAGCCAACTGAGCTACTCCCGCAATGTAGCAATGGTGGTGAGACGTGGATTCGAACCACGGAAGACATAGTCAGCAGATTTACAGTCTGCCCTCGTTGGCCCACTTGAGTATCTCACCTTAAAATTTGCTATATCTGGTCAAACACTGTTAATAAAATGGAGCTGGTGAACGGACTTGAACCGCCGACCCACTGCTTACAAGGCAGTAGCTCTACCAACTGAGCTACACCAGCACCTTAAAAGTGAAAGTTGGAATTATACATTTTTTTGCTTAAAAATATATAAAAAATAACTAAATTTTTATACTTTAATCATATTGCTAAAATTACCATACTCATCTATACTTGTCACAAATAACTCTTTATTTGTTTTTGGTAAATTAAAGCCAAAATTTCCATTTGCATCACATTTTGTAGTCGAAATTTTTGTATAAACGCAATCTTCTACGCTGAAAAGATAAATTGCTAAACTATTTTTGCAAGAACCAAAAATTTTGCCGTTTTCCTTTTTTATTATTGTTGGAAAATTTGAATTTTCAAATTCCATCTTACAACTAAAAAAATCCTCTTTTAAGGCATTGCCTTCTGCTTTATTAAAATATCTTACATAAAACATATAATTACCAGAAATTTCAAAATCCAAATCGCTCACGACAAAACATCCGTTTTCATTATAAATTATATGTGATTTTAACTCGTATCTATCTTCGAAAATTGAATTATTAAAACCGGTTATAAAAAGTTTTGGCGTAACATCACTATTTATTTTAAAATTAAAAACAGGATTTTTCATATTTGAATAAAATTTAGTATCAACTTGAATTTGTTCGCCTTCTATACTTCGAATTTTACTCAAATCAAAAATTTCTTTTTTAAATAAAGTTGAAATTTCATCTTTAAAATTTTTATCTATTGTTATTTCAAATTCCGTAGCATTTTTTTTGTTTAAATTTTCTTGTACAATTTCAATCACAAAATCATATCTAAAAATTTCATTAGTGTTTGAAGAATCGGCAATTCTTACATATAAATCAAATTTTACATATTCTTTATTGCTAACTATAGGAAAAACAACATAACCGTTTTGTTGAATTTGGGCTTTTGCTAAAGATGATTTTGCGCTGACAGTGTATAATTCGACGATATTTCCAACGCCTGTTTTTACCATGATATTTACTTCGCCAGATAAACTTTTATAAACATTTTGCGAATTTTCTTCAATAGCTAAAATAGGATTATCCAATGTTTTATTATAAATCGCAATATCTGTATTTAATAAAGAATCTTCAATGTCGTTTTTGTTAGAATAACTAGTAAGTTCATCAATTTCACTTTGTGTATAAAAATCTTTTATATCGTTAGCGCTTAAATATTCATCATCAATTGCCACACGCATTCCAGGCTTCATTTCTAAAATTCCACCACCGTGAAGCAAAATCTTTGCATAAGAATCAAGAGATCTAGACCAAATATGATCTCCTAAAATTATAAAATCTCCGCTTTTTAATTCAACATCTTTACCGCCAAAAACCCTTTTTACAATTTGTCCAGTGATTTCACTGACATATCCAACAGCGTATCTCAAAATCTTCTCCAAAAATAAAAAATGAAATAATTATATAAAACTTGTTTTTATTTTTCTCTTAAAGTTGCTTATTTTTATCTATTTAAACTACAAATTTTTTTTAAATTCTTCAAAAATTACTCTCATCCCGTAAGTTGTTAAAGCTAAAAATTTTATTAATTCTAATCTATGATTTTCATCATTTTTCGCAAAATTTAAATAATAATTTCCAGCTTCTTCATCGTTTTTTACAACTAAATCATTAAATTTTATATTAGGATCAATTACACTTAAAATATTTCCAAAACTAAAACGCCCTTTAAACATTTTATTATAATATCCACCTATTTCAAAAACATCAGAAAAAGCCCTTATTCTTGATTTTATAGAATTTAAAGCAACTTCAATTTGTGGTGCAAAAGTTGCTAGATTATTTAAAATTTCGTAAGTTCTATTTCTTTGCCAAACATAAATATCTCCGCCGTTATTTATAGCGACAAACAAAGATTTTATAAGCTCTAATCTGCAATCATCAATTCCATTTCCAACCATATATTTTTGTGTAACTTTACCATCTTCTACGATATCTAAAACATAGCCATACAAAGTATTTGCAAAAGGTTTTTGTTTATCAAATTTTGGAATGGCTTGTGAAAAAGTCCCTAATCTTAAAAAATTTATAGGCATTTTATCTGGAGTTACAAAATTTTTCAAAACACTTTTATCCAAAATCAAACCATCACCATCTTTTAAAGAATTTAATTGAACTTCTTGAAGTATAGTTAAATCACTATTTTCATACTCAAAACAAGTTTTTATCCCTTTTGCAAAAAGCTCACTTTTATTATCGCAATCAAGAAGTTCAAATATGCTAAAAGACGGCATAACTCCAAAACAATAATCCATAAAATCACAGAATTTTGGCTTTTCACATTGTTGCCCGATAGATAAAGTATCAAAATCATTTCTAAGCATAACTTGATCAAAAACAAAAACAGATCTTTTTATTTTACCTTGTAATTCCACACATTTTTGTGTAATATCTTCGAAAATAAATCTTTTTAATGGTGGCTCTTGCGTTGTAAATTCAGAATTTAAACACATTATAGCCACTTTTGAAATTTTCACACTTTTACTTGCACTATATAAACAAACAGCCGCTTCTTCTATAAATTCATCTTTTAAAGAAGTAGAAGGTTTTGCTAAAATAATCCACCAAGAATCGTTATTTTTAGCCAAAATATCTATATCTACAGCAATTTGAGAATCAAAAAAAACAGCATTAAAAATAGCTTTTGTATCTGTTTTTATAATCTCTTTTGTCTGATTTAAACAAGTTTGAAAATCACCGCTAATCTCAACACCTTTAAAAATTTTTTTCGCTTCTGTTAAAACTTCTTCTGTTTGATTTATTTCTATTTTTGAAGATTCACCCAAATTTCCGATGTATTCTTTTTTATTTTTAAAAAGCCAAAGAGACTTTGGGCACCTTAACCCCCTTAAAAACTGATTTTTTGTATAAGGCATTTTACTTTCCCGAATTTTTAAAAATTTGGCTCATTATATATTAAAAATCATAAAATATTATAAAAAATATCACGCTTAAAACCTTTTTTATAATATTTTAGTTAAAATTCAAAAATTTTTTATATTTTTTAAGGGCAAATTAATGAATAGAAAAAAAATATATAATCCAAGTTCAAACGAAACTTTAACACAAAGAAAAGTTTTTAATGGCAATCCGCATGGAATTTTAAATTTTACAAAAGCAAAATATGAATGGGCATTGAAACTTTGGGATATCATGGAAGCAAATACTTGGTTTCCACGCGAAGTTGATACGACGGGCGATGTGAGAGATTATAATTTCAATTTAACGCAAGCTGAAAAAAGAATGTATGAATTAGTTTGGAGTCAGCTTATATCGATGGATAGCTTTCAAACAAATAATTTAGCAGATAATATAAATCCTTATATAACAGCACCAGAAATAAATGCAATTTTAGCAAGACAGGCATACGAAGAAGCAAACCATAGTAAAAGTTACGCAGTTATGGTTGAAAGTATTTGTGAAAATACAGATGAAATTTATGAGATGGAAAAACACGACGAAATTTTAAAAGAAAAAAATAATTATATATCTAGTGTTTATGAAAAATTAGCCGGAGATGTGACAGAACAAAAGTTGCTTTTAGCCATGGTTGCAAATCAAATTTTAGAAGGAATTTATTTTTATAGCGGATTTACAGCAATTTATGCATTAGCAAGAGCAGGTAAGATGCTAGGCAGTGCGCAAATGATTAGATTTATCCAACGAGATGAAATAACTCATCTTTTACTTTTCCAAAACATGATAAATTCTGTTCGCAAAGAAAGACCAGATCTTTTTACAAAAGAGATTGAAAACGAAATTTACGATATGTTTGAAAAAGCTGGCAATCTTGAGATAAAATGGGGAAAATACATAACACAAAATCAAATTATGGGATTTACGGATGATATTATCGAAGAATATATACATTATTTAATAGATCAAAGACTTCATGCTATTGGATTAAAAAGAAAATATAATGCAAAACATCCGATAAAATGGGTCGATAGTTTCTCACAATTTAACGATCAAAGAGCAAATTTCTTTGAAGGAAAAGTTTTAGAATATTCAAAAGGAAGTTTAAATTTTGATGATTTCTGAAATTTTACCAATAAATTTAAATGCAAAAACACCAAATTTAAGAGTTGATGAGCTTAAAAATATAATTATAAATTCCAAGCCGAATTCTTTGATTTTAGCGCCAGAACTTGCTTTTAGTCATTATGATAAAAATTTTGATGACGATAAAGTGCAATGCGAAATTCAAGAAATTTTAGAAGATCGGATTTTAATTTATACAAGATATTACTATTTTTGCGGAATACTTTTGAATGCAATTTTTGCAATCAATAAATTTGGTGCATTCCATATAAGAGGCAAATCGAAGCATTTTTTACCAGCACAAGAAGATAAATTATTTCAAACGCAAGATGAAGCAAAAAATATAAAATTTAATATAAATGGCATAATTTGCGGAAGCTTAATCTGTTTTGAACTTCGTTTTGTTGAACTTTGGGCGAGATTAAAAGATTGTGATATAATTTTTGTTCCAGCAATGTGGGGAGAAATCAGAAAAGATCATTTTTTCTCGCTTTGTAAAGCCTTAGCTATAGTAAATACCTGTTTTGTTGTATTTTGTAGTGGTGGCGAAAATGGAATTTTACAAACTAGCGGAGTTTTTCTACCAGATGGTAACAAAAGAAATTTTTACAAATTTGATCCAAATTTTATAGATAAAGTAAAAAGAGGACTTGGTTTATGAATCAAAAATGCATAGATATGGCAGATAATATAGCAGATAGATTGCAAATTTCTCCGGCACTTTATCAAGCATTTTGTGAAGTTGATAGAGAAATTTTTGTTGAAATTTCATCGAATGCTTTTAATTTACAACCTCAAATAATAGCCGCAAATCAATGGGTAAGTTCGCCACTTACTGTAGCAAAAATGACAATGCTTTTAGAACTTGAAGGAGTTGATAAAATTTTAGAGATTGGTTGCGGGGTTGGTTATCAAGCAGCAATTTTAAGCAAAATTGTAAGAAGAGTTTTTACGATTGAAAGGATTGAAAGATTAGCAAATCAAGCAAAAAATAATTTTAAAAAATCACAAATTTCAAATATAAATATACGTTTTGATGACGGATTAAACGGCTGGAAAAGCTTCGCACCTTTTGATAGAATTTTGTTTAGTGCTTGTGCGAAAGAAATTCCAAATAATTTATTTAATGATCTTGCAGAAAATGGAATTTTGGTAACTCCTATGCAAAAAAAAGATAAACAAATAATAGTAAAATTTAGAAAAAGCGGTGGGAAAATTTCTCAAGAAATCATAGAGGAATGCGAATTTGTCCCTATTTTAAATGGCATAGAAAAATTATAGAAGGAGAAGATATGTATGATAAAAGTTTTTTATTAGGAATTTTGGAGTCTTGGAGACGAGATAGTATCGAACAAAAATGGAAACAAAGAGCTGGGTTATTGTTAAATGCTATTACGCTTTTAGAAAGAAGCACTCTGGCTTTTACGCAAGAAGAAAATGATTTTTTTAAAAACTTTTATATAGAATTTAACGATGCAGAAAATCCTTTAAAAATTCTATCATTAGGTTGCAAATTTCAAAGAGCAGAAATTTTTTATACAAATAAATTTGTAGAAAATAATTTAGCTGCGTTTTATTCTGATTGCTCTTTTAGAGATCAAATTTTAGAACAAAAACCGAATTTTGTCGATAAAAAAAATGTTTGCGTAGATAACATTTGTGAAGGAAATATAAATAACATAGTTTCTTATTATATTTTTATAGAAAATATCACAAAACATTTTGGTGATAGCGTAAATGGCGATCGTGAAAAAAAGGGAAATTTCAAGAAAAAACTTGTAATTTTTTATGAAGCAATTTTTAAATTGTTTAATGTTTTAAATAATAAAGAACTTATAAAAAACTATTTTAATATGGTTTTACATAATCAACCTATGTTTTTAATAGAGATGATTAATACGATTTTTTTAAGTCAAGATCTTTCAAAAATCAGCTCAGTTTTTGGTGATGAGTTCAAATTTTTTGGCAATTTAAACGGAAATCAATTTGAAGTTTTAAAAAACGATATCGTATATGGCTTTATAAGCATTTTAAGCATAAAAAATAAACATATAAATGTTTGTATGTTTACTAAAAATTCAAAAGAAATTTTAGAAGTGCTTTGCAATGTTAAAATTTCATCTTTTGAAGATTATTGTAAAGCTGGAGTAAATTTCATAAAAGATTTTAAACCTTATCCAAATGCCGAACTTTCCGAAGATGTGAAATTATTATTTTCAAGTCTATTTTTTGAATACATTTTGGGATTTGAAAACGCCATAAAAGATCAAAACATAATATATTCTGGTGCAATCGGAACAGGAAAAACACACAAAATAAAAGAGATTGTAAAGATAAAAAATGTTCCTTTAAATCGCAGAAGATATGTACAATTTCATTCAAATTATAAATATGAAGATTTTATGGATGGATTTGATGAAAATGGTGATTTTAGAAACGGAGAATTTAAAGAATTTTGCAAGATTGCTAGCAAAGATTTAGATAACGAATATTTCTTTATAATCAACAATATTAACGGTGCCGATTCTGGAAAAATTTTTGGCGAGGCATTTGACCTTTTGGATAATAGAATTTCAAGTTTAGATGATACAGACAATTTAATAAGAACAAAAAATTCTCATATAATAGATCATTTTGATGAAGCCGAAAAAGAGGAATTTAGTGTAATTGTGAAAGATGGCTTGTCTTATTTTGCAATTCCAAATAATATATTTATAATCGCTTCTCATAACTCTTATGAATGTCATGATTTAACACAAAACCAACTTACAAAGCATTTTAAATGGATAAATTTAGTTTGCAATTATAATGTTTTAATACAATGGCTAAATGAAGCTGGCGTGCAAAATGCAACAAATTATGCAAGAACTTGTATGCAATTAAATAATTATATAAGAGGTGATCTAGCGCTTGGAGATAGATATGAAATCGGACATGAAATTTTTGCAAAAATAATAGCAGGCAAAGAAGTAAATGAAATTACTCAGAAGAATTTAAGCGATTTTTTTGATTCTGTTTTAAGCCCTATTTTAATGATGGTTTTTAGCAATTTACTTGGTTACAAAGATGCGCTTAGATGCATAAAAACTTCTAGAGAAATTTTTAAATTTGATTAAAATTTGCTGGAAATTTCCGGCAAATTTTTTATTTTCTATATTACTAACTTTTTAGAAAACTTAAGTGATTTTATTTTTTAAAGGTTTTCCACACTTTTTTAGATTTTTATACTTTTTCTATAAAAATTTTTCCTTTTT
>CAMUNZ010000003.1 GCA_947090385.1 uncultured Campylobacter sp. | reverse complement strand
CATATCTGTAACGATTGCGATGATATTTTGCATATCAATTTCGCCGCGATTTTTTAATACATCAAACTCAGTTTTAAAGTTTTGATCCGTTATTTTTAAAATTCTCATTTTTGTCCTTTGAAAATAAATTTATATCGTTGAAGTTGGGATATATTGCCCAAATTTCCTCCTTGATGAATATATAAAATTTGATTTTTAAACATATCTAAATTTTGAAAAAGCGTTAAAAAGCCGACTGGATCATAAATCAACTCAAATTCAATTTTAGAAATTTCACAAATTTCTTTCCAAATTTTAAATAATTCTAATTTTGGTTTTGCAAATTCAAATTTTTTGGGCGGATTTAAAATTTTTAAATTCGGCGGTAATTTACCAAAATTTTTCATGCTATTTTCTAAAAATTCGCCATTTTTTACACAAGGTGTCGTAAAAACCAAAAATTCACTATGTTTAGCCAAAAAATAAGCGCTCGTTCCAGTTCCGCTTGGTAAAAAAATATCAAATTTTATATTTAAAGATTTTGAAATTTGCGAAATTTCAAACGCTTGTTTTTTAAAACCAAATTCCGCTTCTTTTTGTGCAACGCCTTCGTTTATAAATATCGTTTTGTTATTTTTTAAAGAATTTGCGAAATTTTTACAATCTTTTTCGATAAAAATTTTCATACCTTTTTCAAAAGAAAATTTTAAATTTCCTATTGGATTTTTAAGCAAATTTTCATCGATATGCGAAATTACATATTTAAATTTTAAATTTTTAATTTTTGCAAAATTTGCGATAGAAAGCATGGCATTTGATTGAGATGAGCCGTAACTTAAGATGTTTTCAAAGCCGTTCAAATCGGCATTTAAAAAATAATCAAGCTTTCTTGCTTTATTTCCGCAAAATGCCAAATTTGATGAAAGCAAATCATCTCGCAAAACAAAAATTTGCCTATTTTTGTAAATAAATTTTGAAAATTTTATATTTGAAATTTCATAAAAATTTTTCATTGAAAGTTTTCCCCAAAAATTGGGGAAATTTTTAGAATTTATAATTAATTCCTAGATATGCACCACGTTTTGAATTTTTCATTTTTATATCATCAACTTTTGCATATCTGCTTTGATCGATTTTATAGCCAACTTCTATCTCGGAATTTTCTGCTACTTCAAAAGCGCCGCCAAGTTTAGCACCGTAAATAAATCCGCCTCTTGTGCCTTCTTCTTTATCATCTTGTAATTGAGCAACCACAAAATCATAATCTAAAATAGAAAATCCGGCATAAACACCAAGAACTGGTTTAAAAACAGATGAAATTTCTGGAGTAAAGTCAAAACCTGTGATAAAATCGTGAATTTTCCAATTAGTTTCTATGTCGTAATAATCGCCATCTATTTTATACTTATCGTTTTTAAATGTTCCTTTAAAAGAGTATTGATAAGCTTCATAAACTCTAAAATTACCAAAATCATATCCGCCTTTTATGCCCATAACTGGCATTTTATCGTCAAATTTTGATTTTAAACCATAGCCTTTGTATTCCATTTCTGAATTATCATTATATCCTCCAAAAACTCCTACAAAAGCACCTTCTGCGAAAACTGCCGAAGCAAACAAAGAACTTGCAATTAAGCCTTTTACTAAAATATTTTTCATAAAACTCCTTTAAAATAAAATGGAGAATAATTTTAACATTTATTTTTTAACAGCATTTGTTAAATTTAATTTAAATCCAAAAATTTTTGAATTTCATTTACAGCTTCTTGATTTGAGATGTCAAATTTTATTTCTATTCTTCTGCTTGCGTCTTTATCTTCTACGCCGTTTTTATATATTAATTCATTATATCCACGTCCGATCGCTGTTAAATATATTTTAAGCCTTTCGTCTTTATTCCAAGAGTTGATAAATTCCATAACACTAAAAGCTCTTTGTTGGCTTAAATTTATGTTATGTATATAACTTCCGTCGCTATCTGTATAACCGACAATTGCGATGTTTTGAAGATTTTTGCGAATTTCATCATTGTTTAAAAGTGCCAAAAAATAACTTTTTAATGTATTTTCAAGATCTTTTTTTGCATCTTGTTTTAAAATAGCAGAATCTTTATCAAAAAGCACAGAAGATGAAAGCGTCAAAGCCCCACTTTGCGGATCTATTTTAACTTTATTTCCAAGTTTTTCTTTTATATCCGCGATTACTTTTACTTTTATTCCAGTTAAATTTCTAATTCTATTTTTTGTAGTATTTAAATCTTGCAAAATTTGCTCAAATTGCAACTCTTTTTGACTAAGTTTATCAAGCAAAAATGCTATTTTTAACTCCTGATTTGAAATTGTTGAGTTATTTTCCAAATTTTTTGCATTTAAATTGGCAATTGTTTTATTTAAATCAAAATTTTCATCTTCAAGCTTTTTTGCGATATTTTCAAGATCGCTAATTTGTAATATATAAAGCGAATTTTGACTTTTTAATTTAATAAGATCTATATTTAATTTATCAAGTTTATCACCAAGAATTTTATTTAAAGCTTGCAATTCTGCGTTTTTTTGTTCTTTAGTTTTTAAGCCTTGAGTTAAAGCTAAAATCGCTTTTTGTTTTTGATCTAATAAATTTTGAGTTTGATTTAAATCGCTTTTTGTATTATCAAGCGAGTTTTGAGTAAAAACATATTTAACAACTATCGCGCCCACAAGCAACATAAAAACAAAAAAAAGTCCAGCCATCAAATCGGCATAAACTATCCAAAATGAATCGTTTTCTCTATTTGTTTTCATTTCATCTCTTTGATTTTATCTATCTCATCATCAAAAAATTTCAAAGAATTTTTAAATTCATCAAGCACATCATCTTTTAAATTAGAATTTCTTGAAACATTTTTTAAATCCTTAACGCAATCTTTTTGAATCTGCTTAAATTCCGTATTTTTAGCGTCTATAACTTTTTCAAATTCATTTACTTGATCGCCAAGTTTTTCAACACAAATTTCAAATTTATTTGCACTTTTTTCTAGAATTTTATTAAATTTTTCATATTGAAGATTAAAATTTTCTTGCATTAAAGCTATGCTGGAATTAAATTTATTTAAAACTTGCAAAATTTCGCTATAACTAGTGTAAATATTTTTTTGTAAATCATTTGATTTTATGATTATGTCACTTGCTTTATTTAACTCGCTAGCCCCTAAATTTACAGCTTTTGATTCAGTTTCTATAAGATTTTGAAAAATTTCAAACTTTTGCATCATGGCTTTATTTAAATTTTGCACAACATCTTTATCAAAAACTGCTTCAAAACTTTGAACGATTTTTTGATTTTGACTTAAATTTTCTTTCATAAATTCAAAAGTTAATTGATCTTTATCCCAAAAATAATCTTTTGAGTTTTCTTTAAATTTTGAAATTATATTTTGAAATTTTGTTAAACCTTTTTTTTCAAAATACATCGCCCAAAGCGCTAAAAAAATTCCATAAATCGAAACATAAAAGGCAGTTCCAACTCCACTTAAAAGGATAGAAATTTCACTTTCTATTTTGCCAGCATCATTTGAATTAAAATTTGGCATAGATATAGCAATGCTTATAAAAGTGCCCAAAATTCCAAGCATAGGAAAAATTCCAGCAGCTATTGATGCATAATTTTCATTTCTTAAATTTTTGCAAAATTTTTCGACAAACGCCTCAAATGGAGCATTTGATTTATTTACATCATTTACTTTTAAAGCATTTTCTTTTATGTAAACTTTTAGTTGATTTATAAAACTGCTTTCTTGATTTAAAAAAACACAAATACCAAATTCTGCTAAATGTCTAGCAAAAACGCAAGATATCAAAAATAAAATTCCCATCATAACAACCGAGTGAATTTCAACTTTAAAATTCAAAATTCCAAAATATCCAAAACAAAAAATCAAATAAACAACGCTTGGTAAAAGCATAATTTTCAAATACGTTAAAGCTGGGCTTTGATTGTTCTGATTAGAAATTTCGTCCATTTTTCTTCCTTTAATTTTTATTTACACAATTTAAATTTTCAAAAGCGATTTCAAGTCTTTTTACCATACTTTCTTCGCCAGATCTTAGAAATTTTCGAGGATCATAATATTTTTTATTTGGTTTATCTTCGCCTTCTGGATTTCCGATTTGTCCTTGCAAATAAGCCCTATTTTTAAACTCATAAGCTCTTACACCATCCCAAAATGCCCATTGTGTATCTGTGTCGATGTTCATTTTTACAACACCGTAACTCACGGCGTCTTTTATATCTTTTAATTCGCTTCCACTTCCGCCATGAAATACAAAATTTACAGGCTTTTCATCTTTTAGATTAAATTTTTCTTTTACAAATTTTTGAGAATTTTTCAAAATTTCAGGTCTTAAAACGACATTTCCTGGTTTATAAACTCCATGAACATTACCAAAACTAGCAGCGATGCTAAATTTATCGCTTATTTTATTAAGTCTTTCATAAGCTATAGCTACATCATTTGGCTGAGTATATAAAAGCGCATTATCTACGCTTGTATTATCTACGCCGTCTTCTTCGCCGCCAGTTACACCAAGCTCAATTTCAAGAAAAATTCCAAGTTTATTTAATTTTGTTAAATACTCTTCGCAAGTTTCTAAATTTTCTTCTAAACTCTCTTCGCTTAAATCAATCATATGAGATGAAAAAAGTGGAAATTGAAAAGATTTGATGTTTTCTTCATTTGCTTTTATAAGATTATCTATCCAAAGAAGTAATTTTCTTGCGGCGTGATCTGTGTGTAACACAACAGGAACACCATAATGTTTAGCTAATAAATGTACTTGTCTTGCCCCGCAAATTGCCCCTAAAACATCGGCATTTGGGCAAGATTTTCCAGCATAAAAACTAGCTCCGCCATTTGAAAATTGGATTATAACGGGCGAATTTACTTTTTTAGCAGCTTCTAAAACGGCATTAATCGAATTACTTCCTACAACATTTACCGCAGGAATTGCAAATCCTTCGCTTTTAGCATAAGAATAAAGCTTACTTAAATCATCACCAAAAACAACACCCGCTTTTACGATATCTAAAACGCCCATTTTTCATCCTTATTTATATTCTACTTTTGCTTTTTCCAAAAGTGTTTTAGCTAATTTTGCAGTTTCTTCTTTGAATTTTTCTTGTGCTACTTGTGATTGCACATAAGGTTTTACCTCTTCAAGAGTTAAGATACCAGCAGCTTTTGCATCTTTTTTATAAATTACGTGATATCCAAATTCTGTTTTTACAGGTTTTTGACTAAAAGTTTTTGATTTCATACTAAATGCAGCATCGCTAAATGGCTTTACCATTTGACCTTCAAAAAATTCGCCCAAATTTCCGCCTGTTTGTTTTGCAGAAGGTTCTGTTGATTTTTCTTTTGCTAATTTTTCAAATTCAGCTTCTAATTTATCAGCTTTTACAGATTTTAAAGTTTTGATTATATCGTTTGCCTCTTTTTCAGTTTTTACTAAAATGTGGCTAGCAGTTACGCTTGCTGGCTTTTTAAACATATCTTTATGTTTTTCATAAGCAGCTTTTATCTCTTCATCGCTAACTTTTATCTTGTCAAATTCTTTTTTTTGAAACATATTAAAAGCTAAATTTTTCTCCAACTCTAAAGTCGCATTTTTTAACTCTTTTTTATAATCTTCTGATTTCACAATATCAGATTTATAAGCATTTTTGATTAAAAGTTTAACTTCGATAGCTCTATCGATCGCTTGTTTTTTTAAATCTGCTGGAAGTTGCTCTATACTTTGTGCACCAACACCTCTTAAAATTGGAGCGACATCGTTGTCGTTTATCTCTTCTCCATCAACTACAGCATAAACAGCAGCATTTAAACTAGCAGCAACTGCTAAACTCAAAAATCCAAAAACAATTTTTTTCATTCTGTTTTCCTTGTTCAAAAATTAAAATCGCTAATTGTATCCAAAAATTACTAACAAAAAGAAATTTTTGCTAAAATAGCCAAATGAGAACAAAAAAAGATATACAAAAAATCAAAGAATTGTTTTTAAAAAATTTCGATAAACCAGTCACAGAATTGAAATTCAACAACTTATATGAACTTTTAGTTTGCGTTATGCTTTCTGCGCAATGCACAGATAAAAGAGTAAATTTAATCACACCGAATTTATTTAAAGAATTTCCAGATATTTTTGCACTTTCAAAAGCAAATTTGTCAAGTTTAAAAATTCTTATAAACTCGTGCAGTTTTTTTAATAACAAAGCACAAAATTTAATCAAAATGGCAAAATCTGTCATTGAAAATTTTGATGGCAAAATTCCTTTAGATGCTAAAAATTTACAAAGTTTAGCGGGAGTTGGACAAAAAACAGCAAATGTCGTTTTGATAGAATTTTGCCAAGCAAATTTAATGGCAGTTGATACACATGTTTTTAGGGTTTCACATAGATTAAATTTAAGCAAGGCAAAAACGCCAGAACTTACAGAAATAGATCTAACAAAAGCATTTAAAACAGATTTAAATTATCTTCATCAAGCTATGGTTTTATTTGGGCGTTATACTTGCAAAGCTATAAAACCAAAATGCGATGAATGTTTTTTACGAGAATTTTGTAATTATAAAGATAATTCTGTTATAATCAAGCAAAAATTTAAATGAGTAAATATGAAAGTTTTAATAAGTTTTATTCTACTTCTTTGCTTTTTGCATGCAAATTATGAAAAATTATACGATGAATGCAAAAACAAAAATATAAATTCTTGTGATAAATTAAAAAATGATTTAGAAAAAAATTGCTTAAAAAAAGAGGGAAAATTTTGTGCTGTTTTAGCACAAATTTACGAAAAAGGTCTTGGCAATATCGAAAAAAATTTTAAAAAATCTGAGATTTTATATAAAAAATCTTGCGAAAATGGAATTGCTTCAAGTTGCCATTTTTTAGGCGATATGGCGTATTTTGGAAAAGGAATATCACAAGATTTTAACCGTGCTTTTAAACTTTATAATCTCGCTTGTCAAAATGGATTTTATAAATCTTGTGTAAATTTAGGAAAAATGTATGAAGATGGTGATGGCGTAGAAAAAAATGTAACAAAAGCTTTTTATATCTACAAAAATTCGTGTAAAGATGGGGATAAAATTTCTTGCTTAAGCATCGCGCAAATGGTAACAGATGGAAAAATAAGCAAAGAAGAAGTTGAGGCTAGATTATATTTTGATTAAAAAAGGAGCAAAAATGAGCAAAGTTATTGAGAATTTTAAAAGTTTTTCAAATATTCCAAGATGCAGTAAAGATACGGCGCAAATGGCGAAATTTTTAGAAGATTATTGTGATTGTCATGATTTTAAATTTACAAAAGATGAAGCCGGAAATATCCACGCTTATAAAGGAAAACCCGAAATTTGCTTGCAAAGCCATTATGATATGGTATGTGTCGGTGATGCTCCAAATATCAAAATTTACGAAGATAATGGTTGGTTGAAAGCAAAAAATTCAACTCTTGGGGCAGATAATGGTATCGGAATTGCGATAATAATGGAAATGATGAAAGATTTTGATAATCTTGAAGTACTTTTTACAAATGACGAAGAAATCGGACTTTGTGGAGCGGGACGATACGAAAGTGGGATAATTTCGCCAAGACTTTTAAATCTAGATAGCGAAGATGACACAAAAGTAACGATCGGTTGCGCTGGTGGCGTTGATATTTTATGCAAAATGCAAATCACAAAAACAGAAAAAAATGGAAATATTTATAAAGTTGAGTTAAATGGACTTCCTGGCGGACATAGCGGAAATCAAATTCACGAAAATATCCCAAATGCTATAAAAATTCTTGCACAATTTTTAGGTGAAAAAGATTGCGAATTGGTAGAATTTAAAGGTGGAGAAAGAAGAAATTCTATACCTTGCGCAGCAAGCGTGATTGTAATTTGCAAAGATAATTTAAAAGATTACAAAAATATAAAAGTCACATATATTGGTGAAAAAAACGTAAAAGTTGTAAATGAAAGCGAAAAAATTTTAGGAATTTTGGGATCATTTTCGCAAGGAGTAAGAAGTTTTGACACAAAATTAGGACTTGTGAATGATAGCATAAATTTATCATTAGTTATAAACGAAGATGATTTTGTAGAAATCGAATTTTTTGCAAGATCTATGAGTAAAGATGGAATTGATAGATTAAAATACGAAACAAAAACTTTAGCAAAAGGATTTGGCTTTGATTGCCGTTTCCAAGGAGAAACTTCTCCGTGGAAACCAGAAGAAAGCGATTTTTCTAAAATAGTTTTAAGTGAACTTTTAAAATTTAGACCACAAGCAAAACTCAGCGGAATTCACGCAGGACTTGAATGCGGCGTTTTAATCGATAAAATGCAAGGCTCAATAACCGCTTGCAGCATAGGACCAAATATAATAGGACCACATTCGATCAATGAAAAATGCGAAATTTCTTCTTGCGATTTGATAGAAAAAGTCGTAAGAAACATAGTAAAATTTTACAATTAATTTTTAAGTCCTTTTTTGGGACTTAAAAAATTTTTAAATCATAGAAATTTTTATCATCAATTTTATTTTTTATATAATAATTTTTATCTAATTTTATATTATATTAATTTTTCAGATATTTTTTAATAATTTCTCTTTTATAAAATCTTAAAGAATTTTATAAAAGAGAAATTATTAAAATAACAGTTTTAAGTTCATTAGTTTTAGCAACTTCGCTTTTTGCATCTGCTGATTTGGTAAAATTAGCAAAAGATAGCGGTTTAGTTGCTATACCAAGTGATAATGCCATATTAGAAACTTTGGTAAATAAATATACACCAGATGCACAAAAATATCCAACTACAACCAAAAGAGTAGAGCTCGGAAAAGTTTTATACTTAGATCCAAGAATTTCAAAATCAGGTTTAATTAGTTGTAATACCTGTCACAATTTAGGTTTAGGTGGCGTTGATGGAATTCCTGCCTCAACAGGACATCTTTGGACTCCAAACCCAAGTCATTTAAATGCTCCAACAGTTTATAATTCAGTATTTAATTCAAGTCAATTTTGGGATGGAAGAGCAAATCATCTAGCAGATCAAGCACAAGGTCCAATTCAAGCAGGACCAGAAATGGCAGCAAGTCCTGATTTAGTTATCAAAAAAATAGAATCTATGCCAGAATATGTAAAAATGTTTAAAGAAGCTTACGACGAAAATGTAAAAATAGATTTTCCTTTGGTTGCTACAACGAGTGGAACTATGCAAGCTTTTCAAATAGCAGCAAAATATGAATTTATCGACATTGGCGGATTTAAAGGCGACAAAAATAGTATGGTAAAAACTCCAACTTTAAGAAATGTCGGCTTAACTGCGCCTTATTTTCATAATGGCACAATTTGGAGTTTAAAAAAGCCATAAAAACTATAGAAGTGTGCAACTTGGCATAGATATAAACGATAAAGACGCAAAAGATATAGCAATATTTTTAAATTCATTAACTGGTGAAATTCCAAATATAACTTATCCAAAATTTCCGCAAACTATGGACGCAACTCCGATCCCAGAACTTGATTATAAAAAATAATAATTTTAACTCCCATTTTGGGAGTTAAACTTTTAACGTTAAATTTATAATTTTTTTGATAAAATCCGCACTTTTAATCGAACAAGTCCCTTAAAGTTTTTACTACTTGTCGATCTACCAAAATTTAAAGGAAGTTTGATGTACGCAATTATCAAACATAGCGGAAAACAGTATCAAGTAAAAATTGGAGATTATCTAAATCTTGATAAATTTGACGCAGATGTAAAAAGCAAAGTCGAAGTTAGCGAAGTTTTAGCTATAAACGACGGAAGTTTAAAGGTAGGAGCACCGTTTGTTAAGGGTGCAAAGGTTGTTTTAGAAGTTGTAACTTTTGGAAAAGACAAAAAAGTTGTAATTTACAAAAAACGAAGAAGAAAAGACTCAAAATTAAAAAGAGGCTTTAGACGCCAATTTACAAGAGTCCAAGTAAAAGATATCATAGCCTAAGGAGTAAAAAATGGCACACAAAAAAGGTCAAGGTTCAACCCAAAATAACCGAGATTCTATCGGTCGCCGCTTAGGCGTCAAAAAATTCGGTGGAGAGTTTGTAAGAGCTGGAAATATCATAATCCGCCAAAGAGGAACAGCAACTCACGCAGGAAATAATGTAGGAATCGGCAAAGATCATACGATTTTTTCTTTAATTGATGGTTTTGTAAAATTTGAAAGATTTGACAAAACTAGAAAACAAGTTTCAGTTTATCCTGCAATGTAATTTTAAACTGCGATTGAATCGCAGTTTAAGTTTTTTATCCATATTTTACTCATAATTTAAGTTAAATTCTTATAAAATCCGTTTATTTTTTAAGGAGAAATTTATGCTTTATCCTGCAGCAATTGGTCCGTATTCGGCTTATAAAATAGTTGGCGATTTGGTTTTTTGTTCTGGTCAAATTCCGATAAATCCACAAAATGGCAAAATCGAAAGCGATGACATAAAAGATCAAACAAAACAAGTTTTAAAAAATATCCAAGGAATTTTAACAGAACTCAAAATAGATGCAAAAAATGTAGTAAAAAGTTTAGTTTTTTTAACAGACATAAATGATTTTGCAATTGTTAATGAAATTTATGGAGAATTTTTTAAAGAACCTTTTCCGGCAAGAAGCGCGGTTGGCGTAAAATCTTTACCAAAAGGTGCAAAAATCGAAATCGAAATAATTGCTAGTTTAGAATAAATTTTGGATTTGCCATGCAAATCCAAAATTTTATAAGTTTTCTTTTTTAAATTCTTGCATACAATCTATCAAATATTTTACATTTTCTAAGCTAACAGCGTTATAAATAGAAGCTCTAATTCCGCCTAAAACTCTATGCCCTTTTAAACCGATCATATTTTTAGAGGCAGCAAATTCGACAAATTTTTTTTCCAAATCAGCATCATTTTGTCCGTTTTTCAATATATTAAAACTAACATTCATCAAGCTTCTACTGCCAATTTTAGCGTGAGCTTTATAAAATTTAGAATCGTCTATGTAATCATAAAGCAAAGCGGATTTTTTCTTGTTGTTTTCATGTATAATAGCAAGTCCGCCTTGTTCATTTATCCAATCAAGCATCAAATCAAACATATAAATTCCAAAAGTATTTGGCGTATTACTCATAGAATTTGCATCGATTTGAGTTTTATATCGCAAAACATTTGGAACATTATCTTTTACACGATTTGCTAAATCTTTTTTTATGATTAGCAACGTAACTCCAGCCGGACCAGCATTCTTTTGAATTCCACCGTAAAAAAGTCCGATATTTTTAAAATTAATCTCTCTGCTTAAAAGATCGCTTGAACTATCGACAATCAAAGGGCATTTACAATCTGGCAGTTTTGCGTATTGCGTTCCGTAAATTGTATTATTGCTGCAAATATATCCATAATCTGCGTCATCACTAAATTTAAAATCAGGAATATAACTAAAATTTTCATCTTCACTACTTGCTACAACTTTATAATTTATCCCTAAAATTTTCGCCTCTTTTATAGCTTTTGTAGTCCAAACCCCTGTATTTGCATACTCTGCCACGCCGTCATTATATAAATTCATAGGAGCTTGTGCAAATTGCAAACTAGCCCCGCCCATCAAAAATAGCACCGCAAAACCATCATCAAAACCATAAATTTTTTGAAGTTTTGCTTTTGCGCCTTCGATTAATTCTCCAAAAATAGCGCTTCTATGGCTAATTTCCATTATAGAAAAGCCATTATTTTTATAATTTATCAACTCTTTTTGTGCTTTTTGCAAAACACTTAAAGGAATTCCACTTGGACCTGCACTAAAATTTAAAACTCTCATAAATCTCCTTTAATAATCGCTAATTTTTCTAAATTTTGAGATGATAAAATCACCTCGTCGCCATCTTTTAAACTATTTAAATTTACTATTTTTCTATTTATTTTAAGACTTACTAAATTTTTACTTTTTTCAAAAAATATATTTTTTTGTTTTAATATCAAAATTTTTTTTTGCAACAAATTCTCTTTTTCTTTTAAAATAGTCATGAAATTTCTATTTAATTTATCTTTTAATTGCTCTAAGTTTTTTTTATCAACTCGAATTTTTTCACCAATTTTTGCAAATTTTAAATATTTTTTAAAATCATCTAAAATTTTATGAAGATTATTAAATTTTTGTGTAATTTTATCTTCAAATTTCATCTGCAAAAATCTTAAATTTTGCAAAATTTCAGCAGAATTTGGCAACAAATCCACAATCGCAGCAGTTGGCGTATGAGACGAATGATCGCTTACAAAATCGCTTATACTAAAATCAACTTGATGTCCGATTGCACTTATTATCGGCGTTTTTGCTGCAAAAATTTCTCTTGCTAAATTTTCATCATTAAAACACCATAAATCCTCTTTGCTTCCGCCACCCCTTGCTAAAATGATAGTATCATATCCGACTTTATCAGCCGCTTTTAAAGCTTTAATCAAATTTTGTGGCGCATTTTCTCCTTGAACTAAACAATCATAAAGATAAAATTTGCAAATTTTGTATCTTTCGTTTGCGCTTCTTTTCATATCTTCTATAACCGCTCCTGTGCCACTTGTGATTAAAGCGACTTTTTTAGGAAATTTTGGAAGAGGTTTTTTATATTTAGAATCAAAAAGTCCTTCTTTATATAGTTTTTCTTTAAGTTGGTTAAATTTTGCGTCTAAATCGCCATCGCCTTGAAGTTTTAAAGAATTTGCTATAAATTGAAAACTGCCATCTTTTGTGTATAAACTAACTTTTCCAAAAGCTATGACTTTATCTCCAATTTTTGGTTCAAACTCAACTCGCAAATTTGAGAATTTCCACATAGCACAACGAATGCTTGAACTTTCATCTTTTAAAGTAAAATACCAATGCCCAGAACCAGCCTGCTTTGTAATCTGCGAAATTTCGCCAATTATATTAATTTGATAAAAATTTGCCTCTAGCAAATTTTTCGCCTGTTCGTTTAATTCACTGATTTTTAAAAGCAATTTCTAACCTTTTTTGCGATAAAAAGCGTACAAACTTCAAAACTAAAAGATTCACAAACAATGACTTCAAATCCGTTATTTTTCAACTCTTCACAAAAAAGATCTTTGCTTAAAAAATTCACAATCGAATTTGGCAAATATTCATAAGCTTTTTTATTTTTACTTATAAATCCACCGATTTTTGGCATGATTTTTTGTATATAAAAATCCCTAAAATATCCGATAAATCCGCCATTTTGACGCTTTGTAAATTCAAGAACAACGATAAGCCCATCAATTTTTAAAATTCTATTAAACTCTTTTAACGCAAGTTCTCTTTCTACGACATTTCTAATACCATAACTTATGCTTAAAATATCAAAATCATTGTTTAATAAAGAAATTTTTGTGGCATCTTCGTTTAAAAAATCAAAATTTGGAAATTTCTCTTTTGCGATTTTTAACATCTCTTTACTTGGATCAACGCCAATTAATTTTGAGATTTGTTTATTATTTTGTTTTGCGCACAAATCCCAAACGCCCATCAAATCGCCAGTTCCACAAGCTACATCGACGATTTTTAAATTTTGTTGTTTTGAATTTTTTAATGCAATATTACAAGCTTTTTTTCGCCAACTTTGATCAATTCCTAAGCTAATCGCGCGATTTGTTATATCGTAAGTAGGCGCTATTTGATCAAACATATTTATAATTTTTTCTTGATTATTCACAAATTTCCTTCGTAATACATTTTAAAAATTTCTTGAAATTTATTAAGTTTTTTGGCTATTTTACACTTTTTTCCTAAAATTTCGCTACGAAATTTTTCTATATCTTGTAAAATTTGATTTTTATACTCTTCGAATTTTTCATCAAATGAAAAATATTTATCCAAAATCATCAACCAAATATCTCTATCTTGCAAATCGCCAAAAATTTCTTGTATATATCTTAAATTTGATAAAAATTTATCAAATTTTGGAATATCAAAAAGCGAAGAAAAAGTATCACACAAATATCTTAATTTTTTAAATTCTATACGAATTTCGTGAAATTTTGGATTGTCACAATTTTCATCAAGATTATTTAATTTTTCAAAAATATTTGCCATTTGATTTTGTAAAATTTTAGCAATAAAAGCCTTTATATAGGAATTTGCATACATTCCAAAATTTTCAGTCAATACAAAATTTTCAAGCTCTTTTATGCCATTTCTTACCTCATCTTCTTTAAGTTTTTCTTCTAAAAGTTTTTGCGATTTATTAGAAATTTTAGTTAAATTTTGAGTAAAAGAGTTTTTTATATTTTGATCTTTTAAATGTTTTAAAAATACATCAAAATCGCGTTTTTCATTTGTTAAAGTTGCTATGATTTTTAAAATTTGAGAAATTTGATTTACTAAATTTTCATCAAAAGCATTTTTACAAAGTTTTAATAAACTTCTGCTTTTTCGAATTTCAACACGAAAATCGTGCAAAGCTTCTGGATCGTAAGTTTTTATATATTTTTTATAATTTAATTTTATTTTTTGATAAAACTGGAAAAAAATTATTTTTAACATAATTGCTTTGTAAAAAAGGCGGGAAATTTAACTTCAAATTCGGATTTAATTTGATTCTTTTCACGATATTTTCAAGATCAAATTCCAAATTTTGCGGAATACCAAAAATCGACAAATAATTATTTTTATATCTTTCATCTTCTGTAACTTCTATAAAATTTGCACCGTCAAAAATTTCAGGAAATTTAAAATTATTAGCATCCAAAATTGAGTTAAATTCTATCTCAAATATAACTAAATCGAAATTTTTATACATATCAAAACTAAAATTTTTTCCTTCGATTTCATAATTTAATCTCGTCTTTTTTATGATTGATGATACGCGAAATTTTTTAGCTTTTTTATACTCTTTTTTTGTAATTTGTTTTTCTAATTCATCGCGTATAAGACCATTTCCAGCCTTTTTTGTGATAAAAAACTTTCCATTTTTCTTACGATATCTAATCTCGTCATTTTGTGATATATGCGTGTAAAACTGCGAAATTTTGTAAATTTTGCAAATAAAACCTTTAAATTTTTCAAAAATTTTCGTATCGTTTAATAAAAACTTCCTTTCAATCTCCATTTTGTCCTCCTTTTTATAAACATTTATTCCTCACAAAAATTGCAATTTTTTACAGAAGCTATAATATTTAATTTTTCGATATTATAATTTATTGTTTTTGATAAATCTTCTTGATATTCGCAAATCTTAACGCCTTTTATATCCACATCAAAAACTTTTCCGCAATTTTGACAAACAACGTGAATGTGTGGATATTCAAAAATATCATATCTGGATTTTTGACCTGGAATTTTTATATCTACAACCATACCGACCTCAATCATGGAATTTAAATTTTTATATATAGTCGCCAAAGATATCGTCGGATAAAACTCTTTTAACTCTAAAAATAACTCATCTATATTTGGGTGTTCGTGTTTATCTAAAACTTTTATTATGCAAATTCTTTGTGGAGTGGCTTTTAGATTATATTTTTTAAGTAATTCTATATGTCGCATGCAAACTCTTTTAATGAATTTTATAAATATTTTAACAAAAATATTCTTTAATATTTATTATCGTTTAATAAATATTTTAAAATACTATTTTCATCAACACCTAGAAATTCCTCGACTTCATTTGTTTTGCCATGAGTGATAAATTTATCTTCAAATTCAAAAGATTTTATCTTAACATCATAAATTTCATTTTCTTGCAAAAATCCAGCCAAAATTTCCCCAATTCCACCTTTTTTTACACAATCGCTAAAAATATACCAAATTTTGCTAGTTTTGCTTAATTTTTTTAAAAACTCTGCATCAAGAGGTTTAACAAAAACTAAATCTATCAAATTTACCTTTTTATCAAATTTTTTTGATACATTATAAGCTTTTCCGACACCATTTCCATAAGCTATAAAAGAAATTTTGCTTTTATTGTCGATTAAAAACTGAGATTTTGCAAATTCTATTTTTTTAGGATTTTCTTCTTCAAATCTAAAACTGCCCCTTGGATAACGAATCGCTAAAACTCCTTGATGAGTTTGTGAATATTCTAAAATTTCTTTAAAATTTTCCTCGCTTCGTGGCGAGATTAAACTTAAATTTGGAATTGCATTTAAAAAACTAATATCAAAAACACCCTGATGAGTTTCTCCATCTTCGCCGACAATTCCAGATCTATCCATACACAAAACGACGTTTAAATTTAAAATAGCTAAATCTTGTATAACTTGATCGTAAGCTCTTTGCATAAATGTAGAATAAATCGCGATATAAGGTCTAAAACCCTCTTTTGACAAAGCCGCCATAGAAGTAATTGCGTGTTGTTCGGCGATAGCTACGTCCCAAAAACGATCAGGATATGCTTTTATAAGTTTTGCAAGTCCAGTTCCACTTGGCATAGCAGCAGTTACACCAACGATTTTTTCATTTTTTTGTGCCATTTCAAACAATTTTTCGCTAAAAATTTGAGTGGCGGATTTTATCGAATTTGATTTCAAAAACTCGCCAGTTTGGATATCAAAAGCACAAACCCCATGCCAACTTTCGCTATTTTGTGCTGGCTCGTAGCCTTTTCCTTTTAAAGTTTGCGCATGCAAAATAACTGGTCTTTTTAGGGATTTTGCGACTTTTAAAGCAGTTATTATATCTTTTAAATTATGTCCATATACTGGACCGATATATTTTAAACCAAGCTCTTCAAAAAGAAGTCCTGGCGTAATTAATTTAAAACTCTCTTCGAATTTTTTAGCTAAATACGAAGCTGAATTTGGAAGATTATTTACAATAAAATTTCTCAAAGAATTTCTAACATTTTGATATAAAGGCTCGGCCATTTTTTGGCTTAAATATTTGCTTAGCGCTCCAATCGGTTTTGAAATCGACATTTCATTGTCGTTTAAAATAATAACACAAGGAAGTTTTGTATCTCCTAATTCATTTAAAGCCTCATACGCCATGCCAGCGCTCATAGCGCCATCGCCGATTAAAGCTACTGGAATTCTATCTTCTTTTTTAAGTTTTATAGCTTTTGCGGCACCGACTACAAGAGAAATAGAAGTTGAACTATGCCCAGCAACAAAATAATCACTTTGACTCTCTTTTGGCTTTGTGTATCCGCTAATTCCGCCAAATTTTCTTAAACTATCAAACTCGTCCCAGCGATTTGTTAAAAGTTTATGTGTGTAACTTTGGTGGCTTACATCAAAAATAAACGGATCTTTTTCTACATCAAAAACATAATGCATAGCCACGATAAGCTCGACAGCACCTAAATTTGAACTTAAATGTCCGCCATTTTTGCTAACAACTTCTATAATTCTTTTTCTTAAATTATCACAGAGTTCATTTAATTCTTCTAAACTTTTGTTTTTTATATCCATGCTATTTTTTCGCTATTTTTTTATTTAAAACCGCAACAAGTGATTTCAAAGCCATAGTATTTATAGGATTTTTGCTAGACATGCTTGCGATTATTTTTTTTCGAACATTTTCGTTAAATTGGGACAAAATTTTTTCTTCTAATTCTAATCTTAAACATCGCAAAATAGCTACTACTATTTTTTCATTTTGATCTTTTAAAACTTCTATTAACTGTCCAAGTTTTATCCCGACTAATTGCTCTACTTTTGTATCTTGCAGTGTGATTTTATAATTTAAAAAATCGCCGTCCAAGCTAGGATTTGGCTCTGTATAATCTTTCAAAAATCTATTTAAAATCAAATTTGCATCTTTTTTTGAAATTTTGCTTTGATTTTTTAATTTATCATAAACTTCGCTTTGGTTTTTTAATTTAAAATATATATCGGCGCCGATAGTTCCGCCGATTAAAGATAAAATAGCACTTGCGCCATCGCAACTTTTTTCTTTATTTATAAAAATTTCTAAATTTTTGCTAAAAATTTCTGGGCTAAATTCTGCTTTGTGGCGAATTAATTGTAAGGATTTGTCAAAATTTTGATCGTCTAGATTATTTTTCATTGAAATTTTATTGTCCAAACGAGGTCTGTTTAATTCTAATAAATATAAAATCAAAAAAAATAAAATTAAAGATAAAATCACACCAAAAATTAAAAAAGAATTCGGCATCAAAACATAAGCCATAACAAGTAGTATTGATAAAATTCCAACCAAAATCAGATAAATTCTATCCATAACATTTCCTTTAAATTAACTCTTTTAAAGCCTTTAAAACTTTTGAGTTTTGTTTGGGTTTGCCGATCGTTATACGAATCGCATTTAACCCATAACTTTTTAAATTTCGCAAAATTATCCCTTTTTTCAGGAGTAAATCGCAAATTTCCGTGCTATCTTTTTTGCAAAAAAAAGTTATAAAATTTGTATAGCTTGGAATAAATTTTATATTAAACTCATTTGCAAAATTCTCAAATCTTTCCATCTCTTTTAGATTATTTGTTAAAGTTTTTTCTATAAAATTTTGATCTTTTAAGGCAGCATTTACAGCAAATAAACTCAAATTTGTTACATTAAAAGGCGGTCTTAATTTATATAAATTTTTGATATTATAAACGCAACTTACACCATAACCGATCCTAAGCCCGCCAAGTCCATAAACTTTAGAAAAAGTGCCAAGATAAATCAAATTTTCAAATTTATTTATAAGTTTTGCGACATTGATTTTTTTATTTTTATCTTTAAAACTTGCAAATTCTTGATACGCGCCGTCAATCACAATCATCGTGTTTTTATCTATTTTTTCGCAAAAATTTATAATATCTTTTTCGTCTAAACATTCGCCAAGAGGATTATTTGGCACACATAAAAAAATAACGGCGATTTGTGATTTTTTAGCTTCGTAAATTTCTAAAAATTGATTTAAATCGTGAGTTTTACTAGGCGTTTTAAAAGTTTTTGCATTTGTTTGTTTAGCATAAATTTCATACATAGCAAAAGTAACACCAGCTTGCAAAATTCCATGATTTTCATCAGTTTTTGCGTGAATTATAAACTCAATTATTTGATCACTTCCAGCACCTATGATAAAATTTTCATCTTTTAAATCATAAATTTTTGCTAAATTTTGTTTTAATTCAAACATAGAATCGTCTGGATATAAATTTACATTTTTTGCATTTTTTATAATCTGTTTTGAAACTTTTTTGCTACAACCAAGCGAATTTTCATTGCTAGCAAGTTTTATGATATCGCGATTTTTTATACCAAATTCTTTAATCACAAGTTCTACTGGTTTGCCAGCTTCATAAGAGATTAAATTATTTAAGTTTTCATTAAATTTCATTGCAAATCTCCATTTATATAACTTCCCAACCACGAAATTTCGTGTCCATTTTTGCTAGCTAAATGCAAAACATCTTGAACGCATTCGTCATCAATATGTCCGATAAAATCGATATAAAAAAGCGTTTTAAAATCTTTATTTTTCATCGGACGACTTTCAAGTCTAGTCAAATTTATACCATAATTTCTAAACATCGACAAAAGCTCAACTAAACCGCCAGGTTTATGATCGGTTTTTGCTAAAATCGAAGTTTTGTTATTTTGTGTTTTTTCGTTTTTATAATCACTTAAAATAAAAAATCTAGTGCGATTAAATTTATTGTCTTCTATTTTTTCAAACAAAACTGGGACATTATAAATTTCACCACTTATAAAAGACGCTATAGCCGCACTTTTTGGATCTGAACTGGCAAATTTTGTCGCTTGCGCCGTGGATTTTGTCGGTATAAAAGCGATATCAAAAAGATTATGTTCTTCGATAAAATCTTTACATTGATTATAAGCTTGCGGATGAGAATAAATTTTTTCTATCATTTTTAAATCGCTATTTAAACTTAAAAAACAATGATGTATATCCATATAAATTTCGCCAACAATTTTTATATATTCAAAATTATCTTTTAAACAATCTAAAGTAGCGCCGACAACGCCTTCTGTGTTATTTTCTATAGGAACTACGCCATATTTTGCTTCTTTGTTTAAAAGCGCATTAAAAACTGATTTTATATTAGAAAGTGGCAAATACGAACTAATCGCGCCAAAACGGCTTTTAGCAGCTTGATGAGTATGTGTTCCAATCGGTCCTAAAAAAGCAACATTTTGAGCTTTTTCTAAATTTCTTGAAACAGAAAAAATTTCATAAAAAATCGCTTCGATAGCCTTTTTATCTAAATTTATATGTTTTTGCTCTACCAAACGAGAAATTATAGCTTTTTCTCTTTCTGGGCGATAAATCGGAGTTTTATTTTTATTTTTCAATTCGCCTATAGATTTTACAAATTCCATCCTTTTATTTAAAAGTGATAAAATTTCATCGTCTATAGTATCGATTCGATCTCGCAATTCATCTAGATTTTGCATAATCTATCCTTTAAAAAATCACCTATATCACGAAAAACACCATCACAAATTTTTGCATCGTCGTTAGAAATTTTGTCGATTTTTCCACTTAGAACTAAGTTTATTTTCATTCCTAATTTTTTTGCACCAAGTAAATCACCGCGAAAATCATCGCTGATTATAGAAATTTCACTAAAATTTAAAGAATTTTTTTGTTTTTTTATCAAATTTAAAGCTGTTTTATAAAATCTATCACTTGGTTTTCCAACTATTTCAAAATTTTTTCCAGTTGCATTTTGAATCATCGCACAAATCGCGCCCACGCCTGGATATTTGAAAGAATTTTTTTTGTAAATAGAAGTCGCATGCATAGCTATAAATTTCGCGCCATTTTCGACAAATTCAATCATCTTAGCAAACTCTTTAAACTCGAAATTTTCTCCACTTGCAATCAAAACTGCTTTTGGATTTTCATAGTCCAAAACAAAGCCGAGTTTTTCCATGGTATTTTTAAACTCATCGGCGCCAAAACAGGCAACTTCGCAAGGTGAAATAATCTCATTTAAAACACAAAATGGATCCAAATATCCGTTATTTTTTATATCAAGATCTTTTTTGCGCAACTCATCTAAAAAAACATCACTTGGTTTTTTTGTATTATTTGTAATCACAACATATGGAATTTGTTTATGATTTAAAAAATCTAAAATCTCTTTTGCACCATTTATCAAAGATTTATCTTTATCGCTTAAAAGCGTGCCTTGAACATCGATAAAAAAACTCATACTAAAACCTCACAATCAATCAAATCTTCAAAATTTTGTCTTCTTGAAATAAGTTTAACTTCGTCATTTATGATAGCAACTTGCGCCGGTTTTAGACGCGAATTGTAATTGCTACTCATGCAATATCCATAAGCTCCAGCGCCTTTTAATACAAGCAAATCGCCTGAGTTGAATTTTGGAAGTTTGATATTTTTAGCCAAAAAATCACCACTTTCGCAAATCGCACCGACAACATCGCAAATTTCTAAATTCTCGTTATTATTTTTTACTGTTAAAATTTTATGTTTTGCACCATATAAACTTGGTCTTATAAAATCATTCATCGCAGCATCAACTATCACAAATCGACGCTTTTCGTTATATTTTTCATAAATGACACTTGTAAGAAGTTCGCCAGAATTTGCCATTATATATCGTCCAGGCTCAATAATTATAGTTTTATCTTGCCCGTTTAGTGCCGACAAAATTCCTTGCGCATAATCATATAAATTTGGTTCAATTTCATCTTCATAATTTACACCTATTCCGCCACCAATATCAAAAAATTTTATATCTATTTTTGCAGCTTCAAGCTCTTTTGTAAAACTTGATACAATTTTTGCAGCTTCAAAAATCGGAGTAATATCACAAATTTGACTTCCTATGTGAAAATGAATTGCAACAGGATTTAAAAAATTAGAATTTTTAGCATAAAGATAAATTTTTCTAGCTTCGTCAATACTAACGCCAAATTTATTTTCTTTTAAGCCAGTTGAAATGTAAGCGTGAGTTTTTGCGTCTACGTTTGGATTAACTCTAACTGAAATTCTTGCGATTTTACCCAAATCTTGAGCGATTTTTTCTAAAGTTTTTAACTCTTCAAAAGATTCAACATTTATAAATAAAATATCATTTTTTAAAGCAAATTCCAATTCATCTTTTCGTTTACCAACTCCACTAAAAATTATTTTATATTTTTTTCCGCCAGCTAAAAGTGCTTTTTTTATCTCGCAAACGCTAACACAATCAAATCCAGCACCCAAATTTGCAAGAAATTTTAAAATAGATAAATTTGAATTTGCTTTTACGGCATAACAAATTAAAGATTTTCTAGCCAAAAATGCAGTTTTTATGGCATTGTAACGAGAAGAAATTTTTGAAAAATCATAAATATAAAGTGGAGTGCCAAAATTTTTAACTAAATTTTCATAATCCATTTTTACCTCTTTAAAAAGCCCAAATTCTACTAGAATTTTTTTAAATCTCGTTTAACGATGCGACCAAAATAGATAAAACGCATAACATCCGAGTAACAAAATAGGAAAAATTACAGAAATTTCTGGATTTATTACATTATTTTGAGAAAATCTTACAAGTGCAAAAAGAATTCCCCACAAAAAAAGACTAATCGTAAAAAATACAAAACTTTGTAAAGTAAGAGAACCAAAACGCCCAGTTGTAGGCAAAAAATAGTATAAAATCAACATTAAAAATGGAGCAAAAAACGGAAAAAAAAATCATAGTATAAAGCGCCGTTTTGATATTTGAAGTGTTTGCTTTATCGAAAAGTTTTAAAGAATTAAAAGCATCAATAATCGAATAAGTATTGCTAGAATCTGAAATTTTTTCTAAAACTTGCGGATAAAATCCTTTTAAATTTTGCTCTTCTTTAGCGTAAAATTTAAAAAAATTTTTGCCACCGAGTGTCAAATTTGAATCAAATTTTATAATATTAGAATTTTGCAAATTCCAAAATTTTCCATCAAATTTTGCAAAATTTGCTTCAGTTTTTTTACTTAAATTTCCATCTTTTATGCTAAAAATTTTCACATTTTTCGCCGTTTTATCCCGCAAATTTATAGATTTTATAAAAACAAAATCATCAAGGTATTTTAAAAACAAAGAATCACTAGTTTTTGCAAAATCTCTTAAATTTTTTCTGTAATCATTAGCATAAGCAAAATTTGTAAAATTAAGTCCGATGAAAATAATGGTTAAAAAAAAACATATTAAAAAAGGTGTGATTATTAGACGATTTTTGCTAACTCCTAAAGCATAAAAACTAACTAATTCGTTATTTTTTATCATATTAAATTTCATAATAATCAAAGCAAAAACAAGACTAATGGGCAAAAGATACGAGCTAGCAACAACAAAAGTCAAAGCAAAATGCAAAACAAAAAGATTTGTAGAAGTTGGCAAATCTTTAATATTCGTTAAAATATCAATACCTACATAAAATAATTCTAAAGCGATAAAAACTATTAAAAAATATTTTATATACAAAAAAGAAGTATATTTCGTAATAATCTTCACAAATTCGCCTTATTTTGATTATCAAAGCCTTTTTTTATCGTAAATTTTGAAGAAATTTCGGCTAAATTTTTAGTTTTAATTAACTCTTGTGTGGCAATTTTTGCTTTTTGCAAAATTTCTTCTAATCTTTTTTCGTCATCAAATTTGCCCAAAACATAATCTTTAACATCAGTTTGCGGATGCGAAATTCCAACTCTTACACGAAAATAATCCCGTCCAATAAGCTCATCAATAGATTTTATACCATTATGCCCTGCACTACTTCCACCAAATTTAAAACGAAGCGATCCAAATGGAAGATCTAAATCGTCATGAATAACGATAATGTCATCTGGTTTAAAAAAATCTTTAACTGATTTTACGCTATTTCCGCTTAAATTCATAAAAGTTTGCGGCTTTAAAAAAAGATTATTTGAAATTTTATAAAGATTCCCTTGAAATTTTGAATTTGTAATATCACTAAAATTTTGGTTTTTTAGCAATTCATCTATCACCAAAAAACCAACATTGTGCCTAGTTTTTTCGTATTTAATCCCAGGATTACCAAGCCCAACTATTAAAGTCATTATTTAGTTGTTAAAACTCCGACTACTGCTACATCGTCATCTTCTATGATGCTGACGCCATCTGGCACTTTAACATCTCTAACAAGTAAAGAATCGCAAACATCAAGCTCTGTTACATCCAAAACAAACTCATTCGGCAAATCTTTACCTTTACATTTTACAGTTAATCTTCTTTTGCTTTGAACTAAAACGCCCTTGTTTTTTAGACCTTTTGCAATACCAGTTGTGCGAACAGGAACTAAATATTTAGCAACAACATCATCTTGAACTATACGCAAATCCACATGTTTTAAAATACCTGTGATAACATCACTTTGATACTCTTTAACAACTACTTTATAAATCTTTTCGCTAACTTTTATTTCAAAAGGCAACGTTGTTTTTGCACGCATAGCTTTTATAAAATCATTTAAATTAAAAGCTGCGTTTATATTTTCAACGCCTTTTCCATAAATATTTGCGATAAGATAACCATCTCGTCTTAAAGCCTTAGTTGGCTTTTTACCGATACTCTCTCTAACGATTCCTTCTATCATCGTTGTCCTTTCATAAAAAATAAAGCTCACAATTATGCCAAAATTTAATAAATTTTACTTGAAATTTATTTTCTTCTCAATTTTTTTGTTCCAGTATCATTAAGCTCTTTAAGCTCGACAAAATCACCAACGACTTCGCCACTTTTATCAAATTGCTGCATTTTTGCCAAATTTGCATTTTTAATCATAAGTTCTAAATCTGCCCTATTTGTTGCTTTTTCTAATGCAACGTCGATTGATATTACACCGTTTAAATATAATTCTAAAAGATGTTGGTCAAAAGTTTGCATGCCGTAAGTATTTTTTGCATCAGAAATAGCGTCATTTATCTCATTATCCCTACTTTCTAAAATCATATCTCTAATACGAACATTTCTCATTAAAATTTCTATCGCAGCAACTCGTTTATTATCTGTTGTCGGACAAAGTCTTTGAGATATAACACCTTCTAAAACAGATGCCAATGTTTGACGAATTCTATTTTGTTCTTCTGTGTCAAACATACCTATAACACGTCCAATCGTCTCTTTTGCATCAAGTGTATGGAGTGTGCTTAAAACAAGGTGTCCAGTTTCTGCGGCGTGAAGCGCAGTTTCAATTGTAACTAAATCCCTCATCTCACCAACAAATATAATATCTGGATCCTCGCGCAAAGCAGCACGCATAGAATCAGCAAATGTATTACAATCTTGTCCTAATCCTCGTTGATTGATTATGCAGTTGTTATCTTTAAAAACAAATTCAATCGGATCTTCAATCGTAACAATATGACTTGTTCGAATTTGATTTATATGATTTATCATGGCAGCCAAAGTCGTAGTTTTGCCACTTCCTGTAGGACCAGTCACCAAAATAATGCCACGATTTGTTTTATCAATCAGTTTTTTTACAGCTGGTGGAAGTTTTAAGCTTTCAAAAGTCGGAAGTTTTGTAGGAATTACACGAAAAACAGCACTTACTCCATCTACTTGAAAAAATATATTTACACGAAATCTATAATCTTCATTTAGTTTATAAGCAAAATCGTAACTTTTTTGTTCTACAAATTTTGTAAAATTTGTCCTTAAAAGCTCTTTTGCAAGAGCAATTCCATCGGCGTGAGAAAGTGTATCATTTGTAAGTTTTACAAGCTCTCCATTAAATCTAGCTCGAATTTGCGAACCGGATTTTACATGCAAATCGCTACCGCCGTGACTTACCATGTAAGTTAAAAATTGATTTAATTTCTTTGTTTGCACATCCTCAAGTTGTGCAAAATCATGTCCAAAACTATCATCTAACATAATTTTATCCTTTTAAAGATTTTAAAATTTCATCAAAAGCAACTTCAAATTGTTCTAATCCATTTTTTAAAAGTTTTTCATAAATTTGTTTTATATCTACACCTTTTGATTTTATCAAATTAAAAAATTTATCGATTTCTTCATTTGGCACAGATGTTTTTATATCAAAATTTTTATTCTCTTCAAAAAATTTAATTGTTTCAAGTGGCGCCGTATTTACTGAATTTGGCAACAAAAGTTCGCTTACATAATAATCTTTTGGCAAATTATCGCCTTTTACACCAGTGCTTGCAAAAAGAGTTTTGACATTTGGCAAATTTGCTTTTGAAATTTCGTTGTAACATTTCATCGCGTTTAAAATTCCAAATTTAGAAGTAGGCAAATCAAATTCTTTTAATTTTTCATCCAAAATTCTATCAAATCTGCTTACAAATACACTAATTACAGCTTTTGGTAAATTTGCTTTTGGGAATCTTTTTTTGAAAGCTTTTGTGCCATCTTCGAAAGCTTCAAGACATTTTTTAGCTTGATTTGGTGAAAAAATTAGTGTCGCATTTACATTTACACCTTTTTTTATAAGTTCATTCATCGCTTCAAATCCAGCATTTGTAGCAGGAACTTTTATCATAACATTTGGCATCCCTATTATGCTGTATAAATTTTTGCCTTCTTTAAAAGTCGCTTCTGCTTTATAGGCTAAATTTGGATCGACTTCTATACTCACAAAACCATCATCGCCTCTTACATAATTTTTCAAAAGCCTTTCAGCGGCACTTCTTATATCTTGCGTAGCCAAAATTTCGTAAAGTTCTTTTGGATTTTTTTTCTTAAATTTCTCTTTTGTTTCGTTGTAAGCAGTAGAATTTGTAAAAGCATTTTTAAAAATACTAGGATTACTTGTGGCTCCGTTTATTACGCCATTTTCTATAAGCTTTTCAAATTCATTTTCTATAAAATCTCTTTCCAAAAAATCACACCAAAGTGAAAATTTTATATCTTTAAACATATTTTTTTATCTCCCTTAAATCTTTTTTTTCAATACAAATATCAGCCTTTTTTTTTAAAATTTCTTTTGCACAAAAAGCAATTTTAAGCCCAGCTTCTTTAAACATGGATATATCATTTGCGCCGTCTCCAACAACCATAACTTCATCTTTTTTTAAATCTAAAAGAGATTTTAATTCTTTTAAAATTACACCTTTTGAAGTATCAAACATCATCTCACCACCAACTCTTCCTGTTAAATTTTCACCCTCAAAATCCAAATGATTTGCAAAACTTGCGTCAAATCCAAGCTTTTGTTTTGCCACATCGGTAGCAAAATGAAATCCTCCACTAAAAACAACAACTTTTATATTTTTATCTTTTAAGTATTTTATAGTGTCTTTTGCGCCCTCAATAAACGGCAATTTATCACAAATTTCTTTTGCTTTTTTTACTTTTACACCTTTTAAAAATTTTACTCTTTCTTGCAAAGCTTCAAAAAAACTCAATTCACCTTCCATTGCTCTTCTTGTAATCTCTCTAACTTCTTCAGATTTTCCAACAACAGATGCTAAATTCGTGATCGTTTCGCCATCCATTAAAGTTGAATCAAAATCAAAAACACAAAGTTTTATCATTTTCACTCCTTAAAAAGTTACAATTATATAAAATTTTCTTTTAAAACAAAGCCTTTTTCGAAATCCGCTTTGTAATAAATTTTACTTACGCCAAAACTCGCCAAATTTATATAAATCTTTTCATCAAATTTTAAAATTTTTCCTTGATGATAATGTCCTTCTAAAATCAAATTTGTTTTATAAAACCCGATTTTTGGATAAATAATTTGCTTAAAATTTTGCAAATCATAATATATTTTCTTTTTCAATTGAAAATTAAGTATAAATTTTGAAATTTTAAAATCGAAAATTTTATCAACAAAATCCCAAAATAGTAAAAATTTTTTATTTCTAAAACACAAAATGATTTTTTCAAACCACTTTAATCCATTATCTCCATGACAAATCGAAATTTTTTCATTTTCAAATTCAAAAATTTTTACCTGTTCATAAAAACTAAAAATTTTAACATTTTTAAAAATTTCTTTTAAATTAAAATCATGATTTCCTTCAAAATAAAAAATTTCGATTTTTTGTGAAATTTCGTTAATTAAATTTATAAAAATTTTATAATGCTTTTTTGTATAAGTCGTATCGCTTAAAAAATCAAACATATCTCCCAAAAAAAAGAGTTGTTTGCAAGGAATTTTGCCATTTTTAATCATTTTTAAAAAAAATAAAAATGACTTTCTATTTGAAAAATTCGCATGCGCATCGGCGATAAAAATCGCGCCTTTTTTTATATTTTTTTCAAACACTAAAATTCCCTATTATCACACAATATTTACATCATAAAAATGAGTATTTGTTATATTTTGTAGCAAAATTTTTATAACTCTCATTAAAACCTTAAAAATCTATTTTTTCATATTTGATATTTAAAATTTCAACATCGCTTGATCCATTTGGCAAATGAAGCGTGATTTCATCGCCCACTTTTTTACCCAAAAGTTGTTTAGCAAGCGGAGTGTTTATCGAAATTAAATTTTTTTGCAAATTTGTCTCTGTAACGCCAACGATTGTGTAGGTTTTTTCAATCTCCGTATCGACATCTAAAATCGTAACTTTTGAACCAAATTTTACGCTATCGTGCGGATATTCATTTGGATCTATAACTTTTGCACGACTTACAATATCGCTAAGTTCTGCTATTTTTGCTTCTATAAATGCTTGTTTTTCTCTTGCTGCGTGATATTCTGCGTTTTCTTTTAAATCGCCATGCTCTCTAGCGATATCAATCTCTTTTACAACTGCTGGCCTTTCAACATTTTGTAAATTTTTTAACTCTTTTGTGACTTTTTCATAACCATAAATAGTCATTGGTTCTTCCATAATAATTCCTTTTCTAAAATTAATTTTGCTAAATTTTTAGCACTACCAAAACTTAAATAATCTCGAATTTCATCGCAAGTTTTTAAAAATTTTTGTTTATCACATTTTTGATAAACTTGCATTAAATTTTGCACATTTAAATCATTTTGAATTAATTCTTCATGAAGTTTTTGCTTGCCACAAAAATCCAAAATTATATTTGCAAGCCCGACAAATTTTAACTTAACAAAAATTCTAGCTATAAAAATATCAATCGCTTTTGCTTTATAACAAAGCACAAACGGCACTCCTATCAAAGCAGCTTCAAGCGTCGCCGTCCCACTACAAACAAAAGCAAAATCACTTTTACTTAAAATCTCTTTTGTCCCGCTTACAATCTCAAATCCACTTACATCGCCATAAAAATCAGGCAAATTTGATTTAAAATTTGGTGGAATTACTAAATATTTTTTTTCTTTAAAATTTGGCAAAATTTCTCTAAAAATTGGCATCAAACGAGAAATTTCGCTTTTTCTACTTCCTGGCAAAAAGGCAATCGCGTTAAAATTTTTTCCATCATTTTTAAGATCAATTTCATCTAAAAGCGGATGACCGACATAAACGGCTTTTGAATAAAATTTTTTCTCAAACGGCAAAATAGAAGCCAAATTATCACAAAATTCCTCTACTATTTTAACGCGATGAGGCTTCCAAGCCCAAACTTGCGGCAAAATATAATATGTAATTTTTGCTTTTACATTTGCTTTTTTCAAAGCCTTCGCAAGCGGCAAATTAAAAGCCGGGCTATCTATCAATAAAATTTCATCACAAGTTTTTGCAATTTCTACAAGCTCTTTTAAAGCTCTTTTTGCTTTAAAAATCAATGGCAAAATTTCGACAAAACCCATCGCCGAAAATTCCTTACTTTCATAAAGTGGAATTCCAAATTTTTTATCAAAAATTCCACAAATTTTAATATCTTCAAGTTTTTTTAACTCTTCTAAAACATAACTAAAATGCAAATTTGCAGAAGCTTCTAACGCTGTTACTAAAATTTTTTTCACTCAAAATCCACCGAATTTTTTGTGGATTATATCAAATTTGTCTCAATTAACATTTAAATAAATTTAATTTGCTACACTTAGAGTTTTTTAAAAGGACTAAATTGAAAGAAATTTTAATCACAAACGACGATGGATTTGAAGCAAATGGACTTTTAGCATTAGCCGAAGAAATCAAAAAAATTCCAGATACAAAAGTTATAATTGTTGCTCCAAAAGAGCCAAAATCAGGTACTTCTCATGCGATAACCATCACAAAGCCACTAAAAATCAAAAAAATCACGGAAAATTTTTACAATATTGATGATGCTACGCCGGCTGATTGTGTTTTGATTGCACTTGATAAAATTTGCAAACCAGATTTGATTTTAAGCGGGATAAATTATGGCGGAAATTTAGCAGAAGATATAACTTACAGTGGCACTTGTGGAGCCGCGATTGAAGGCGTTTTGCATGGAATTTTTTCAGTTGCATTTTCGCAAGTTTATTTTGGTGATAGTTTTTCAAAATTCGGATTTAATTTATCTGCAAAATTTAGTAGAATCTTAGTAGAAAAAATTTTAAACAATCCGACAAATTTAGTAAATAGAAGATTTTTAAATGTAAATTTTCCGCCTTGCGATGAAAAAAGTTTTAAAGGATTTGTGGCTTGTGAGGCTGGTTTTAAAGATTTTAAATATGGCACAAAAGAGAATTTTACACCAAAAAATGAAAGCTATCTTTGGCTTGATTGCGATAGTTTGATTTTTGATGAAAATAAAAATGTTGATAAAGATTTGGGGAAAATTTTGCAAAATTACGCGACAATTACGCCAATTACTACGAATTTCACAGATTTTAGCGAATTAGAAAAGGTAAAAGAATGGCTGAAATAATCGATCGTTTTACAAGATCTAGATACATTTTTGGTGAAAATTTTGAAAAATTGCAAAAAGCAAAAGGGGTTATTTTTGGATGCGGTGGCGTTGGTGGAGCGGCAATTGACGCACTTTATAGAAGTGGAGTTGTAAATTTATGTGTAATCGACCATGATAAATTCGACATAACAAATCAAAATAGACAAATTTTTAGTGAAAATTTGGGCGAATTTAAGGCAAAAATTTTTGCCGACAAATTAGAAGGAATTCAAGGAATTATTAAAAAAATAGATGGCGATTTAAGCAATTTTGAAGATAAAAATTTTGATTTTGTGATAGATGCAATTGATGATATAAAAGCAAAAATTTTGATAGCAAACTGGGCTTGTAAAAATAGTAAAATTTTCATAAGTTCAATGGGTGGCGCAAAAAGATTAGATCCGACAAAAATTTTAATATCTGATGTTTTTAAAACGTATAATGATCCTTTTGCAAAAAAAATGAGATACGAATTAAAAAAGGCAAATTTTAAATATAAATTTGATTGTGTTTTTTCAATTGAAGAGCCTTTGGATATAAAAAATTTAGGAAGTTTTAAAGGCGTAACTGCAACTTTTGGCAATGTTATTGCAAGCTATATTATTAAAAAAATTATAAGCGTTTTTTAAGCAATTTTCTCTTAAACTTCGCTAAAAATTTAAATAGATATCTATTATCAAAAAGGTTAATTATGAGATCCATTTTATTGCTTATTTGTGCCTTTGTTTTTGCTTTTGCAGCAAGAATTGAAGATTTTATATCAGAAGGCGAAATAATCAAAAATCTTTTAAATCAAAGTATTGAAATTTATAAAACAGGCGATAATCTTAAAGCAAAAAAACTTGCAGAAGATGCGTATTTTCAGCATTTTGAAAATATGGAAGGTGCGGCTGGTAGAAATGTCGGTAAAAAAGCCATCACAATGGAACGCAAATTTATGAATTTGCGAAAACATTATAAAAATAAAGATGATGTTAGAAAAATTCAAGCTTTAATTGACGGATTGATTTTTGATTTAGATGAAGTTGTGCCGATAATCCAAAATGGTTTTAAACTTAAGGCAGAAGCTAGTGATTTAGATTACGATAAGGAAGCGGCAGAAAAATCTTCTGTTGATGAATATGCAAAAAGAGCATCCGAAGCGGATGATATTTTTGCTAGAGTTATGCAATCACAAGAACCGGATTTAGAAACACAGAAAATTGCAAAAACAAAAGAAACAAAACAAGAAGATTTTACAGCGCCAGTATCAAATGATTCTGTGATTGCAGAACTTCAAGCAGCAACTGCATTAAATCCAAAACTTCAAGCACTTTTTGATGAAATTTCTCTTAATTTAGATGAAGCGGCAAGCGCGATAAGGGATCAAAAATTTGAAGATGCAAAAAATTTAATAAATAAAGCACTTTTTGATAATTATAGAAATTCTAAATTAGAGATTGCGATTAACAAAAACAGTAAAAAGGGAGCCGATCAAAAATTTCAACAATCATTAAGAAAAATTCTAATGTCTATAAATGACGCAAATGTCACAGAAAAATTTGCAAGACATACTTTTGATGATGCAAAAGATCTGCTTTTAGATGCGATGCTTTTGATACCAAATAATATAATCGCCGATATAAAAGTTGAAAATTTCGATGATTCTGCCACATTTGCTAGAGATTTTTCAAAAGTCGCAAAAGACATAAAAACTGCACTTACAAATATAGTTGAAAATTACAAAGAAAAAGGTGCATCAATAAGCATAGACGAACTTCAAAATGTTTATTTAGATATATTTGAAGCAAGTGGAATGGAAAATAAAATCGGCGCAGTTGATGCAAATTTAAAACTTGAAATTGAAAGCAAATTTACACAAGGTGTCGCTTTGATGAAAAGCGGTGCTGATATCCAAAAAATCAGCGCAAATTTTGAAAATTTAAATAACTTAATAGAAAAATCTCTTGATAAAATCAGCAACACTTCGCCATTTTTCTTATTCTTAGCAGCATTTGGAATTTTGCTAAGAGAAGGCTTAGAAGCGTTAATTATCGTAGTTGCGATTGTTTCTTACTTAATCCAAAGTGGCAACAAAAATCATCTAAATATCGCTTATAATGCACTTGGTGTTGGCGTATTTTTGAGCTTTGTAGTTGCATTTTTAATATATTACTTTTTTAGAGAATTCGCAGGACAATTTAGAGAATTATTAGAAGGAATTACATTTTTAATCGCTGTTTTATTGCTTATTTATGTCGGATTTTGGCTACTTCACAAAGCAAGTGATAAAAAATGGTCAAATTTCATTAAGGGCAAAACGCAAGAAGCAATCAGTAAAAATTCAGCCAGAACTTTATGGCTAACTGTATTTTTAGCCGTTTTTAGAGAAGGTGCAGAAACCGTGCTATTTTATCAAGCGTTGCTTTTTGACGCACAAACAAGCAGCGATTTTAGTGCGATTTTTGGCGGATTGTTAGTCGCTTTTATAGCCTTAGTCATAATATATTTTGCATTAAAAGCAGGAGCTATAAAAATTCCAATAAAATTATTTTTCGTAATAACATCTTATATTATATTTTATATGTGTGTCACATTTACAGGAAAAGGTGTGAGCGAATTGATCGAAGCAAAACTATTTTTACCGACATTTTTGCCACAAAATTTACAATTTGAGCCGATAACTTGGCTTGGTTTATTTCCGTATTATGAAACAATATTGCCACAAATTTTGGTTTTAATAATCCTAGTAATAGGAATTTTAATAACAAATAAATATCAAAGGAGTCAAAAATGAACAAAAAAATTTTTAGTGTTGTAGCCGCAGCGTTATTTACAAGCAGTGTTTTTGCAGCAGAAGTTCCAATCGGTGATCCGATAGAAAAAAATGGTATGGAGATAGCAGCAGTTTATCTACAACCAATTGAAATGGAACCAAGAGGAATAGATCTTGCAGCTAGCAAAGCAGATATCCACCTTGAAGCTGACATTCACGCAGCAAAAAACAATCCAAACGGTTTTCCAGAAGGTTTTTGGATGCCGTATTTAACGATCGCTTATAAACTTACAAATTTGGATAACGGTAAAGTTGTTCAAGGTAAATTTATGCCGATGGTAGCAGACGATGGTCCTCACTATGGCGCAAACGTAAAAATGAGCGCTGGTGTTGGTAATTATGAGTTGATTTTTGCTATCGAAAATCCAGAAAAACAAGGTTTTGGACGACATGTTGATGAAGAAACTGGTGTTGGCAAATGGTTTGAGCCATTTACTGTAAAATATAAATTTAAATATACAGGTACTCCAGCAAAATAATTTTAGTGGGCAAAAGCCCACTTTTTGAAAGGATTATATGTCAATATATTTTTTGCATTTTCTGTCAGCTTTTTTACCACTTTCATTTTTTTTAGCTTTTTTTGCCAATAAAAAAAATTCTTTTGTTTTATTTAGCTGGGTTTTTGTCGGTATAGTTTTTAGTTATTTTGGATATTTTATCGCACAAGCTCAAACTTCTGGACTAAAAAACCTTTATTTATCTACAAATATTTTAATGATAATTGTATTTTTATTATCACCTATTTTTTTTCTAAAATTTAACATTTTAAATTTTATACAATATGTTTTGATTTTTTTAATCTCTTTTGTATTTGGTATAAAATATTTTTACATAAGTAACGGATTTACCATTTTTACACAAGCTTTGATAGATAATATAAGCGTTACAAATATATTTTTAATTTTACTTGGAATTTTATTTTGCATTTTTATTTTTTTCTTCATAAAATGGACAAAAAACATAATTTTAAATAAAACATTTTTCGCAACTTTAACAATAATTTTTGCAGTATTATCCGCCATTTATGCGCTAAGTGAAGTTTTATTGATTTTAATGCAAAAAGGCGCGATTAATACAGAAACCACGCTTTTATCATTTGTGGCAAAAACACTTCATTATGGGCTTTTTTATAATTATGTATTTTTATTTTTTGCAGTTTTGATAGCCGTTTTTACAATTTTAAAAAAGAAAAAAGATATAAAAAAGACTGGAATTTTAGACATTAAATTTCGCAAAAATTTAACCTTTAACAAAATCATAAATTCTAACGCAATTTGTGTCATTTTTAGCGTAATTATCGCGACTTCAATCTTGCTTTATTATGATTTATACGCATCAAGGCCGTTACAAATAGACGAGCCAACTTTGGTTGAGCCAAATAAAAATAATGAATTTGTTTTTGATTTAGAAATTTTAAAAGATAATAAATTACACAGATTTGCGTATTTAAGCGACGAAGGAAAAGTTATAAGATTTTTTTTACTAAATCGTTACAAAGATAAAAACTCACCAGTTGCTGTTTTTGATAGTTGTATGATTTGCGGCGATATGGGATATGTAAAAAAAGGTGATGAATTAATTTGTGTTGCTTGCAATGTGAGAATTTTCTTACCTTCTGTTGGAAAACAAGGCGGTTGTAATCCGATACCTTTCCCTTATAAGATTACAAAAGACAAACTCATAATCAAATTTAAAGACATAATGATGGGAACAAACTATTTTAGCGAAATTAGAGAAAAGAAAGTTTTAGATCCTGTTAGCAAAAAAGAAATTATCAATTTAAAAGCGAAATTTAACTATGTTTATGGTGATAAAACTTACTTTTTTGAAAGCGAAGAAAATAAAAACAAATTTATACAAAATCCAGAAATTTATGTTGGCAAAATTTCATCCGCATTTTTTAGAACGCAAGGATATATGGAGTTTAATTAATGATAATAAAAATTTTAGAATCATCTATAAAACAGAATTTTACACAAAAATTTTTAGCATTTTTGACAATTTTTCTAGCAAGTATGCTTCTTGCTTCGATGTTAAATATGACCCTTGGAATTGGAAATGAAATTTCAAAAGAGTTGCGAAGTTATGGCTCAAATATCTTAGTTTTACCAAAAGGAAATAGTTTAAGCATAGAAGTCGGAAATAAAACATTTAAGCCACTAAAAAATGAAAATTATCTTGAAGAATCAAGATTAAATAACATAAAAGAGATTTTTTGGCGAAACAATATCGTCGGATTCGCGCCTTTTTTAGAAACCAAAATTTCTATAAAAGATAAAAATGTCACTTTGGTTGGAACATATTTTGATAAAAATGTAAAAGTTCAAGACGAAGAAAATTTTACAACTGGAGTGAAAGTCGTTTATGGATTTTGGAAAGTTGATGGAAATTATCCAAAAGATGATAGTTTAGATGAAATTTTAATCGGCGAAGAACTTGCTAAAAATTTAGAAATTTCAGTTAATGATGAGTTAAAATTTGGTGATAAATCTTACAAAATAGTTGGAATTTTATATAACGGCGGCGAGTTTTCAAATAAAATAATTTCATCTTTAAAACTTGCACAAAATTTGACAAATTTACAAGGAAAAGTCGAAAAAGTCGAAGTTTCTGCTTTAACTGTGCCAGAAAATGATTTAGCACTAAAAGCTAGAAAAAATGTCGATGCACTAAATCAAGTAGAATATGATATGTGGTATTGCACAGCTTATGTAAGCTCAATCGCATATCAAATCGAAGAGGATTTCAAAGGTGCTGCCGCAAAAGCTCAAACTCAAATTAGCGACGCAGAAAGCGCAATCGTCGGGAAAATTCAATCTTTAATGGCAATTGTAAGTTTAATTTCTTTAATAATCGCAAGCATCGCCATTGCTTCGCTTATGACAAGCGATATTTATAGACGCAAAAAAGAGATTGGGCTTTTAAAAGCATTGGGTGCAAATTCGACTCAAATTTATCTAATTTTCGCACTTGATAGCGTCATCGTCGCACTATTTTCATCGATTGTTGGAACAATTTTTGGATATGCCGTATCGCAAATAATATCTTATATGATATTTTCACATTTTATCGAAATTTCGCTTGTTGTATTGCCAGTGACGATATTTTTCTCAGTTTTAATCTCAATTATCGGATCGCTTATACCTATGAAAAACGTTGTTGAACTTTTGCCTGCGGAGGTCCTTTATGGCAGAAAATAATTTTTTAATTAAATCCATTTTTAAAAGCTTGAAATTTGGATATCAACGAGTTTTAGTTATCACGGTTGCAATTTTTATAGGTGCGATGGTAAGTGGGGCATTTTTAAACATTTATTTTGACATCGATAGCAAAATGAGCAAGGAGTTAAAAGCATACGGTGCAAATTTAGTAATTACGGCAAATGAAAATGAAAATTTCATCAAAAACGAAGTGCTAAAAAACGCAATTTCTACAATCGATAAAACCAAACTCATCGGATACACGCCTTATCTTTACGGATTTTACAATCTTCAAACGACAAATGGCATAGTTGCAGGTGTTGATTTTGCGGGACTTAAAAAAACAAAGCCATTTTTAGAAATCAGAAAAGGCAGTATGAATTTAAGCGATTTTGACGAGAATTCAGCGTTTATCGGTTTAAATTTAGCAAAAGTTTTGGAAGCAAAAATAAATCAAAAAATCGTCATCACAAATCAAAAAAACTCAAATTCCGCAACTGTCGTGGTAAAAGGGATATTTTATGGTGGCGATGAAAGCGATGAAGTTATGTTTATAAGCCTTAAAAATGCACAAATTTTGCAAGGCTTTGGCGATGTTGTAAATTATGCAGATGCTGTAATTAGCGGGAGTTTTGATGAAATTTCAAAAATTAGTGAAAATTTATCGAATGAATTTTTAAATGCAAAACCGATCGCGCAAATTTCGCTTTCGCAAGGCATTATTTTAGATAAAATTAAGGCTTTAATGGCTTTAATTAGCGTTGTAATTTTGATAATTAGCTCGACAAGTGTAAATACGACGCTTAGCTCGATTATTTTTTCAAGAAAAAAAGAGATCGCATTAAATATGGTTTTGGGAGCAACAAAAAAAGATATAATAAAACTTTTTGGTTATGAAATTTTATTTTTAGCACTTATTGCGTCGATTTTAGGGGCTTTTTGCGGATATTTTTTAGCACAAATTTTAGGCTTTGTAATCTTTCAAACAGGCATAAATTTTAGAATAATTTCTGTAATAATTGCTGTTTTGATATCGCTTGTGTGTTCGTGCATCGCAGCGTATTATCCGCTAAAACAAGCTTTAAGAATAAATTTAGCGCAAAATTTAAGGAAAGAATGATGAATGTAATAAATTTAGAAAATATAGAAAAAAAATTCGGTGATGTTTATGCTTTAAAAGATGTAAGTTTTTCTGTAAAAAAAGGCGAATGGCTAAGCATAATGGGACCAAGTGGAAGCGGAAAAACTACGCTTATAAATATTTTATCACTGATGGATAAGCCGACAGATGGAGTTTATAAACTTTTAGAAAATGATGTCACACAAATTTCAAATCAAGAGCAACTAAAAATCAGAAGAGAAGTTATAGGTTTAATCTTCCAGCAATTTCATCTTATCCCTTATTTGAATGCGATAGAAAATGTGATGTTAGCGCAATATTATCATTCAACAACAAGCGAAGAAGATGCAAAAGCGATGCTTGATAAAGTTGGACTTAGCCACAGATTTGATCATTTACCAAGTCAGTTAAGCGGTGGAGAACAGCAACGAGTTTGCATCGCACGGGCTTTGATAAACAATCCTGAAATTTTGTTAGCCGATGAGCCAACTGGAAATTTAGACGAAAAAAACGAAAAAATCGTGCTAGATCTTTTAAAAGACATAAAAAAAGATGGAAAAACTATAGTTTTAATAACACACAATCCAGCATTGGGCAAGGAAGCGGATACTATGCTAACTCTTTCACATGGAAAACTTATAAATGGCTAAAATTTTTGTTTTTGTGATCGCTTTTTTTTGCTTTTTTGGTTGTCAAAACAATCAAATAGGAGCAAAATTAAACGAAATTTCACCAGAAATTTCAGCACAAAATTTAGACGGCAAAAATGTAAGTTTAAATGATTTTGATGCTGATTTAAAAATCATTGTTTTTTGGCAATATGGATGTTTAGGTTGTGTACAAATTTTACCAAATTTAGAAAATTTCATCAAAACAAGTGGCAAAAAAATCGCAGTTTTTGCGATAAATTCGATGAATGATAAAGCCACAGTGCAGAAATTTTACGACAAGGTTAAACCAAAACACATCGAAATTTTGTTAGATAATGTTCAAATCAGCTTTGAGAGATTCGAGCTTAAACGAATTCCTACGACCATAATTTTGGATAAAAATAATAAAATTTTGCAAATTTTAGCAGGAGAAATACCTTGGGATATCGTAAAATCCAGAATTTTGTCATATTTATAGCATTTTTTTTAGTTGGTTGCGATGACGGAATGATCGCGTTAAATTCACAAAAAGCTTTAAAATTTGATTTTTCGCCGAAAGATAAAAATTTAAAATTACAAGAAAACGTGGCTTTTGGACTGTTTTTCTTCACAAAAAATTGTGGTGCTTGCATCCAACAAACTAGAGTTTTAAACGAAATTTTAAAAAATGAAAATTTCAAATTTATAGCAGTTTTGGGCGACGCTAAAGATTATGATGAAGCAAAAAAAGTAGCAACTAAAAAAGATATAAAATTCCCCATTATTTTTAATAAAGACGATACAAAATTTCTTTCAAACAGCGTCGGCGGAATTTTAGGAGTTCCAGCGATTTATTTTTATGATAAAAATGGAAAATTCAGTAAAAAATTCCTAGGTCTTACGCCAAAAACGACATTACAAAATCAAATAAAAATTATCAAAAATTTATAAATTCTTTGAAAAATAAATTTTAAACTAAATTCGCAAATTTCGCGCTTTTTCCTTGACAAATTGTTTTTTGTATCATTACGCTTTTTTAAAGTAGTTTTCATGATAAAAAAATGATGTTGTCATGTTTTGTAGCGATCTTGTTACTTAGTTGTTCTAAAACAATAACAAATACAGAATACGAGCTTGCATCAGCAGTAGAAAATAAAATTTCAAACGAAGCTAGATACAATAGTATGGTTACTGGAAAATCTTACAATACAATGATACTTTTCTTTTCAACAAACATGAGTGATTTTAGCGAAGAAAGCGCCATAAGAAACGTGATAAAAAATGCAAATAAATCTGGAATTCCAGCAAACGCATTAGCAAATGCTGAGGTCAAATACAAAGTTGTTACGATTCCAGATATTTTTGCACATATGTGCTTTATAACAGAAGGCAATGCCGTAAATGTAGAGATAGTAGAATAAAGGAAAAATTATGAAAAAAATAATATATTTGACTATTTTTGCGATTTTTTACACAGGTTGCGCTAATAAAATAAATAGTGCAAATTACTCTTTGATTTCAACAAATAAATTTACTCCAAAAAATACTCATTATGTTTCAGGTGAATTTTGTCCAGATAGCATATCAAAAACAGGTCATGATAAAGCTATAAAAGCAGCGCTTATGAATGCAAAAGTAAATGGCGAAAAAGCAGACGCCCTAGCAAACATAACATTTGAAAATGAAGTTGGGTTGTTTGAAATTGATTGTTTAAAAGCAGCTGGAATTCCTGTAAAATTACGCATCGTAATATAAGCATAAAGGCAAAATTTAAGATTTTGCCTTTATGCTTATATAATTTCTCAAATACTCATAAGCCGTATTTATTTGTTGCATTTTATTTGTCATTTCTTCTTTGTTTTTGTTGTGCAAATCTGGATGAAAATTTAGCAAGTCTGTGATATTTGCGTTTTAGTTCGTCTTGCGTAATTTTTGTTTATATCATTGATATCAAAAATCCTACAAGCAAAATTTAATGTTTGATTTTGTCTTTCTTTGTTTCGTTTTTATTCTTCTTATCGTTCATACTCTTCACGCTGTTTTTGTCGTATTTTTTCAGATTTCTCCTTGATTTCTTTATACTTTTGCATAGTTTCGAAATAGTTAAAAATTCGCAAATACAAAATCATCTCGATTTTTCTAAACAAAAGCAAAAATATAAAACTCCAACAATCACGTAAAACAAAACTATAAAAACAGGATAAAATCCTAAAAATCCCAACCTTGTGGAAATTTTGAAATTTTTCATATAAATATACAAAATTTTCATAGGTAAAAAACAAAAGCATACAAAAACAAAATCTAAAATTATCATAAAAATTATGCTTACAAAATATGCAAACGCCGTTGCAGTACAAAATACTGCAATATTAAACAAAAAATTATACTCAAGATTCATAAAAACTAAAAATCATAGATCCAACCGCTTTTTAATTTGTAATAATAATAAACCGTCTTAAAACCACAAACAAACAAAAACCAAAAAGCACAAAGACTAAATATGGTCATACAAAAATCTTTAATCAAATACAGCATGAAAAACTCCAAATTTTGTAAATTATAAAAGCAGAATTTTAGCAAAAATCTTTAAAAAATTTTAAAAATAGTAAGAAAATGTAGTCAAAAATTATCAAGACCTTTAGCCTTGACATTAAAAAAAACTAAATAAAAAATAAAATACTTTAAAAGATAATAAAAAATGGTGTCCTGCGTTGGATTCGAACCAACGACCCCCTCCTTAAAAGGGAGATGCTCTACCTACTGAGCTAGCAAGACACATGGCGCGACGGACGAGGCTCGAACTCGCGACCTCCGCCGTGACAGGGCGGCATTCTAACCAGCTGAACTACCGTCGCACCGTAAAATGGTGGTCACTAAAAGACTCGAACTTTTGACATCCACCTTGTAAGGGTGGCGCTCTACCAACTGAGCTAAGCGACCAAATAATAAGGATTAGGATTGTATCTTTTTTTCTTGAAATTATTCTTAAATCTAATCAAAATTTAGAAAAATTTCTTCAAATCTTTTTTGAGAAAATTCTTTTATATCCTTTTGCAACATATCAAATTTTGTTAAAATTTCTGTGCATTCTTGTGTCAAATACGTCCCACCACCGAATTTACCGGCTTTTGAAATTATCAAATTTTTGCCGAAATTTTTATTTATATCGTTTATTTTTCCCCAACATTTTCTATAATTCATGTTTAAATTTTTTGCAGTGATTTTTATATTGTTAGTCTTCATCAAATCTTTTAAAATTTGCAATCGTCCAGAACCTAAAATCAAATTTTTATTTTCGTTTTCAATCCAAATTTTTGTTTTTAATCTCATTAATTTCTCCTTTTATAATCCTCGTATCCAAATTTTTTCACTATTTTAATATCTCCATTTTTATTCATAACGCCAAAATCTGGCAATTTAACACCGTTAAAAGTTGTATTTTTTACAATCGTATAATGAATTTGATCTTCAAAAATTATCCTATCGCCAACTTTTAGCTCATTTTTAAATTTATAAATTTCATCGTCAGTCTCGCCAGCGACGATATCGCCAGCCAAACAAGTTGCTCCACCAAATCTATAAGCAAAATCTCCATTTTTGCATTCAGTGCGAATTTTTGGACGATAAGGCATAGCAAGAGTATCTGGCATATGACATTCAGCAGACGCATCTATAATGCAAGTTTTTACGCCATTTTCGACAATATCTAAAATTTCCGTCACCAAAAAACCGCTTTCCCAACCGACAGCTTCACCTGGTTCTATAAAAACTTGCAAATTCCATTTTTTGGAAAAATCTTTTAAAAGTTTTATCAAAAGTTCAACATTGTAGCCATCTTTTGTGATATGATGCCCTCCACCAAAATTCATCCATTCCATTTTTGGCAAAAACTCACCGAATTGCTTTTCAACTTCTTTTATAACAATTTCTAAATTTTCACTACTTTCTTCACAAAGAGCGTGACAATGAAACCCACTAACTCCATTTAAATCGCCAATAAAATTCTCTTTTGTGATCCCAAGACGGGAAAATTTTCCGCAAGGATTATAAAGTTCAATCGGAGCAAAACTAGTTTGCGGATTTATGCGAAGTCCGATTTTTTTCCCACTTTTTATCCATTTTTGGCGAAATTTTTCAAGTTGAAAAAAGCTATTAAAAATAATATGATCAGAAATTTCTAAAATTTCATCAATTTCATTATCTTTATAAGCTGGAGAATAAGTGCAAATTTCGCCATTTTTAAAATACTCTTTTGCATATTTTGCTTCAATCAATCCGCTAGTTGTGGCGCCATCTAAAATTTCATCAACTCTTTTTAAAACAGGAGAAAAAGCAAAACCTTTTAAAGCACAAAAAATTTTTACCCCACTTTTTTTTGCCACACGAGATAAAATTTGCAAATTTTTTTCTAATTTTTCTTCTTCTAAAACATAAACGGGCGTTGAAATTTCATTTATTTTCATATAAATCCTTAAAATTTTTGAAAATATTATAAAAAATTTTTGCTATTATTGCTATAAATTTTTAAAGGAAAAACTATGGTAAAAATCAAATTTTTAGGACCGATAACAAGATCTGATTTAGAACTTGATATAAAAAATTTAAAAGATTTAAGCGTAATTTTAAAACAAGATGAAAGTTTAAAAGATTGGCTAGAAATTTGCGCCGTATCGGTAAACGATGAAATTGTATCAGATCCAAATTTTTCTTTAAAAAACGGCGATATAATCGCTATTTTGCCACCAGTTTGCGGAGGATAAAATGAATTTGTATCAAAACGGTTTAAATATAGAAAAAATTTTATGTGAAATTTATCAAAAATATAAAACTCAAAATTTCGGTGCTATCGTGCATTTTATCGGCGTAGTTCGCGATGAAATTTCTCAAAATTCTAAAATAGATGGATTAAGTTTTGATATTTATGAACCGCTTTTGCAAAAATGGCTAAATTCTTGGGAAGACAAAGCTCAAAAAAACAATGCAAAAATTTTATTTTTTCATTCGATTGGCGATGTAAAAATTCACGAAAGCAGCTTTATAGCCGCAGTTTTAAGTCCAAAAAGAAAAGTTGCTTTAAAACTTATAAATGATTTTGTAGAAGATTTTAAAGCAAACGCTCCGATTTGGAAATATGATTTGATAAACAATAAAAGATTTTTTGCTAAAGATCGAAGTTTTAAATTGAAAAATTCTGGAATTTTAAAATAATTTAATTTCCTTTAAGTTTATTTTTGAGCTTTCTTGGATAAAATTCTAATTTATTTTTTTTAAAAATTTAGATAACAATTAAAGGATAAAAAATGAAAAGTCTCAAAGTGTTGTTACTTGTATTGGCTATTTGTTGTTTTCCTCTGTTTGGAAAAGTTTATAAAGTCGGCATGGATTTTAACTATCCGCCAGTATCTTTTATAGATCAAAATGGAAAAATGGCTGGTTTTGAAGTCGATTTAATCAAAGAAATCGCAAAAGCTGCAAATATAAAAATAGAAATTGTAAATACTGATTTTAATAAAATTTTTGATGATATTTACGCAAATAAAATTGATTTTGCGATATCTTATATAGGAATTACGCCTGAACGTTTGCAAAAATTTGATTTTAGCCATGCTTATTATAAATCAAAATCTTGTTTTTACACATTATATAAATCAGATATAAAAACGATAGAAGATTTCAAAGGCAAAAAAATCGCCGTTGCAAGTGCTGGAAGCACGCAAGAAAAATTAGCAAAAGAGCTTAGCGATCAAGTGGTTGTTTTTGATAACGTAATTGATGTAATAAATGCATTAAAAACAAAAAAAGTAGATGCGATGATAATCGATAATATAAACATTCCGCTTGCAATTTACGGATATCAATTCGGATTTGACGAAAAAGAATTAGAAAAGAAAATAGCACCCTATAAAGATATTTATTTAAATTTAATAGCAACAAAAGAGTTGGAAGATGGAGTTGCAATTTTATTTAAAAAAGGTACTGAATTAAATTTCATAAGCAAAATTAATGAAGCTATAAAATATATAGAAAATGATGGAATAAAAAGCCAACTTTTATTAGAAACAATGATGCAATGAAAAATTAAATTTTTGTATTTTTGATATATTGTTTAAGAAAAAGGCGAAAATTTATAATATTTTTTTGCAAATTTCTAAAAAATTTTTATATTTTTTGAGAAATTTTTACATAATACAAAGAAAAAATTGATAAAATAACACAAACATTAGTTAAAGGAAGATGCAATGAAAAAAATTTTTATTTGTTTAGTAATGTTGCTAGTTTTTGTTAATGCAAAAGTTTACAAAGTTGGAACTAGTCCTGACTATCCACCATTTGAATATGTCTCAGAAAAAGGATTTGAAGGCGTTGATATGGCTTTAATAAGGGAAATTTCGAAAAGAGCCGGCTTCGAATACGAAATAGTTGGTATGGATTTTTCTCAACTAAGATCTAGTTTGCAACAAAAGACTATAGATATGGCTATCTCAAACATAACAATAACAGACGAAAGAAAGTCTCTTTTTGATATGTCAAGAGGATATTTTGCTGATGGAAATTTTATATTGGTTGCAGAAGGAAATGATGATGTAAACACTGCAAATGATATAGCTGGTAAAAAAGTCGCCGTAATAAATCAAGATTCGACACAAGCAGATTATGCAAAAAAATTAGGTGCTAGCCAAATAATCGCAAATAACTCAATAGTAAATGCAATAATTCAAGTAAAATCAGGAAAAAGTGCTGCTATGATAGTAGATACCGCTGGACTTTCTATCGCTCTTGACAACAGATTTGAATTTTTAAGTGATTTAGATAAAAGATCTTTAAAATTCTTGGAAGATTTAGATACAGGTAAAAAACTTCATATCATTCATATAGATCCAAATCCGACAGAAAGCGGAATAGCATTTTTTAAAGGTTTTGATCCAGAATTAATCTCTAAAGTAAATACGGCGATCTTAGAAATGAAAGCAGATGGAACTATAAAAAGAATTCTTGCTGATTATGGAATAAAATATTAATCAAAAACAAAATTCTGTGGATTTTCAAATCCGCAGAATTTAATTTAAAAGCTAACTCTTAAAATATTATAGCTTAAAAATTTTGATTTCGTAATTTTTAAAAACTTTAAATTATTTTAATGTTAAAAAAATACTTAAGGGTAAAAATTTGTTGGTACAAATTTGTTGTAGCGTAGATTCACATTATTTTTTAAGAAAACTTAAAGAATTATATCCACAAGAAAAAATTATAGGATTTTTTTATAATCCAAATATCCATCCAAAAGAAGAATTTGAGCTTCGTTATATAGATGTAAAACGCAGTTGCGAAGAACTCGAAATTCCGCTTATAAAAGGTAATTATGATTTAGAATCTTGGCTTAAAAAAACAAAAAATTTAAAAAATGAACCAGAATGCGGAAAAAGATGTTTGATTTGTTTTGAAAATCGATTAAACGCCACTTTGCAACTTGCAAAAAAAATTGGTGAAAAAACTATCACATCTACGCTTTTTATGTCGCCTAAAAAATCTCATTCGCAATTAACCGAAGCTTTAGAAAAAATTTGCAAAGATAGCGATATAAATTTCGTAGCGCCAGATTTTCGCAAAAACAATGGAACGAAATTTCAATTTGAACTTGCTAAAAAAGATAAACTTTATCATCAAAATTACTGCGGTTGCATTTACGCAGCAAACTCAAAAGAGTTTAAAAGTGAGTTTTTTAGCCCATTAAATAGACAAATTTTACCAAATTCAATCGAAGAAAGAATCAAAATTTACTCTCAAATTTCAACAACAAATTTACAAAATTTGCAGATAAAAAAAGAAAAAATTTTAAATTACAGATTGCTTTGGTGTTTGGTAAAATTTGAAAAAAATCCAATAAAATCGCATATAATTTTTTATTCTCAAATAAACAGAAAAATAAAATGCAAAATTGAAAAAATAGAAAATAAAATTTTTGAAAATTCGCAAATAAAAATTTTAGATTTCGAGAAATTTCAAGAAATTTCTGGTTTTAAATTTGATAATTTTGATGAATTTTTAAAAAATCCACTAAGTATTGACGATGAAATAAATTTTCGTGAAAAAATATGTTTTAAATACAGTTTAGAGCCGATTGTAATAGTAGAAAAATTGAATTTAGGCGCTTATGAAATCTCAGGAGATAGTAAAATTTACGAAGATTTTAAAGAAATTATAAAATAATTTTTAGTAAGTTTTTGATAAAATAGCAAGTTTTTTAAAATTTTTAAAGGAAAATATATGTTAGATATCAACGAAATTCAAAAAATTCTTCCTCACAGATACCCATTTTTATTAATCGATAGAGTTACAAATATGGTAGAAAATGAAAGCATAGAAGCTTATAAAAATGTTTCAATTTCAGACAATGTTTTTCAAGGCCATTTTCCTGGACATCCAATTTATCCAGGCGTTATGATAATAGAAGGAATGGCGCAAGCAGGCGGAGTTTTAGCATTTAAAAGCACACAAAATAAAGAAGATTTAAAAAACAAAGTTGTATATTTTATGAGCATAGACAAAGCAAAATTTCGTCAACCAATTCGTCCAGGAGATAGATTAGAATATAAAATTTCAGTTATAAAAAATCGCGGTAGAATTTGGATATTAAAAGGTGAAGCTTTTGTAGATAATAAGCTTGCATGTGAAGCAGAACTTCAAGCTATG
>CAMUNZ010000002.1 GCA_947090385.1 uncultured Campylobacter sp. | reverse complement strand
GATGACAGGAGTTTCAAAAGAGTTATCAATGGAGGCTTTAACTTTATCCATTCATAAACTTCCTTTTAAAACAAAAATAGTAAGCAGGGAGAATAGCAATGAAATATACTGAGTTAAAAGATAAGAATTTACAAGAATTAAATGCTCTTTTGATTGAAAAAAAGAAACTTCAATTTACTCTTAAACATAAACTTAAAACAATGCAGTTAAGTAACCCAAAAGAGTTAACGGTAGTTCGTAAAGATATTGCCAAAGTTAGCACTGCAATTAATGCAATTAAATAAGGATAAAAAATGGCAGTAGAAATGAAAAGAGTGATAAGCGGTGTTGTTTTGAAAAAAGCAGGTGATAAAACCGCTACTATTTTGGTTGAAAGACGAGTTATACATCCTAGATATCACAAAATCGTAAAAAGATTTAAAAAATATCTAATTCATGATGAAAAAAATGAGACAAAGGTTGGTGATACCATATCGGCTGTTGAATGCAGACCATTGAGTGCAAAAAAATCTTTTCGTCTTCAAAAAGTCTTAAAGACAGGAGTTGAATAATGATACAAAGTTTTACACGACTTGCAGTTGCTGATAATAGTGGTGCAAAAGAACTTATGTGTATTAAAGTTCTTGGCGGAAGCAAAAGAAGATATGCTACTGTTGGCGATGTTATTGTTTGTTCTGTCAAAAAAGCGCTACCAAATGGAAAAATTAAAGTAGGTCAAGTAGTAAAAGCAGTTATAGTAAGAACAAATAAAGAGATTAAAAGAGATAATGGCTCTTTAATCAGATTTGATGATAACGCCGCTGTTTTACTCGATTCTAAAAAAGAACCAATCGGCACCCGTATTTTTGGTCCAGTTGGTAGAGAAGTTCGATATAGTGGTTTTATGAAAATTGTTTCACTTGCACCGGAGGTTTTATAATGGTTAAATGTAAAATTAAAAAAGGCGATATGGTAAAAATTATCGCAGGTGATGATAAAGGTAAAAGTGGAAAAGTTTTAGCTGTATATCCTCAAGATAAAAAAGTTATCGTAGAAGGTTGCAAAATGGCTAAAAAATCTGTAAAACCTAGTGAGAAATTTCAAAATGGCGGTCATATAAGTAAAGAAATGCCTATTGATATTTCAAATGTTGCAAAAGTAGAGGAGTAGTAAATGATTAGAATAAAAGAGAAATATCAAGCTACAATTCGAGAACAACTTGCAAAAGAATTTGATATAAAAAATCCTGTGTTAATACCAGCTTTAGACAAAATAGTTATAAGCGTTGGTGCTGGCGAAAGTAGTAAAGATCAAAAAATTTTGCAAAATATGGCAGATACCATTTCTTTGATAGCTGGACAAAAAGCAGTTATCACAAATGCTAAAAAATCAGTTGCTGGTTTTAAAGTCAGGGAAGGTTTTCCTGTAGGTATAAAAGTAACTCTAAGAAAAGAAAGAATGTTTGCATTTTTTGATAAATTAGTAAGCATAGCTCTTCCAAGAGTTAAAGATTTTAGAGGACTTCCAAGAGATGGGTTTGATGGTAGAGGAAATTATAATTTTGGTCTATCAGAACAACTTATGTTTCCAGAGGTAGAATTTGACAAAATTCTTAGAACTCACGGTATGAATATAACTATTGTAACTACTACAAATAGCGATAAAGAGGCACTAAAATTATTAGAACTTTTAGGTTTGCCTTTTACAAAAGGAAAATAATATGGCAAAAAAATCTATGATAGCAAAAGCAGCACGAACAGCAAAATTTTCAGCGCGTGCTTATACTAGATGTAAAATTTGTGGAAGACCACACTCAGTTTATAGAGATTTTGGAATTTGCCGTGTGTGTTTAAGAAAAATGGCAAATGAGGGTTTAATACCTGGTCTTAAAAAAGCAAGTTGGTAAGGGAGAAAATATGGTAAATGATTTAATTTCTGATGGACTTACTAGAATAAGAAATGCATCTATGAGAAGACTTAATAGCACAAAACTTCTTCATTCAAATGTTGTTGAAGCTATAATGAAAATTTTAGTTGAAAAAGGCTATATAGAAAGCTTTAATGTTGAAGAAAATGATAATAAAAAATTTATCAATGTCGTTTTAAAATATGATGAAAAAGGTAAAAGTGTAATTCATGAATTAAAAAGAGTTTCTAAACCAGGTCTTAGAATTTACAGAGGACATGAAGAATTTAGACGATACAAAAATGGTTATGGAACTGTTATCATGAGCACAAGCAAAGGTGTTATGACTGGTATAGAATCTCATAAAATCGGAGTTGGTGGCGAAGTGCTTTGCACTATTTGGTAATTTAAGTTGGCTTTGAATTTCAAAGCCTTAAAATTTTGTCGCTTTTTTATGGTATTGTGGTATCCATTCGTAAAAGTAGACATACCCTAGACAAATAAAAAGGAATCAAATGTCTCGTATAGGAAAACAACCTGTATCTATTCCTAACGGTATTGAAGTTGGTCTAAATAATGGCGTTTTGACATTTAAAAAAGGCAACAAAGATGCTGTTTTAGATACTAAAAATTTTGTAAATGTAAAAATAGAAGACGGAAAAATCTCTTTTGAACCAAAAAGTGATGAACGTCAAGATAGAGCTTATTGGGGAACTTTTAGAGCTTTAGCACATAATGTTGTTGTTGGTTTAACTGATGGTTTTACAAAACAACTTGAAATCAACGGAGTTGGTTATAGAGCATCTGTAAAAGGTAATGTTTTAGAGCTTATTTTAGGTTTTTCTCACCCTGTAAATTTTGATATTCCAAAAGGCATAGATATAAGCGTAGAAAAAAATATTATCACAATTAAAGGCGCTAATAAACAACAAGTTGGTCAAATTGCAGCAGAAATTAGAGGATTTAGGCCGCCAGAGCCTTACAAAGGTAAAGGTGTAAAATATGTTGAAGAGCATATTATCCGCAAAGCTGGAAAAACATCTAAAAAGTAAGGGTTGAAGTATGGTAGCAAATATATTAAAAAGAAAAATTGCTTTAAGAGCAAAAAGAAAAATTAAAATTAGATCTAAAATTTCAGGTACAGCTTCTAAACCTAGACTTAGCATTTTTAAATCAAATAAAACTATTTATGCGCAAGTTATTGATGATGTAAAAGGTATCACAATTTGTGCTTCAAGCGGGATAAAACTTGGCGCAAAAGCCAATAAAGAAGGTGCTAAAACTATCGGTAAAGATATAGTTCAAAAGATTAAATCTGCTGGTTTAAGCGAAGTTGTTTTTGATAGAAATGGCTATTTGTATCACGGAGTTATCGCAGAATTTGCACAAAGCGTTCGTGAAAACGGCGTAAAACTATAAGGAAATATTGATGGAAAAATATAATAAAGAAGAATTTGAAGAAGTAATCGTCGATATTGGTCGTGTTACAAAAGTTGTAAAAGGTGGTAGAAGATTTAGATTTACCGCTTTGGTTGTTATTGGCAATAAAAAAGGTCTAGTTGGTTTTGGTTTTGGAAAATCAAAAGAAGTTCCAGATGCTATTAGAAAAGCTGTAGACGATGCATTTAAAAATATTATAAATGTAAAATTAAAAGGTTCAACTATTCCTCATGATATTGTTGTTAAATACAATGCAAGTCGAATTTTACTAAAACCAGCAAGCGAAGGAACTGGAGTTATCGCTGGTGGTGGCGCTAGACCTGTTTTGGAACTTGCAGGGATTAAAGATATTTTGACAAAATCACTTGGTTCAAATAATTCAGCAAATGTTGTAAGAGCCACAGTAAAAGCTCTTGAAATGTTAAAAGGATAGTTATGGGACTTGAAAATTTAAAAAAAGCCGCTGGTTCTACTCAAAAAACAAAAAGAATTGGTAGAGGTCAAGGAAGTGGCTGGGGAAAAACAGCTACAAAAGGTGGCAAAGGTCAAACAGCTAGAAAAGGCTATAACGCGAAAAGAGGCTTTGAAGGCGGACAACAACCACTTCAAAGAAGATTGCCAAAAGTAGGCTTTGTTTCTCATGTTGGAAAACCTTATGTTATAAATGTAGAGAAATTTGATGCTATTAAAAATTTAGACGAAATTTCAATTCAAACTTTGAGAAGCGTTCATAAATTTGCTAAAACAATCACTAAAATTAAACTTATCGGAAAAAGTGCAAGAACTTTAAAAGATAAGATTAAAGACGAAAATGTAAGCGTTAGTGGTAATAAATAATGAATACTAATAAAACGCTTATAAACAAAATTCTCATCACACTTGGATTTTTGTTTTGGCGTATGTGCCAGTCCCTGGCGTTAATGTCTCGGTAATAAAAGAATTTTTTGATAACAATAGCAACAACGCCCTTGGATTATTTAATATGTTTAGTGGTGGTGCCGCTGAAAGACTTAGTATAATTTCTCTTGGAATTATGCCCTACATCACTGCTTCGATCATTATGGAGTTATTAACCGCTACCTTTCCAAATTTAGGAAAAATGAAAAAAGAGCGCGACGGAATGCAAAAATATATGCAAATTATACGCTATGCAACTATAGGAATTACTCTTGTACAAGCTATAGGTGTTAGCATAGGATTGCAAAATTTTCCTAGTAGTCGTGGAGAATCTGCTATATTAGAAGGCATGTTAGAAACTGGATTATTTATACCAATTACTTGTATATCTATGTTGGTTGGGACTATGCTACTTATGTGGATAGGAGAGCAAATAACACAAAGAGGTATCGGAAATGGTATAAGTTTGGTTATTTTTGCTGGTATTGTTAGCGGAATTCCGAGTGCTATTGGAAATCTTTTCACAAGTGTAAATGTCGGCGAGATGAATTTTTTGATTGTTATTTTGATACTTTTGGTTATGTTTGTAACTATCGGCATTATTATTTATATAGAAATGGGAGAAAGACGAATTCCTATATCATATTCTAGAAAAGTGATTATGCAAAATCAAAATAAAAGAATTATGAATTACATTCCTATAAAAGTGAATTTAAGTGGTGTTATACCGCCTATTTTTGCAAGTGCTATTTTAATGTTTCCAAGTACTATTTTACAAGCAAGTACAAATAAATATGTGATGATGATAAATGATTTGTTAAATCCTAGCGGTTGGTTTTTTCACTTTTTGTCATTTTTGTTTGTTATCTTTTTTGCATTTTTTTATGCTTCAATTGTATTTAATGCAAAAGATATAAGCGAAAATTTAAAAAGACAAGGTGGATTTATACCTGGAGTAAGACCAGGAGAAAGCACAGCTGGATTTTTGAATGATGTTGCTGGAAAGCTAACAATTTGGGGATCATTATATTTAGGTTTGGTTACTACAATTCCTTGGCTTTTGACAAATTTCATGCATGCGCCATTTTATTTCGGTGGCACATCTGTTTTGATTGTAATTTCTGTTGCCTTAGATACGATGAGACGCATTGAAGCACAAGTTTATATGAATAAATATCAAACTTTAAGTGCAGTGGGATTATAAATGGCAATTACTCTAAAAAATTTAAAAGATTTAGAAGGGTTAAGAGCGGCAAATAAAATTGTCGCTCAAGCTCTTGATTATGCAAGCCATGTTGTAAAGCCTGGAATTTCGCTTATAGAATTAGACAAAAAAATAGAAGATTTTATTTTAAATAAAGGTGCCAAACCAGCTTTTAAAGGGCTTTATGGTTTTCCAAATACAGCTTGTTTATCTGTAAATGAAGTTGTAATTCATGGGATTCCAAATGAAAGAATTTTAAAAGAGGGTGATATAATTGGCGTTGATGTCGGAACAAAATTGAATGGCTATTTTGGTGATAGTGCAAGAACTTTTGGTGTAGGACAAATTTCTGATGAAAATCAAAAATTGATAGATTGTAGCAAAGATGCTTTAGATTTTGCTATAAAAAATATAAAAGTCGGGATGCATTTTAAAGAACTTTGTTATGAAATTGAAAATTTTATAAAAGATCGTGGTTATGTGCCGCTTCTTGGATTTTGTGGTCACGGTATAGGAAAGCGTCCGCACGAAGAGCCAGAAATTCCGAATTATTTAGAAGGAAATAATCCAAAACAAGGACCAAAAATAAAAAATGGTATGGTTTTTTGCATAGAGCCTATGATTTGTCAAAAAAGTGGCGAGCCTGTTATTGCTAGTGATAATTGGGCTGTTACTAGCAAAGATGGATTAAATACCAGCCATTATGAGCATTGTTTGGCTGTTTTCAACAATAAAGTAGAAATTTTAAGCAAAGCGTAAATATGAAAATATTTTTATTATTTTTGCCTTTTATTATTTTTGCAAATTATTTGGATGATTATAAAAATGCATTGTCATCTTGCGAAGATAAAATTTGCAAATATAAGATAATTTCAAACATAAGCTCTTTTTATTCGAAAAATGATGAAAATTTTGCTAAAAAAATAAATCAAATATCGGATAAAATGGGCAATTTAAAGACAAATCAAGTTTTTTATTTAGATAAAGATATTATAGAAGACATTGATTTTTCTACAAAAAAACAAAATCTTGACAATGAATTTCTACAAAATTTAAATACAAATTTTGTAGAAAATTGCAAAAATATATCTTCTGGAAAAGAAGAATTTTGTTATATAAAATCTGAAAATTTGATTTTTTATTCGCATAAAGTTATTGAACTTTTAAAGGCTATAGAAGTTGCTTATACTTTATGCGAGAAAAATAATGCAAAAGCTTGTTTTTTGGTCGGCGCAGGGCTTAAAAAATTTGGTGCAAATACAAAAGTAGAGTTTTTAACTATTTTGGATTTTTATAAAAAATCTTGCGATTTAGGATATGATTTTGCTTGCGAGATGGAAAAATTAAGAGAAAAATTTTGGAATTTAAAAACTGATTAAAAATTTTTCATCCAAAAATCTAAATTTTTAATCTCTTTTTGCAATGTAGAATTTTCACCATGTCCTGGTAAAAGTTCAAAATCTTTTGTCCAAGTTTTTATTTTTTTTAAACTTTCTAGCATATCTTTTGGGTTTGAAAACTCAAAATCGCATCGCCCTATATTATCTTTAAATAAAAAATCTCCAGAAAAAAGCAAATTTTCTATTTCTATCATAGAACTTCCTGGGGTATGTCCGGCAAAATGGTGAAATTTTATATCTAAATTAGCGATTTTTATAGTTTCGTTTGGTTTTATCAAAAAATCTGCTTTGCAAAAATTTGTTAAAATATAAAATGGATCATTTTGCAATAAAAAAGCATCAAAATCATTTATATAAATCGGAATTTTTAAATCTTTTTGCAAAACAAAATCATCAAAAACATGATCGAAATGCCCATGAGTATTTAAAATCGCAAGTGGATTTTGGCAGTTTTGTTTTACCCAAGAAGAAGATTTTTCTCCTGGATCGATTATCAACTCTCCAAAAGAAGTTTTTACGATATAACAATTCGTCGCGCAAAATCCAAAACTCTTTTTTAAATAATCCAAAATTTATCCTTAGTAATATTTTACGCCAGAAATTCCCTCATAAACTTCGCCGATTACATATCCATCAGTTTTTTGCATCACAAAATCAGCATTTGTTTTATCTACGCATAAAATCATCCCAACGCCCAAATTAAAAGTTCTTCTCATTTCGCTAGTTTCAACTTTTTTAGCAATTATTTTAAAAATTTCTTGAGTTTTTATCGCTTTTTCTTCAATTTTTGCCCCTAAATTTGCAGGAAAAACTCGTGGTAAATTTTCGATTATTCCGCCACCTGTGATATGTGCTAAAGCATTTATTTTATCTTTGATTGCGAAAAAATCTCTAACATAAATTTTTGTAGGTTCTAAAAGTGTTTGTAACAATGTTTTGTTATCGATTTTTTCATCAAATTTTAATCCGAGTTCTTTTATAACTTTTCTTGCAAGAGAAAAGCCGTTTGAATGTAATCCGCTCGAAGGAAGCGCGATTAAAATATCTTTATTTTTTACAAATTTTGTTCTATCTATTTCGTCTTGTTCGGCTATTCCTACAGCAAAACCAGCCAAATCAAAATCTTTTTTTGCATACATTGAAGGCATTTCTGCAGTTTCTCCGCCGATTAATGCGCAATTTGCTTGTTTACAACCTTTTGCGATCGATTCTACTACTTTTTTCGCGACTGAAATTTCAAGTTTTGAAGATGCGTAATAATCCAAAAAAAATAGTGGCGTTGCAAAATTGCAAATCAGATCATTTACACACATTGCAACCAAATCTATACCTACGCCGTCATAAATTTCTGCATCTATAGCAAGACGAAGTTTTGTTCCAACTCCATCAGTTGCGCCCAAAATGGCTGGTTTTTTATATCCACAAGGCAAAGAAACGGCACCGCTAAAACTTCCAATTCCACCCAAAACTAACGGAGTTTTTGTATTTTTTATAAAGGGTTTTATTACCTCTACAAAACTATTTCCAGCGTCTATATCAACTCCCGCGTCTTTGTAGCTTATCATTTGAAATCCTTAAATTTAGTTATAACATTTTAATTTAGATTTGATAAAATTGTAATAAAAACTAAAAGAGTGAAATTTGGACGAATTTAAAAATGCGATTGTTATTACTGGCGGAATTGCAACTGGCAAAAGCGAAGTTTGTAAAATTCTGAAAAATCGTGGTTTTGATATAATCGACGCCGACGAAATTTCGCATGAAATTTTAGACAACTCTTTTAAAGAAATTTTAAAAAATTTTGGTGAAAATTTTGTAGATTTAAAAACAAAAAAGATAAAACGCAAAATTTTAGGCGATTTTGTTTTTAAAAATAAAAATAAACTTGAAATTTTAGAAAAAATTTTGCATCCAAAAATTCGTTTTAAAATTTATGAAAATGCGAAAAATTTAGAGAAAAAAAACAGAATTTATTTTATCGATATACCGCTTTTTTTTGAAAAACAAAATTATGATTTTAAACGAATTTTGCTGATTTACGCACCAAAAGATTTGCAAATTCAAAGATTAAAAGCAAGAAATTCGTTGGATTTTGAAAATGCAAATTTGCGTATAAATTCTCAAATCGATATAGAAAAAAAACTAAATTTGGCAAATTTTGTTATAAAAAATTTAACAAATTTAAAAGATTTAGAAAAAAAAGTTGATGAATTTCTAAAAAAGGTAGAAAAATGAAAATTTCAAAATATAGCGCGAGTGGAAATGATTTTTTGATTTTTAAAACTGATAAAAAATCAAATTTTTCAAAACTTGCAAAACGACTTTGTAATCGCACAGAAGGGATTGGCGCTGATGGATTAATTGCCATAATTCCAGATAAAAAATATGATTTCATTTGGGATTTTTACAACTCTGACGGAAGCAAGGCAAAAATGTGCGGAAATGGATCGAGGGCTGCTGTGATGTTTGCTTATCAAAATGAAATTTCTCATAAAAAAAATATAAAATTTTTAAGCAAAGCCGGTTTAATTAAAGCAAAAATTTTAAAAATTTCGAAAAAATTTGGTGATATTTGTGTGCAATTTACAAAACCAAAAATTTTAAAAGATAATTTTAGCGAACTTGGATTTAAATGGCAAATAATCGATACTGGTGTTCTTCATTTGGTAACTTTTGTGTCAAATTTGGACGAGTTTGATCTTGAAATTTGCAAAAAAATGAGACGCAAATATGATGCAAATGTAAATTTCGCAAAATTACAAAATAATGAAATTTATGTAAGAACGTTTGAAAGAGGCGTAGAAGGTGAAACTTTGGCTTGTGGCACAGGAATGGCGGCTTGTTTTTATCTTTCAAATTTGCAAGATAAAAACAATGTAAAAGTTTTTCCAAAAAGCGGCGAAAATCTAAATTTTAGTTTAAAAGATGATTTGATTTTTTTTAACGGCATTGTAAAACAAATTTTTACTACAAATCAAATTTTCGTTTAAATTAAGCTTATATTTGATAAATTAACAAATTTATTTTTAAAGATTTTAAAAAGGACATAAATGGAAGTAAAATCAAATTTCACAGATAAAGCAAATGCGTTAATTTGCGGAAAAATCGAAAAAGATGGCTTAAATAAAAAAGTTGATGAGTTGGCTAAAAAAACAGCAAAAAATATAAAAATGGATGGATTTCGTCCTGGAAAAGCACCAGTTGCGATTGTAAAACAAAGATATGCAAAGGATCTTGAAAATGAAGCTAAGACAGAATTTTTCCGCGATATGATAGATGAAAGTTTAAAAAATTTAAACAAAAAACCTGATGATATGGTTGGTGAGCCACAAATAAAAAAATACGATGAAGATGGCAATGTAGAGATTGAAATTTCTTTTAAACCCGAGTTAAATTTAGAAGGATTTGAAGAGTTAATCCCAACTTACGAAGAGCCAAAAGCTACAAAAGATGAGATAAAAGCAGAAATTGATAAATTTTTAAAACTTCTTGCACCGCTTGAAAAAGTAAAAAAAAGTACATTAGAAAGTGGCGATTTTGCAAAATTTGATTTTGAAGGTTTTGTTGATGGTAAGGCTTTTGATGGCGGAAAAGCTGAGGATTATGTTTTAGAAATTGGTTCAAAACAGTTTATTCCTGGTTTTGAAGATGGTATGTTAGGTCTTAAAGTCGGTGAAGAAAAAGATATAAAAGTTACTTTTCCAAAAGATTATCAAGCGCCAAATTTAGCTGGAAAAGATGCTATTTTTAAAGTTAATTTAAAAGAAATTCAAGCAAAAAAAATAAGTGAAAATTTAGACGAAGATATGCTTAAAAAGATGATGCCAGCAGAAGAAAATCCAACAAAAGAAAAACTAGAAGAAAGAATTAAAGAGCAAGTTAAAGAAGACAAATTTAAAAAGATGTTGGATGAAGAATTAAAACCAAAATTTGCTGATGCTTTGATAGAAAAATATAAATTTGATTTACCAAAAAATATAATCGAACAAGAAATTGATGTGCAATTTAGAAATAATTGGAGAAATTTCTCACAAGAGCAAATTAAAAGTTTCAGAGAAGATAAAGATGCTTTGATTAAACAAAGAGAAAGTTACAGAGAAGATGCGAAAAAAAGTGTCGCTTTGACATTTATGATTGATGCTATATCAAAACTTAAAAATATAGTTGTTAGCGATCAAGAAATGGTTCAAACTATATATTTAGAAGCTTATAGATACGGAATGGATCCAAAAAAACATCTAGAAGAATATCGTAAAAATGGGCTTTTGCCAGCTATAAAAATGTCAATGATAGAAGATAAAGTTTTTGCAGAAATTTTTAAAAAAAATAAAAAAGGCGAGTGATGTATATCCCTTATGTGATAGAAAAAACAAGTAGATCTGAAAGAAGTTATGATATATATTCTAGGCTTTTGAAAGATAGGATTATTATGTTAAGTGGAGCGATTGACGATGAGGTTTCTAGTTCGATCGTCGCGCAACTTTTATTTTTAGAAGCAGAAGATCCAAGTAAAGATATTTATCTTTATATAAATAGTCCAGGTGGTGTTGTCACAAGCGGATTTAGCATTTATGATACTATGAATTATATAAAACCAGATATTTGCACGATTTGTATAGGTCAGGCTGCTTCAATGGGTGCATTTTTGCTAAGTTGCGGAACAAAAGGTAAAAGATTTGCATTGCCAAATTCTAGAATCATGATACATCAGCCACTTGGCGGAGCACAAGGACAAGCCACAGAAATTGAAATTCAAGCAAAAGAGATTTTAAGATTAAAAAGAATTTTGAACGAAATTTTGGCAAAAAATTGTGATCAAAAACTAAATAAAATCGAAAAAGATACCGATAGAGATTTTTTCATGAGTGCAAAAGAGGCTATGGAATATGGCTTAATCGATAAAGTTTTAGAAAAGAGCTTTAAAGAATGATTTTAGAAGTTTTAACATATCCAAATAAAAAGCTTTTTGTAAGATCCAAAGAGGTTGAAAATTTTGATGAAAATTTGTATAAATTTTTAGACGATATGTATGAAACTATGATTTATAAACACGGAATTGGACTTGCTGCTATACAAGTTGGAAGCCCGATTCGCGCTATCGTGATTAATCTTTTAAACGAAGATGGTTTGCAAGATAAAAATGAACTTTTAGAGATCATAAATCCTCAAATTATCCAAAAAGATGGTGAAATTTTGTGGCAAGAAGGTTGTTTATCTGTGCCTGGATTTTATGAAAATGTAAAAAGAGCAAATCATGTTAAATTAAAATTTCAAGATCGTTTTGGTTTAATTAAAGAAATTGAAGCAAATGAGCTTTTAGCAGTTTGCATACAGCATGAAATAGATCATTTAGATGGACACCTTTTTATAGAAAAAATCGGTTATCAAAAACGTAAAAAATTTGACAAAGAGTTTAAAGATATCTTAAAACGGCAAAAAATTGATAAAAAATGAAGTCTCTAAAATGTGCTACTTTTAACGATAAATTTTACGTAGTAAAGATAGAATCGACATTTTTAAGAGCACTTCCTGGATTTGAAATCGTAGGTTTAGCAGATGTTACTATAAAAGAAAGTGTATCTCGCGTAAAAGCCTCTTTATTAGGGTTAAATTTTAAATTTCCAGCACAAAAAATAGTCATAAATTTAAGTCCGTCAAATTTACCAAAAAAGGGAAGTCATTTTGATTTAGCCATTGCTTTGCTAATTATACTTCAAAAAGAAAATTTCGAAGAAATATTTGTTTTTGGGGAGCTTGGGCTTGACGGGCAAGTAAAAAGCACGGCTGAACTTTTTAGTATTTTGCTTTTTTTATCAACTACAAATGAAAATAAAAAAATAAAAGTTTTAGTTCCAAAACAAATCGCGCAAAAAGCTTCTATGATACCAAATTTGGAGATTTTTGCTGTGTCGAATTTAGAAGAAGCTTTTACTTTTTTTATTGATGAAAATTTTGCAAATTCAAAAAAAATCGAAAAAACCCATCCACTTTTTGAAAATCCACTAAAATTGCAAGGCAAGATTTTTGTCAAAAATGAAAATTTCGAGCTTGATTTTTCTGATGTAAAAGGACAAAAAAGAGCAATTCGTGCGAGTTTAGTTGCTGCAGCTGGAATGCATAATATAATGTTTGAAGGAAGTCCAGGAAGCGGTAAAAGTATGTGCGCAAAAAGAATTCGTTATATTTTGCCGCCTCTTAGTTTAAACGAAATTTTAAAAATTTGTGCTTATCAATCTTTAAATTGTGATGAAAATGATTTTAGCGCTTTAAGACCTTTTAGAAATCCGCATCATTCGAGCACTAGAAGTTCTATTTTTGGTGGCGGGACAAAATCGGCAAAAATTGGCGAAGTCGCACTTGCAAACGGAGGAGAGCTTTTTTTTGATGAATTGCCACATTTTCAAAAAAATATTTTAGAAAGTTTAAGAGAGCCTTTAGAAGATAATAAAATTTTAGTTTCTCGAGTAAATTCTAAAACAGAATACGAAACAAAATTTCTTTTCGTGGCTACTTTAAATCCTTGTCCTTGCGGAAAACTTTTTAACAAAAACAGCAATTGTTTATGCACGCAAAACGAGATTAAACGTTATAAAAGTTCTATTTCTGGACCGATTATGGATAGAATTGACATTTATGTTGCGATGGATGAAATAAACGCAAATGACATCCCAACTACAAATAGCAAAGAGCTTTATCAAAAAGTTTTAATCGCTTTTAAAGCGCAAATTATGCGAAATCAAAGTGATTTTAATGGCAAATTAAACGATAAAGATATTAAAAAATTTTGCATTTTAAATCAAGAATGCAAAGATATTTTAAATTTTGCGATTTTTAGATTTAATTTAAGTCAAAGAGGCATAAATAAAGTCCTAAAAGTATCTAGGACGATTGCGGATTTAGCAGGACACAAAGATATACAAAAAGCCGATTTATTAGAAAGTTTAAGCTATAAAATGAGGATTTGCGAATGAAAAAAATTTTTAAAAATGTTGATGAATTTGATAAAAAAGCTATTGAAAATTTTGGAATTTCATCTGAAATTTTGATGGAAAATGCGGCTTTTTGTGTAGAAAAAGTAATTAGAAAAAATCTAAAAAAAAATAGCAAAATTCTGTTTTTAATAGGTGGTGGAAATAACGCAGCTGACGCGATTTGTGTTGCTAGAAAATTGCAAGGTGATTTTAAATGCGAAGTTTTAGAATTACTAACAAAACAAAACGATATGTTAATTTTTCAAAAAAAAATAGCTCAAAAAGTTGGCGTGGAATTTACACAAAATTTGCCACAAAATTTTGATTATAAATGTTTTGTCGATGGAATTTTTGGAAGCGGATTTAAAGGCGTTTTGGATAGTAAAATTTCTTCTATTTTGCAAATTGTAAATGACAAAAAAGGTTTAAAAATCGCTGTTGATTTTCCTACAAGCGATAGTAAAATTTCATTTAAAGCTGATTTTACTATAACTATGGGAGCTTTGAAAAATAGGCTTTTTGAGGATTTTTTAAAAGATTTTGTTGGCAAAATAAAAGTTGCAAATTTAGGAATTTATGAGAATTCTTACACACACAATTTAAACGAAAATTTTTTGCTTGAAAAATCTGATTTAAAACTGCCTTTTAGAAAAAAACAAAACACAAATAAAGGTGATTTTGGCCATACTTTTGTGCTGGTCGGAGATATGGAAACGGCTGCGATTTTAGCTGGAATTTCGGCTATGGCTATCGGATCTGGACTTGTTAGTTTGGTTAGCAAAAAGGATATGATTTTGCCACCTTTTTTGATGAAAAAAGAGAGTTTTTTACAAGCTAAAGTTATCGTTGCCGGATCTGGTTTTGGAAATTTTAAAATAAATTTTGACGAAATTTGTGATAAAAAATGCGTTATCGATGCTGATTTGTTAAAAGATAAAAACTTAGAAATTTTGCTTACAAAATGTGAAAATTTGATATTAACTCCGCATCCAAAAGAGTTTAAAACTCTTTTGCAAAATCTAAATTTTGGCGATTTTAGCGTAGATGAAATTCAAACAAATAGATTTGAGTTTGCAAATTTATTTAGTAAAAAATACAAAAATGCAATTTTGGTTTTAAAAGGCGCTAACACGATTATTAGTAAAAATGGCGTTAATTTTGTTTGCGATTTGGGAAGTAATGCTTTAGCAAAAGCCGGAAGTGGCGATATTTTAGCCGGACTTATAGGAGGATTTTTAGCGCAAAATTACTCACCGCTTGATTGCGCAACTAACGCAGTTTTAACTCACGCATTAGCATCAAAAAAAATAAAAAACAGCTATAGTTTGGATGCCTTGGATTTGATCAAGGAGATAAAATGTCTATAAAAAAAATTGCTGTGCTTTTTAGCGGTAACGGGACGAATTTGGAGGCAATTTTAAAAAAAATCCATAATAAAACTTTTGGCGATACAACTATAAAAGTTGCTTTGTTGATTTGCAATAACAAAAACGCAAAAGGTATAAAAAAAGCCCAGAAATTCGGGCTTAAAACGACTTTAATAGATCATAAAAATTTCGCAACTAGAAAAGAATTCGATCAAAAATTAGTCAATCTTATAAAATCGCAAAATATAGATTTAGTAGTTTTGGCTGGATTTATGAGAATTTTAACCGAAGTTTTTACTAAAAATATAAAAGCTATAAATTTACATCCTAGCATTTTGCCACTTTTTAAAGGTGCTAACGCAATAAAAGAGAGTTTTCAAAGCGACATGCAAGTTGGTGGTGTTAGCGTGCATTTTGTTAGCGATGAACTTGATGGTGGAAAAATTATAGCACAAAAAACATTTGATAGAAATGGGCGAAATTTCGAAGAATGGGAAGCAAAAATTCACAAAATCGAACACGAAATTTTGCCAAAAACGATAATAAATTTACTAACAAAAGATTATCTTAATTTTCCAGAAAATTTTAAAGTAGTTTCGCAAGAATGAATTTCGACGCCATTTTTTATAAATTTTGTTTGTAATATTTGTTCGCCGTTTATAAAATCTTTTTCAAATTTCCCTTTTGTTATTTTTTTTAGGGTTACTAAAACGGGAGTTTTGTTTATTATTTTATTTATTTGACAATCTTGTTTTGAGTAAAAATTTCCTAAAATATCCGTATTTAACTTTGTTTTTGGGCATTTGCTAAAAATCTTATCCATAAAGTTAAAATCAAAAATTCCATGTTTAAAAGTGACATTTTTTTTGAAAGCTTTGATTTTTTGCTTTTCATCGCCACTGCAATTTATCACGGTCGGCTCAAATCTTAACTCATAAATTCCAGAATTTTTTGTATTATACAAAAGTCCGCCACAACTAGTAAAAATTAGGATTAAAAGCGGTAAAAATTTTTTCATTTTCTTGAATCTTTTTCGATTATTCCGCTTAGACCTTCGCGTCTTTTAAGCTCGTTTAATAAATTTTCAGGATGAATTCCAAAATCCGCTAACGCAACTAACATATGAAAAATAATATCGCTTCCTTCATAAATCACATCAAATTTTGGTTTATTTTCTTTGTGTTCGCCAAAAATTTCTCGCTTTAAATCGCCATATTTTTCAAATTTTTTAAGATCTTTACAGGCCAAAATAAACTCAGCACTTTCTTCTGCGATTTTTTTTAAGTAATGATTTTCGCCTTTTTTATAAAGCGAAGCGACATAAGAATTTTGCGGATTCGCATTAAATTTTCTATCCAAAATCGTATGATAAATTTCATCCAAAATTTCATAATTTGCAGGCTTTTTTTCTAAATTTTGTATTGATTTTTCATTTTCTTGGATTGAAATTTCATTAAAAAAGCAAGTTTTGTTGCCTGTATGGCAAGCTTCGCCTATTTGCTTGACTTTTATAAGCAATGTATCGCTGTCGCAATCAAGAAAAATTTTTTTTATTTTTTGTGTGTGTCTGCTTGTTTCGCCTTTTTGCCAAATGCGATTTTTACTTCTTGAAAAAAAATGTGTAAAACCTGTTGTGATGCTTAAATTTAAAGATTCTTCATTCATAAAACCAAGCATCAAAACTTCGTTTGTATTGAAATCTTGAATAATTGCAGGAATTAAACCGCTAACTTTTTGCCAATCAATTTTCATAATCCGCCTTTTTGGCGAAATTTTAAAATTTCGCCATTAATTATTTAACGCACTTTGCTGTTTGATATTTTTTGTATCAACCCAAATATTTGGAACCGCACCGCCAGGAGTTAAGAAAATTTTAGCATCTTTATTATCCCTTAAAGCTTCGTTAAATTTCGCTTGAGTTTCGATTTGTTTTAAGCTTAAAAGATTATTGTCAAGCGATTTTGCAATCTCTTTATTTGCGTAAGCTTGGGCATTTGCTTCGATTTTAATAGCATCTGCTCGTCCTTGTGCTTCAATTTTCATCGCTTCTGCTGTTCCTTGTGCAAGGGCTGCCTTTTTTAAAGCTTCTTGATTTGCTCTTTCAACTTCGTATTTTGTTCTTTCGGCTTCTTGTTTTGCTATTTGAACTCGCTCTATTTGTTCTTTTACTTTTGCAGGAAGAATAATTTCTCTAAGTTGAACGGCTACTAATTGCACTGGTGTATTTTGAAGTGATCCTATGTCTTTTGATATACCTTCGCTGATTTGGGTTGAGATTAGATCTCTTTTGCTTGGAAGTTCTTCTGCTAAAAATTGTCCGACGACATTTCTAACGACATCTCTAACTCGTGGATCTATGATTTTATTTTCCCAGCTAAGTCCCCAGTTTGCGATGGTATTTGGTGCCATTGTTGGATTTAGTCTGTATTGGATTGTTATGTCGATATTTACAGGTAAATTTCTAGCATCCAAAACAGAAATCGCATCTTTTTTAATAATTCCACTTCCTCTTGCATTTATTTCATTTGCACCTTCAATAGCTGTATAATTGATTGTGCGAACTCTTGTATCTACGATTATTACTTGTTGTGCAAAAGGTATAAACATATGAAATCCAGGCTCTAATGGCTTTATATCGTAATGACCAAAAGTTGATTTAATTCCGATTTCACCTGATTGAACTATCGCAAAAGGTCTTGCTACGATTAAAACTATGATAATTATAGCAATAGCATAAATAAATCCTGAAAATTTGCCAAAACCATCTGGAATTTTTGGCATTTTTATATCTAAATTTGGTTTTTTATTGTTTGAATCTTTTTTATTAAAATAATCATTTAAATCTGCTGGCATTTTTATCCTTAATTAATATATGTTAAAAAATTTTCATATTTTTTATTTTCGCCTGTGACGATTTTGAAATATTCATTTTGTAAATGCGAGGCAACTTTTCCTCTTGCGCCGTCGCCAATAACTCGTCCATCGATATTGCTAATAGGAGTAACCTCGGCGGCTGTTCCTGTAAAAAACGCTTCATCGCTTACATAAACTTCATCTCTTGTTAAATTTTTTCTTTCAACTTCGTATCCTAAATCTTTTGCTAGATCTATAATTGTGCTTTGAGTTATGCTTTGAAGTGAAGTTCCATTTGGCGGCGTGAAAAGTTTGCCATTTTTAACGATAAATAAACACTCGCCACTTCCTTCGCTAATAAATCCTTGCGGATCTAATAAAAGTGCTTCGTCATATCCAGCATTTAAGGCTTCATAATTTGCCATTTGTGATACAAAATAATTCGCACTAGCTTTTGCACGAGCCATTAAAGAAAATGGTGCTGGTTTCATCCACGATGAAATTTTTACTTTTATGCCTTTTCGTAAAGCTTCTTCGCCCATATAAGCACCCCATTGCCAAGCAGCGATCGCTACATTTACAGGGCATCCAAGATGGCTAACGCCCATTTTTCCGTATCCTAAAAATACAAGTGGTCTTATATAAACATTGTCATCGTAAGTATTGCTTTTTAAAAGATCAATGTGTGCTTTGTTTATTTCATCTTGTGTAAAAGGAATTTTTATTCCACAAGCTTTTGCTGATTCAAAAAGGCGGTTAGTGTGTTCTTTTAATCTAAAAATAGCTAATCCATTTTCTGTTTGATATGCGCGAACGCCTTCAAAAACAGCGTTTCCATAATGTAAAGAATGAGTTAAAACATGAACTGTTGCGTCTTTCCAAGCTACAAGTTTTCCATCAAACCAGATATTTTTAGCCTCAGGTATTGACATTTTTAAATCCTTTCAAATGAATATAAAATTTTGTATGTTATCAAAGTTTTAATAAATTTTTGTATAATTTGTGCATTTTTTATAAGGATTTAAAATGCCATTAATTAATATAAAATTAGCTTCTCCAGCGCCAAGTAAGGAGCTTCAAAATGAAATTGCAAAAGATATAACAGAAATTTTTGTGAAAAAAATGGGAAAAAACAGAGATCGAATTGTGATAAGTTTCCAAAATATATCAGATGAAGATATATATTTTGGCGGAAAAAGTGTTTTTGATATAAAAAAGGAGAAAAAATGAGTTTCACGCAAGAAGATTTGCAAAGAAAAATCACTTTAAAAGTGAGTGATGAAGCGCCGAAATTTTCGCTTAAAAATATTGACGGCGTTGATGTTAGTTTATGCGATTTTGTGGGCAAAAAAGTTGTTTTGTATTTTTATCCAAAAGATTTAACACCAGGATGTTCAAAAGAAGCTTGCGAATTTACTCAAAATTATGACGAATTTTTGCAAAAAGATGCGGTCATAATCGGCATAAGTCCGGATAATATCGCGTCTCATCAAAAATTTAAAGACAAATTTGATTTAAAACACATTTTATTAAGCGATGAAGAGTTGCAAGTTTGCAAACTTTATGGCGTTTATCAGGTAAAAAAGAATTTCGGCAAAGAGTATTTGGGTATCGTTAGGACGACTTTTATCATCGATGAAAATGGAAAAATTTCAAAAATTTACAAAAATGTAAAAGTCGCCGATCACGCAAAAAGTGTTTTAAAAAATATTTAAAATTTTAGCTTTAAAATTCTGGCAAAATTTTAAAGCTAACTCCGTTAAATTCAAAATCTTTTGCAAACTTTATAAATTGTTTAAATTCTTCGTTTGTTAAATTTAATTTTATAAAAGCGCCAAATTCTTCAAAATTTTTATAATTTTGCAAATTATTTTTATTTAAAAAATAATCAAATTTTGAAATCAAATTAAAAGGCACAAAAATTTCGCACTCTTTTTTTATGAAAAATTCTTTCAAATTTGCCATTTTTATGGCTTCATTTGTAGCATTTGAATACGCCCTTACAAGCCCACCAACGCCTAATTTTATCCCGCCAAAATATCTAATTATTATAATCGCCGAATTGATTAAATTCGCGCTTTTTAACGCATTTAAAGATGGAATTCCGCTTGAATTTTTTGGCTCGCCGTCGTCGCTTTGATTTTCTACTATTTGATTGAATTTGTTTAAAAATCTATAAGAATACACAAAATGCACGGCTTTTGGATGTTTGGTTTTTAAATTTTCATAAGTTTTTTTAAATTCACAAAAAGGCAGCAAAAACGACAAAAATTTTGATTTTTTTATCTCAATTTGAGTTTGTGTAATCTCATCTACAAAAAACATTATTTATAAATTTTTATCAAATTTTGTAATTTTGAACTAGTGTTTAAAAGTAAAAAATCCGCCATCAAAAGCCTTGCCATAGCTGTTGCGACGACGCTTCCTCTTACTGCGATACAAGGATCGTGGCGACCTTTTAAGTTAAATTCTACTTCTTCGCCTTTTAAATTTATGGTTTTTTGAGTTTTAAAAATTGACGGCGTTGGTTTAAAATGCGTTTTTATCAAAATTTCATCGCCATTTGTAATGCCACCTAAAATTCCACCAGAATTATTACTTAAAAATCCATTTTTGCAAATTTGATCGTTATTTTCGGATCCGTTTAATTTGCTAGATTTTACTCCGTTTCCTATTTCTACGGCTTTTACACCATTTATCCCCATAAAATATGAAGCGATTCTTGCGTCGATTTTATCGTATAAAACTTCGCCAAGTCCGGCAATAGGACAAGAAATTTTTGTTAAAACTACACCGCCTATGCTATCTAATGATTTTTGTGCGTTTATGATTTCGTCTTTGAAATTTTGTTCTAAATTCTTTGAAAGTGCAAAAATTTCTGAATTTTTTGCATAAGAAAAATCTGCATTTTTTTCGTCTTCTAAAATTCCGCCAATGCCTAAAATTCCACTTTGTATTTTAATGTCAAAATGATTTAACAAAAGTTGGCAAATCGCGCCACTTGCTACTCTTGCTACGCTTTCTCTTGCACTACTTCTGCCTCCTCCCCTATAATCTCGCAATCCAAATTTTTTGTAATATGTAAAATCTGCGTGTGATGGGCGGAAAATTTCGCTTTCATAATCTTTTGAGTTTTTGTTTTCATTTTTTACAAAAAATCCTATCGGCATTCCTGTACTAAATCCATCAAAAACGCCACTTAAAATTTCAATTTTATCGTTTTCTTTTCTCTTTGTTGCGAATTTGTTTCCTGGTTTTCTTTTGTCTAATTCATTTTGTATAAAATCTAAATCTATTTTAACTCCAGAAGGAATTCCATCTAAAACGCCACCAATTCCAACTCCATGGCTTTCTCCAAATGTAGTTAAAATAACTTTTTGCCCGATTGAATTCATTTTTTATCCTTTAAAATTTCAATCGCTTTTCCAGCCGCTTTTTGTTCTGCGTCTTTTTTGCTATTTCCTTTTGCTACGGCTATTTTTTTATTGCTTAAAAAAACTGCCATAGTAAATTCTTTTTTATGATCTGGGCCAGTTGCATTTATAAGCTCATATGTCGGCATAATCCCAAAATTTCCTTGAGTTAGCTCTTGTAATGCGGTTTTATGATCTTTATCAATTAGTTTTAAATCAATATTTGGACAGGTTTTTAAAAGCAAATTTAAAGCGATTTTTTTTGTATTTTCAAGCCCACTTTCTAGATAAATCGCCCCCATAATCGCCTCAAACGCATCTGAAAGCAAAGATTCTTTTTCTCTTCCGCCGTTATTTTCTTCTGCCATAGAAATTTGCAAATTTTTTCCTATTTGTAAGAAATTTGCTATTTTTGCAAAACTTTTTTCATTTACAAGTGCAGCTCTTAATTTGCTTAATTCTCCTTCCGGATAGTTTTTAAATTTAAAAAATAAAAACTCGCCGACTATCAAATCCATCACAGCGTCACCTAAAAATTCTAATCGTTCGTTATTTTTAGCTTGTTTTGTGCTTTTATGAGTTATGGCGATTTTTAATAAATTTATATCATTAAATTTGTATTCTAATTTTTTTTGCAAATTTTCTAAATCTTTCATATTATTTCCTTTGTTAAAGCAGCGTTTCGTGCATATTTATCACACCATTCATTTTGTGGATGTCCGTTGTGTCCTTTTACCCAAAATGCTTTTATTTTGTGTTTTTTTGAGATTTTTAAAAATTCTTTCCAAAGCTCGACGTTTTTTATTCCGGCAAAATCTTTTTTTATCCAATTAATAATCCAAGAATTTATAGAATTTACGACATATTCGCTATCTGTATAAATTTCGACTTCGCAAGGCTCTTTTAAACATTTTAAGCCCTCAATTACAGCAGTTATTTCCATTTGATTATTTGTAGTGTTATCTAAAAATCCACTTTTTTTTAATTCGTGATTTTTATATGATAATATAAAAGCCCAGCCGCCATTTCCAGGATTTCCAAGGCAACTGCCATCGCTAAAAAGTGTAACTTGTTTCATATTTATTCTCTACTATTTTTAAAACAATTTTTAAACTTGCGACTTCTAAACAAAATGGGCAACGATAAGAAAAAATCGGTTGCGATGATTTGCATTTTGTGCAAACATAAGAAAAGCTCAAATTTGCATTTTCAAAGCCATTTTTGCGCAAATTTGATAACAAATTTATCTCAAAAATTTCACCTTGTTTAAAATCGTTTGTAGTTTTATTTGCATAAAAAACAGAGGCAAAATCGTCATTTTGTAAATTTATCGGCGTTTTTAAATTCCATAAAATATCTATACAATCTTTTAAATTTGGAAAAATTTTAAGTTTATCTAATGGCTCTTTGTTTTGTAAAAAAAGCTCTAAAATTTCTCTTTTTGCTAATGGAAAATCGTGCGAAATTTTAGTTAAATTTTCTATTTTTTGATCGAAATTTTGTTTTGTGTCATTTAAAATACTTAAAGTTTTTATGTAATTTTTTGCTTCATTTGTATTTATATCAAATTCAGCTAAAACGTCCAAAACTTCATAAGATTGTTTATAATCTTTTAATTTTTCGTAAATTATGCTTAAAAAATTTAAAGCCTCTTCGTTTTGTGATTTTAAAGCTATGCTTTGGATAAAGCACTCTTTTGCTCTTTCTAAAAATCCGGCTCGAAAATATACCTTTCCAAGCGTTGTTAAAATATAATCTTTATTTTCTTTATCACAATGTTCTAAACTTATAAGCAAAATTGTAACAGCTTTTTCAAAATCGCCATTTTTTGCAAAAGTGTTTGCTAAAACTATTTGACTTTGCGTGTCAAGTTGTCTTAAAAGTTCGTTATTTTTATCTGAAAAATCTGAGTTTAACTCCAAATTTTTGACAAATTTTTCTATGCTATTTTTGTTATTTTGGTTACGAAAAATTCCCCAAAAATAACTTAAAATCGCAATCAAAAGCACAACGCTAAAAAAAATGATAATTCCAAAAATAGGATCTCTATAATCTATAAAAAACTTATCCAAAACTACTTCTTAAAAACGATTTTATAAAAATAATAGCAAAAAATTTGTATAATTTACCTTATGATCAAGCCAGAAAGCATAGAAAAACTTTTAAGTGTTGTTGATATCGTAGAAGTTGTTGAAGGTTATGTTGAGCTTAAGAAATCTGGGCGAAATTTTGTAGGAATTTGCCCTTTTCACGATGATAAACATCCTAGCATGAGCGTGAGTTCGTCGCTTGGAATTTTTCATTGTTTTTCTTGTAAGGCTGGTGGAAATGCCATTAAATTTATTATGGATTTTGAAAAAATTGGTTTTATAGAAGCTGCAGAAAAATTAGCCGCAAAATATAATTTTGCGCTGGAATATTCAAACAATTTTGATAAAACACAAAAATTAGATAAGAAAATTTTAGAAAATTTAAATGCTTTTTTTGTGGATAATTTATTTAAAAATATAGAAGCTCAAAAATATCTTTTAAGTCGTGGAATAACTCAAGATTTAGCACAAAAATTTTCGATCGGTTATGCTCCGCAAAATATAATCACTCTTCGTTTTTTACAAAATAACGATATAAGTGAAAAAGAGGCCATAGAATGTGGTGTTTTAAAGCAAAATGAAAATGGCGTTTATGCAAGTTTTATAGATAGGATTACTTTTGCTATCAAAAATCCAAGTGGCAAAATCGTCGGTTTTGGTGGAAGAACGCTTACAAATCATCCAGCAAAATATGTAAATTCACCACAAAGTTATATTTTTGATAAAAGCAAAATTTTATATGCTTATGATTTGGCTAAAAAATCGGCTTATGATAAAAAAGAGTTGATAATAACAGAAGGCTATATGGATGTTATTTCGCTTCATAAAGCTGGATTTACAAATGCCGTTGCTGTGCTTGGGACAGCTTTGACACAAAGCCACATTCCACTTATAAAAAGGGCAAATTTAAAAGTTATTTTAAGTTTCGATGGTGACACGGCTGGCATAAATGCGGCTATTCGATCGAGCGAAATTTTAACTACAAATGGCATAGATGGTGGAGTTGCGATTATCAAAAATGGTGCAGATCCCGCAGATTTGGTTCTTTCAAATAAAATTAGTGAGATTGAAAATTTATATACAAATGCCACAGAAATGGGCGAGTTTTTGATTCGTCAAATTTGTGCGAAATACGAAATTTCGCGCCCGCAACAAAAACAACTTGCTTTAAATGAAATTTTAGCTTATCTTGCAAAGTTACCAAATATAGTTGCAAAATCTTATCGTTTATTAATCAGCGAAATTTTGAAAATTTCGCCAGATGATTTTGTAATAAAAAATCGTTTTATCCCGCAAAATCAAGAGATTGTAACAAAAACGCATAAAAATTATTTAGAACTTCAAATTTTAAAAACTATGCTTTTAGATAATAGAGCAAAAATAGAAATTCTAGATCTTTGCGAAAGGGAGTGCTTTACGTGCCATTATGATATATTTGACGCTATAATTTCCAACGCAAATGATGCAAAAATAAGAGAATTAGAATTAAGCGAAGTTGATGTCTTTAAAAGTCATGACGAGTTAAGAAATGCAGCAAAAATTTTAAAAATCGGATTCTTAAATCGCAAAATTTTGGATATAAAAAACTCGAATAATCCAAAAAAAATAGATATTATAATGAGTTTAAACAGAGCAATTATGAAATTAAAAGGATTAAGATGAAATGTATTGCGCTTTTTAGTGGTGGACTTGATAGTATGATAGCAATTAGGCTGATTAAGGATCAAAATATCGATGTGATAGCGCTTCACATCGATACTGGTTTTGGCGACGGAGGAGATGCAAAAGCAAACGCTTTAGCAAAACGGGCTGAAATTTGTGGTGGAATTTATGAAAAAATTTCCGTTCAAGATGAGTTTTTAAAAGATATTTTATTTAATCCAAAATACGGATACGGAAAGCATTTAAATCCTTGCATAGATTGTCATGGATTTATGTTTAATACGGCTTTAAAATTACTTGAAAAATTTGACGCAAAATTTTTGATTACTGGAGAAGTTTTAGGCGAAAGACCGATGAGTCAAAGAAGTGAGGCTTTAAAACAAGTTTGCAAACTTTCAGGCGATACGCAAAATTTGATATTAAGACCGCTAAGCGCAAAACTTTTGCCGCCGACAAAGCCAGAAATTTTGGGTTGGGTTGATAGAAATAAGCTTTTAGATATAAGCGGAAGAGGGCGCAAAAGGCAATTTGAATTAGCAAAATTTTATAATTTTTCAGATTACGAAACGCCAGCTGGCGGATGTTTACTTACACTTGAAGCTTTTTCAAATAAAGTAAAAGATTTTGTGAAATTTAATCCAAAAATCACAAAAGATGAGGTTGCGCTTTTGAAATTAGGCAGACATTTAAGATTGCCTCAAGGTTCAAAAATGGTAATCGGAAAAGATGAAAATCAAAATGCAAAAATTTTATCACTTTTTAAAAATGGACTTAAAAAATTTTATGATTTGGTCGAATTTGACGGGATTGGAGCTTTAAGCTTGATTTCTAAAAACGGATGTTTTGAAGATTTAAATTTAGCTGCAAAAATCGCAATTACATACTCAAAAGCCACAAAATGCAAAGTTAAAATCGGAGAATTTTGTTGTGAATGCGAAAAATTTCAAGACAAAAGCGAAATTGCAAGATATTTTGTGGTTTAAAAGCCTGAAAAATCAGGCTTAATATTTGGTGATATCTATATTTGCGCGTCTGTTTGGTGCCAAACATTTTATCAATTCATCTCTAGGAAGTGTTTCATCACAATCTTTTACTGGATATTTTTCGCTAGCACCGTCGGTTGTGATTTTGTTTTGTGAAACTCCATTTTCAACTAATTCATTTTTGACAGAATTTGCTCTTTTTTGTGATAATTTCAAATTGTAATAGTAATTTCCTATTAAATCTGTGTGTCCTGTCACAGTCGCACTTTTTATATTTTCTTTGCCGACATTATCTATTAAATTTGCTATTTGTTCTTTATCTTTGTGTTTTAGAGTCTCACTTGCAAAATCAAATAAAAAACTTCCTCTCACCGCAACTTCTTTGCCACCTACTAAATTTGCGCAAACTTCATCTTTCCAAAACATGCTTGCAGCCCTGTAATTATCTGATTCAAAAACTATTTTGTATTGACAAATCATATCTTTATCTCCAGCTTTTTCTTTTAGATTAAAAATATAATCCCACTCAACAACTCGTGCAAGTCCAGCTGCAAAATGTGGTGTTCCTATAAGCTTTCTTATCTCATCTTTGCTCATACCTTTTTCGATTTTTCTAATATTTTCCAGATTTACTCCTAAAGGTTTCTCATAAATTGTTTTATCGGGATCTGGAAAAGTGATTTCATCTTTTGCCATAATGCCATTGGAAGGCACACTTGAACTAGTTTTTGTGGTGCAACCTTGTAAAAAAAATACTGCAATTAAAATCACAAAATAAAATTTTTTCATTTTTTTATCCTTTATTTTTTAAATCAATTAGAAAGAGAGCTTTTATAGCTCTCTTTGTTAAAAGTGGTATCCTATAGATAAAGCACCACCAGCTTTTTCTTGTGAATCATAACTTGCACTACCTTTAAATACCCATTTGCCATCATCACTCATTTTTGACAAGCCTATCGCCATAGCTGATTGCCCATCATAATAACCACTTCCCAAACTCATCATTCCTTTTCCTGGTATTGTAGATTGTGGCATATTGCCTATAGCCATAGCTGAAGCTGTTCCAGCACTAGCTTGTTTTTTATATTTGTTAAGTTTTCCATAAACATCGTTTAATCCAGCTCTTAATTGTCCCATAGTAGCTGCATCCGAATTTAATACACCAGGAGCAACGTTACTTATAGTTCTTTGAGTTACTGTGCCATCTTTATTTATTCCACCTACAGATACTGTATTTGGTCTTTCAACTACTTTTCCATTTGCGACAACTTTTGTATTTGAACCAGCACCAATAGCGACTGAGTTTATACCATTTGCTTCAGTTGGAGTGTTGTTATTTACAATTTTGCCATTTTTGTCAAATTTTTGATTATCTGCTGCTATCCATTTAGAGCCTTGATTAGCTACTTTTTGAACTACTGCTTTTAGTTGAGCGACATTTACTGCATCTGAGTCCTCTGTACCAGCTGCAACACCTGTAATTTGACGAGAGGCTTTAAGTGTTGCCCCATCAAATTCCCCAACTGAAACAACTCCTAAGCTTCCTTTTGATGTTCCTTTTATAGCTTCTTTTTTATCAGCAGTTGCTCCATCAGGTATATAATAGTCTTTTGAATTTGTTGTTCTGTTTGCAACTGAACCACTTCCAAGAGCTACACCACCAGCAACGCTTACTTTTGTATTTTCGCCAAGAGCTACTATTTGTTTTGTATTTTTGTCAATTTTTACATTGTTACCTATGACAAAGCTTCCATCTGAACCAGTTTCTATTGTATTGTTATTACCATAAACAAAAGAATTATTTGCTTTTACTACATTAGGATCACCAATGGCACCTGAATTTTTACCTTCTACTGAGTTGCCATTTCCTATTGCTATTGTATTTTTAGCTAAAGCTTTCGAACCAGTTCCTATCGCTATAGCATTTGCTGCATTTTTACCAACTTCTGCTTGGATACCGATAGCTACACCACCAATTGAACCAGCACTTGAGTCTTTTTTATCTTCTCTTTCTTTTGTTCCCATAGGCTTTGTTCCATCATTTACATGGAAAAATCTTGTTCCTTGTTTGTTGATGTTGTTGATAGCTTGGATGATATTTTTATTTTTAACTACATCTTGACCTGAAGCTGCATTTGTAGTAAGGGCTTTTTCACCTTCATCTGTTAAAGTTCCATCTTTATTGATAAGTTTATTATCATTACCACCTATAATATTTGTTGTATTTGCAATATTTGTTATGTTGGTATTAATATTTGTGATTTCACTATCAACAGCGGCAAGATCACCGATAGTAGCAGCATTACTTGCTTCTTTTGGCATTTTGGCAGGATCGCCGTTAGCTTTTTTGATATCTTCTTTTATGGCATCTAATGTCCTACCATCTAAACCACTTGCAAGATTTGTAAGGACTTTATTTCCGCCATTAATGCCATCTTTTGTTACGCTAGGTCCAGTTGTACCAATTTTTAAGCCATCTTTTCCAAACTCGATTTTATTTTTATCTTTGTCTTCAAAACTAATTTTATCACCCAAAGATATATTTATCTTGCCTTGCTTATCGGTTGAAGTTTTGATATTGCCATCGCCATTTATAGCTAATTTATTGTTTTCAAAACCAGTTTCTTTTCCATCGTCAGTTATAAATTTAATATCATTAATCTTGTTAGTTAAATCAGATCCAGTTATAACATTATTTGTAGTATCTGTTTTATCTCCAAATGTATATGTTTTACCATTGTTTTCTATAGAAGTTATATTTTTAAGTTCTTTATTTAGACTATATTTAATGTTTCCTTTTTTATCATCAGTTACACTTAGATTATCTCCTGCAGTAAAAGCATAAGTTGTTCCGTTAAGTCCTGTAAGATCAACACCTACTTCAAATGTTTGTTTGCCATTTACTATACCCTTATCAGCAACTTTAATTTTACTTCCTTTTTCCGCTTTTACATCTACAGAATTTTGAGCTAAAGTTTTAATGTCACTATCTTTTACACCAAGAGCATCTCTCCATTTGTCTTTTTCAATTGTTGCAAGATTGCTTCCATCAAGTTTTGTATAACCTGCTAAATCACCTGCCAAATTTGTCTTTGTTACAAATGTATCACCAAGTTTTGTTGTAAAGTTTTGATTTCCTGCGATATTTTCAACAAATGTTTTATCACCTGCAAGATTTGTTGTATTAAGTGATAGTTTAGGGTTTTGTTTATCAGCATTATCTACTTCAATAAAGTTATCACCTGTTACTGATTTTACATAATCACCTAAACCTAAAGCTGTTTCCCAAGCAGCTTTATTATCTGCAATATTTGAAGCATCTTTGTTAGCAAATTTATTGCTGAAAGCATCATTGTTTGCAAGTTTATCTGCATTTACAGATACTGTGTATGTATCTTTATCGGCTGCTGCTGTTTTTGCTACTTCTACAATATCTTGACCATTAGCTGCTTTAACTTCAACTGAACCTTTAGCTAAATTTTTGATTGTTGTTTTACCATCATCTGTGATATTTGATAAATCTGTGTTAGCTAAATTTGTAAGCTCTGTTTTATCAGCTTTGTTATCTATACCAAGTTTATTTTGCCAAGAAGTTACATCACCAGCTTCTAAATTTCCTGCATTTTTATCAGCTTTGTTAGCTAAATCAGCTGTTAAATTTGTAGTTCCAGCAATTTTTTTAACTTTAGTTTCATCAAGACTTAGTTTATAATCAGTGTTATTTCCAGTTGTCTTATCAACAACTTTTATACCGCTATCTGCCTCTGTTGAAACAGAGGTTGTTTTTTGAGTACTGGCTGTTACATAACCTTTTTCAGTCAAATCTTTATTTGTAATAACACTTGTATCACCTAATTTTGTATCTCCAAATGTATATGTTTTACCATTGTTTTCTATAGAAGTTATATTTTTAAGTTCTTTATTTAGACTATATTTAATGTTTCCTTTTTTATCATCAGTTACACTTAGATTATCTCCTGCAGTAAAAGCATAAGTTGTTCCGTTAAGTCCTGTAAGATCAACACCTACTTCAAATGTTTGTTTGCCATTTACTATACCCTTATCAGCAACTTTAATTTTACTTCCTTTTTCCGCTTTTACATCTACAGAATTTTGAGCTAAAGTTTTAATGTCACTATCTTTTACACCAAGAGCATCTCTCCATTTGTCTTTTTCAATTGTTGCAAGATTGCTTCCATCAAGTTTTGTATAACCTGCTAAATCACCTGCCAAATTTGTCTTTGTTACAAATGTATCACCAAGTTTTGTTGTAAAGTTTTGATTTCCTGCGATATTTTCAACAAATGTTTTATCACCTGCAAGATTTGTTGTATTAAGTGATAGTTTAGGGTTTTGTTTATCAGCATTATCTACTTCAATAAAGTTATCACCTGTTACTGATTTTACATAATCACCTAAACCTAAAGCTGTTTCCCAAGCAGCTTTATTATCTGCAATATTTGAAGCATCTTTGTTAGCAAATTTATTGCTGAAAGCATCATTGTTTGCAAGTTTATCTGCATTTACAGATACTGTGTATGTATCTTTATCGGCTGCTGCTGTTTTTGCTACTTCTACAATATCTTGACCATTAGCTGCTTTAACTTCAACTGAACCTTTAGCTAAATTTTTGATTGTTGTTTTACCATCATCTGTGATATTTGATAAATCTGTGTTAGCTAAATTTGTAAGCTCTGTTTTATCAGCTTTGTTATCTATACCAAGTTTATTTTGCCAAGAAGTTACATCACCAGCTTCTAAATTTCCTGCATTTTTATCAGCTTTGTTAGCTAAATCAGCTGTTAAATTTGTAGTTCCAGCAATTTTTTTAACTTTAGTTTCATCAAGACTTAGTTTATAATCAGTGTTATTTCCAGTTGTCTTATCAACAACTTTTATACCGCTATCTGCCTCTGTTGAAACAGAAGCTGTTTTATCATTTCCTGTTGTTACATAATTGTCTAATTCGGTTTTCAATTGCCCACCAGTAATCGCGTCTGTGCTACCAGCTTTGATTTCTCCATCTGCTAAATTTGTAAGTTTTACTGGTTTTTGTGTTATTTTATTTTTTTCTGTTTTGTTATGGACTAGTTTTAAAGTATCACCGAATTTTTGAAATTGTATATTATCGGTATTTGTTTTATCTTGTAAATTATCTTCATTTGCTCCTATCGTAATAGTGTTGAATTCTGGATTATTTGTCATACCGATATGTACAACATTTGCTTTGTCGCCAACATAAGTTTGCAAATTTTTACCAACATATCTAGTACCTTCATTTGTCCATTTTTCAGATGTATTTATCGTTAATTTTTCTCCATTTAGAATTTTTTTATCGATTTTATTATCACCTGATATTTTAAAGCCTGAGTTTTTGAGCTGAGCGACATTTACAGCATCAGTATCCATGACACCGGCTGCAACGCCTGAAATTTGGCGAGTTAAAGTCGAATCATTACCTACTGCAAATGTTTGATGTGTAGCATTCCAAATAGCTCCTGTTTGTTTCTCTCCAAATGGAACATATCCATCAAGTTGGCCATTTGTTTGATTTCTTGAATTTGCAACTGAACCTTGTCCTATAGCTACACTACCTTCTTCTAGGGCTTGTGCTTCGTTTCCAAAAGCTATTGAATTTGCTTTTTGGGCACCAGTTTTTCTTCCTATAGCGATAGAGTTATTGCCAGCCTTAGCTTCTTCGCCTATGGAAATAGCTGTTGAAGATATTGCTTCTGCTTTATAACCCATAGATATAGAGTTGACAAAATTTGCTTTTGATTGATACCCTATTGATATCGATGGATAATTATTTCCCGAACTTGCTTCTGTTTGATAACCTATAGCAATAGAGTTTGATTTTAAAGCTTTTGCCTCATCACCTATAGCTATAGCTGTTATTTTTCCATTGCCTTCTGCTTTTGCTAAGGCGTTGCCACCAAGTGCGATAGCGTTGCCGTGAGTTGCCTTTGATTCGTAACCTATAGCTATCGGCTGGTATGAGTATAAAGACGCACCTTTTTTCTTAGTTGAATTTGCAACAGCTCTTGTTCCTATGGCGATAGCTGCTGGATTTCTACCATCTCCCCATCCAGTTTGTGCATCTGTTTCTTCACCTATTGCGATACCAGTTTCAGCGTTTGCCTTATGACCGATGGCTATACTGCTTGCTGCTTGGGCATTATTGTCAGCTAATGCATTTTTTGCTTTTGCTTCATAGCCTATTGCTATATTTGAAAGTGGAGCGCCATCTCTTGGGTTTGTAGCTTCGGCTCTTGTTCCAATGGCGATATTGCTTAAATCTTTTCCGTTTATTTTTTCATTGTTTGCCGATGCTTCCAAGCCCAAAGCGATAGAGCCATAATTTTTAGCACCATCGTTGTTATAGTTGCTTTTATTTTTCGCATCATTACCGTTTTTATTGACACTAACAAAATGAATTTGATCGTTTTGTAAATTTGTTATATGTTGATTTACTGTATCTATTTTTGTGCTATTCTTTTTTATTTCATCGGCATTAGCTTTTGTTTTATTCACCAATGTACCTGCTACAGAGTAAAGCTGTGAGCCGTTTATAGCATCGTTTGAGTCACTTGCTACTCTACCAGCTGCAACGCCTATTATTTTTCTTGTAGCATCTTTATTACCGATACTTAAAGCACCTATAACACTTTTTTTGCTATTGAAAGTTCCAAAGTCGACACCATTGATATTTGCTTTTTCTATCTTAGTTGCAATTGTCGTGCCATCACTCTTTTTGCCATAATCATCAGTTGAGTTGTAGCCTAAAACTATGGAATTTTGATTAACAGATGTTGCATTTTGACCAAAAATAAAAGAACCAGTAGCATCTTTGCTAATTTTATTGCTTAAGCCAATTGCAGCAGAATTGGTTGTGTTGATAACATTTCCAACACCAACAGCTAGGCTTTTCTTTAAATTTGATTCTTGTCCTTTTTGGAAATTTTCAGGCTCTATTGTGTTATTAACACCAATAGAAGTTGTATCTACTCCATTTGCGGTATTGCCATAACCAAAGGCTACAGAATTCTCACTATAAGCGATATTTTTAGTTCCCATTGCGATAGAGTGCTTAGCATTAGCCCAGTTGTAAGTTCCAATAGCTGTTGATTCTTCTTTTCTTGCCATATTCCAAGTACCAACAGAGATAGCTCCATGATTTTGTGCTTGTGAGTGAGAGCCTATAGCAACGGCTCCATATCCTTTGACAGCTGTTTTGATATACCTATCTTGAAATCCTGCTCCTCCTAATATATCGTTATTAGTATATTCTACTTTATTAAAAATCCAACTTACTGGCTTGTCATATCCGAGAATATTACCATTTTTTTCTGTATCTCCAGATTGATCGCTACCGATAGCAATGCTACCTATTGAGCCTTTTTCTATATAAATGTCGTTACCGATACCAATCATTTGTTGTGAATTTTTAATGTTTTCAAGTACTTTTCTGCCATTTTCTTGATCGCCACTAAAATTTATCATACCAACATTTTGGTTTTTTCCACTAAATGCATTTTCATTTGGTGCTTGTTTGCCATTAAGTGGATTTCTTCCACCAAAGTTCATTGGTTTATCATCGTGATTAGTAAGTATGATAGTTTTACTAAGATCTGGTGCTACTTCAGCAAAAGCAACAGATGGAGATAAAATCACACCAAACAATGCAAATACAACTGCTGTTGATAAGCCTTTTAATGTGAAATTGATTTTATAAAAATTAAAAATTTTCCCTTTTTTGGAACTCATTTTTGATTTGCAGCTTGCATTTTCAGCGATAGCTACCCAACCGATACCTTCCTTATAAACATGTCTATAAGTTTTGTTCATTTGTAATGCTCCTTACTTAAATTTATTTTGTTACTATACCATAAAATTCTGATAAATTTTATAGCGGGTAAAATACATTTAATTATAATTTTTTATATTTATTTAATGATAAAAGATACAATTACGAAATTAAGGTATTTGATAATAATGATTTTTTTGAAAGAAATCGTTTTTTTTTTTTTTTGAAATAAAAAAATGATTATTTTTTATCAAAAATAGATATAATTTTTAACAATAAAGGTAAAATTTGTGAAAAAAATCGTTTTAATTTTGGTTATGTTTTCGTATGTTTTTGGAAATATATTAAATGAAGCTGATAAGGCGTATGCTAAAAAAGAGTATAAAACTGCGATTAAGCTTTTGCAAAATGCGTGTGATAAAAATATGGCAGTTGGGTGCCATAACTTAGCTTTAATGTATCTAAATGGCAATGGAGTGGGAGTAAATTTAGAAAAAAGTGCTTTGTTTTTTCAAAAAGCTTGTGATAAAAAAATAGCCCAAAGTTGCCAAAATTTAGGTCTTTTATACGAAAAAGGGCTTGGGGTAGAGCAAAACTACTTTAAAGCAGTTAAAATGTATAAAAAATCTTGTGACGATAAAAATTTAGCTGGGTGTGAGAATTTGGCTTATATGTATGAAAATGGTCTTGGAGTAAGACAAAATTTACAAAAAGCAAATGAAATTTATACAAAAATGTGTGATAAAGGAAATTCAAATAGTTGTTATAGATTATATGAATTTCATAATACAAAAAACAAAAATTTAGCTTTTGATTTTTTAGATAAGGCTTGTTTGACTGGAAAAAGTGATGCTTGTAGAGAAATAGGCGTTTTATACACAGAAGGCGTTTTTATAAAACAAAATTTCACAGAAGCAAAAGAGTATTTTGGAAAAGCATGTGATTTAGAAGATATGAAAGGTTGTGAAAGTTATAAGCTACTAAATGAAAGTGGGTTTTAAAGCTTATAAAATGTCGTTTATCAGAATCTCTGGTGTAGAAATTCCTTTGTATATATTTTTAGAAAGCGTGAAAATTATATTGATTTGGTTGCCAATTTTTGGTATGAAAATTGGATTAAAATATAAAGCCTCGCATTTTTTTTTGCCATTTGTTAAAATTAGTTTTAGATGTTGTTTTTCTCGTCCTATAAATTTTAAGTTTAATACTTTTGCATTTTTTATCTGAAATGTTGGTTTTGGATTTTTTTGTCCGTATGGTTCGAAAAATTCAAGTAAATTGACTAATTCCATATCAATATCACATAAATCTAATTCGCCTAAAATTTCGTCCAAGTGATTAAATTTTGTGAAATTTTCATTTGTTTGATTTATAGCGTTTTTAAAGTCTTTTATCAACTCAGATTTTATAATAAGTCCAGCCGCACCTCTATGTCCGCCATAACTGATTAATTTATCTTTTTGCATTGCAATAAGATTTAAAATATCAAATTTTCCAACACTTCTTGCACTTCCTTTTGCATAATCTTTATCTATGCTAAAAACAATTGCTGGCTTTTTAAAATGTTTAGCAAGTCTGCTTGCGACTATACCGATGACACCTTCGTGCCAATTATCACCATAAACTATGATTATATTGTCGTTATATTTTATGTTTTGCAAAGATTTTTCATAAAGCATTTTTTCTTCGGCTTTTCGCGAAATGTTTAATTTTTCTATCATATTTAAAATTTTATTTGCTTGAATTATATTTTTTGATTTTAAGAATTCATAGCTTATAGTCGCGTCGTCCATCCTGCCAGTCGAGTTTAAAAGAGGCGCTATTAAAAATCCGATATCATCAAAAGCAAACTCTCTTTTTCCGCTAAATTCTTTAATCGCGCGAAAACAAGCTCTATTCGATGAGTTTAATTTTTTTATGCCGACTTTTAAAAGAATTCTATTTAAATCTCTAAGTTCCATCATGTCGGCGATTATGGCTATGATTAAAATATCCAAAAAAGAGCTCATATCGATATTTATATTGCAAGTTTCTTTTAATGCACCTACTAAATACCAAGCGACTTGCGCACCACAAATTTCGATATTTGGAAAGTGACAATCTTTTTGTTTTGGATTTACTATCGCATAAGCTTCTGGCAAAATTGTCGAAGGAATATGATGATCTGTTATTATTAAATCTATGTTTTTTTCTTTGCAAATTTTTGCTGCTTCGTTTGCAGTTATACCGTTATCGACTGTTACTATTAATTTGACGCCTTCAAGTTCGTTTATGATTTGCGAATTTAATCCATATCCGTCCGTAAAGCGATTTGGAATTTTTATAATATAATTTACTCCTAAAAGATCAAAAAATTCCGACAAAATTACACTACTTACGATGCCATCGACATCATAATCGCCAACGATTGCAATTAATTCGTTTTTTTCAATCGACTCTTTTATACGATTCGCCGCTTTATAACAATCCTTTAAATCACAAGGAAGTGGAATTTCACAAAGTTTTTTGTGTAAATCTGCACTAAATCTTGCTTCTAAAATTTCTTTTATTTGCGATTTATTTAGTATTGCCATAATTTTTTGCTGCCCGTATAAATCCTAAAATTGCTGGATTTGGTCTTGTTAATCTGCTTGTAAATTCTGGATGAAATTGCACTCCTAAAAAAAATGGATGATTTTTTAATTCTACAACTTCTATAAGTCCATTACTTTCGCCACTTATCATAAGTCCATTTTTTTCGAAAATTTCTCTATATCTTGGATTTGCTTCAAATCTATGGCGATGCCTTTCTCTTATTATTTTTTTGTCGTTATAACATTTACTTAAAAGCGTATTTGGTTTTATTTCGCACTCATATCCACCAAGTCTCATAGTCCCACCAAGTGGACTAGTGTGAGTTCTTATTTGTTTTTGTCCGTGTGCGTCAATAAAACTATCGATCAAATAAATAACTGGATTTTTGCAGTTTTCATCAAATTCGGCTGAGTTTGCGTCTTCGATTTTTAGGACATTTCTTGCAAATTCTATCAAGCTTAATTGCATTCCAAGGCAAATTCCTAAAAATGGAATTTTATTTACTCTTGCAAAATTTATAGCTTGAATTTTGCCATTAATTCCACGATTTCCAAAACCGCCAGCTACTAAAATTCCGCTACAATCTTTTAAAATTTCAGCGACATTTGATTTGTCGATTTTTTCGCTATCGCACCATTTTATGTTTATTTTTGTATCTGAATTTGCCCCTGCATGGATTAAAGCTTCTGTTAGACTTTTGTAACTCTCTTTTAAATCTATATATTTTCCTACAAATGCGATACTAACCTCATCTTGTGGCAATATAGCTCTTTTTACTAAACTATCCCAATTTTGCATATTTGGTTTCAATTCGCTAAAACCTAAATTTTGCGCGATCGGCTCTAAAATATTTTGTTTTGCAAAAAATAATGGAATTTGATAAATGCTTTGACTATCTGGACTTTCTATAACACAATTTTTTTCAACTCCACAACTAAGTGCGATTTTATCTTTTAAGTCGCGATTTAACGCAATTTCACTTCTGCAAATTATCATATCGGGGCTTATGCCAATTCTTCTAAGTTCGCCTACGCTATGTTGAGTTGGTTTTGTTTTTAACTCTCCTGCGACTTTTATATAAGGTACCAACGTAAGATGTATAAACATGGTATTTGATCTGCCAAGTTTTACTCTCATCGCGCGAATTGCTTCTAAAAATGGTAATCCTTCGATATCGCCGACTGTTCCGCCTATTTCTACGATTAAAATTTCTTGTTTTGCTCCAGCTTTTTCGATGCGTCTTATTATCTCATCTACGATATGCGGAATTACTTGAATTGTCTTTCCAAGATAATCACCACGTCTTTCTTTTTCGATAACCGAACTATAAACTCGTCCTGTTGTAAAATTATTATTTTGAGTTAAATTTTCATCCAAAAATCTTTCGTAATGCCCCAAATCAAGATCGGTTTCTGCGCCATCATCTGTTACGAAAACTTCGCCATGTTCTAAAGGACTCATAGTTCCAGGATCGACATTTATATAAGGATCTGCTTTTAATATACTTACTTTTTTTCCTGCATTTTTTAAAAGTGTAGCGATAGATGCGGCTGCTATTCCTTTTCCAAGCGAGCTTAAAACTCCGCCCGTTACAAAAATATATTTAGTTTGAATTGACATAATCTTCCTTGAAAATTTTTGCCGATTATATCTTTTTAAATGTTATAAATAGTTTTAATTACATTTTTGTTATTAAATTATTTTGTAATTTTTTAAATTTTTCTATTGCTATTTTTAATGAAATTTTGCCATTTTTGCTTAATTTTGCACCGAAATTTAAATTATTTGGATTTATAAAAATCGCTAAAAAAAGCGTTTTTTGTGCAATTTCATTTAAAAAATTTACAAAAAATTCTAACGGGATATTATGCGTAGTAAAAATAAATTCATTTAAATTTTGTGAATTTTCAAACTCTAGAAATTCGGCGTTAGAAATTTCATTTTTATCTATAGAAGCATCAACAATTAGCAAAAAATCTGGCTGAAATTTTTGCAATATAAAAAATTTATCTTCTGGAGTGTCATTTCCGAAAAAAACTTTCCAATCTTTATAATTTTTTTCGACGAATTTTCCAAATTCTAAACCTACGCAATCATCGCCTTTTAATTCATTTCCTATGCATAAAATAGCTTTTTTCATCAAATGCCTTTAAAATCTTTTCTTAAAACCAAAAATCTTCCATTTAAATTTTTTAAAATTTCTTTTAATTTACAATCGCACATATCTTTTATAAGCTTTTTTGCGTGTTCTTCAAAAATTTCAATTTCAAAATAACTACTTAAATTTCCTATTTTAAATTTTGTATATTCTCCTGAATTTTGCAAAATTTTTTCATATTCTTCGTCTGAAAATTCGGCGATTTTTTCTGTAAAATCAATCGTGCCGATTCCGTGCCCTACAAATGTCGAAAAAAGTTTTATTTGTCTAAGTTGCGCTGGTAGTTCTTCGCCTTTTTTTGCGTCGATATGGCGAGAAGTTAAGGCATAAATTTCTACCATTTTTGTGTCCAAATAATTTCGTTTAAATCGATTAAATCATCGTTTTTGCAATCTATATATTTTGCGTAAATTTTATTATGCAAAATTCCTAAACATTCAGCATATCTTGGATCTTTGTTTGATTTTATGGCTTTTATGATTTCATTTTTTACCTCTTTTGGATTTTTTGGATCGTTGCAATTTTTCAAAGCGTTTATGTATTTTTCATAAAGTATTCGCCCAAAAATATAACTCATCAATCTTTTAGAATAAGCTAACAAATCTCTTTCAAAAAGTAAATTTTGTATCAAGCTGTTTTCGATTTTGGGAATTTGTAAATCATCTTTTTTGAAACTAATCTTTTTTAATTTTTGATCCAAAAGTCCAACGCCCATAACAAGTCCATAAATTATACTTGCTGGATGTGGCGGACATCCTGGGATAAATACATCAACTGGAATTATTTTATCAGCACCGCCGTGTACGTGATAAGAATCGTGAAAAATTCCGCCGCTACTTCCGCAAGCCCCAAATCCAACTACAATTTTTGGATCCGGTGTGGCTTCATAAGCTCGTAAAAGTGGATAATACATTTGTCTAGTAACAGGACCTGAGACGATTAAAATATCTGCGTGTCTAGGGCTTGGAACTAGTTTAAAACCAAAACGTTCTGGATCCCAAAGCGGTGAAAGAGTGGCAAAAATTTCGATTTCGCAACCATTGCAACTTCCAGCGTCTATTCTAAAAACACTAAAACTTCTTTTAATTTTTTTTAGATGTTTTAATTTTTTTTCTAAATCATTTAAATTAGCTATATTTTCAGGGACTTGATATAAACTCATCTTATCTCCATTTCTTCGCCTTTTGTGATATTTTCAACGGCTTTTTTCTTTTTGCATTCTGTGCAAATTTCCATATAATCTTTTGCTTCTTTTAATCTTTTTTCGCCTATATTTGCTTTGCTAAGTCTTTCAAATCCATATTTTATAAGCCTTTTTACGCTAAAAGGCTTACCGCACTCTTTGCAAGTTGCAAGTTCTAATTCGCCTCGTTGGATTAGTGCCGATTTGTCAAATTTGACAGCTAATTGATATTCATCGCTTAATCTAATCGCGCCTGTCGGACAAACTTCATCGCAACGCCCACAAAATATACAACGCCCACAATTAAACTCCCAAATCAATTTTGTTTTTTCTTCGTTGGGCTTTATAGTTATCGCATTTGGCGGACAAGCTATACCACAACTCGCACAACCTATGCAAAGATCAAAATTGTATTTCGGGCGCCCACGAAAATTTGGTGTCGTTTGATAAATATCAAAAGGATAAGTTAATGTTTCGCAACCAGCTTTTTCGTTTATGTCAAAAATTTTTATCATCTTATATCCTTTGTGATATCTGTTTTTGGATTTTGACAGAATTTTTTCAATTCGTTATTCGCTAAAATTTTGCTTTTTCCGCTTTTTATATCGGTTAAAGTTACTCTTTCTGTGCAAGAATAACAAGGATCTAAACTACAAACGATTAAAGCTGCATCGGCGATAGAATTTCCGCGAAATTGATACCTTAAACTTGGCCAATTCGCATAAGTAGCCGCTCTTACTCGCCAACGAAATACTTTTTGAGTATTTGCTAACATATTCCAATGAATATTATCGCCCCTTGGTGCCTCATCGTAACCGAAGGCAAAATTTCCAGGTGTTATATTAAATTTTGGATTTGTTAAAGAAATCGGCGTTTGTGGCATTAATTCTAAACATTGTTTAATCGTCCTTAAGGCTGATTTTAACTCTTTATATCTTACGCTTTCTCTTGCTAAAACATCTCCTCCGTTTTCTGTAGAAACTTGAAAATCTATGTATTTAAAAAATCCATAAGTATGATCGTATCTCATATCTCTTTTAAAACCGCTACCGCGGATATTTGGACCAACTGGACTAAAATCTCTTGCTACTTGTTTAGATAATATCCCGACTCCTTTCCATCTATTTATTTGCCTTTTATCATCCATTAAAGCGTCCCAAATTTCGGTTAATTGTGTGTCTATTTTTTCTACAATTTTTAAAGAATTTTTGATTTCTTGTGTTGTCATATCTCGTCTAAGACCGCCGATAATAACATTTCCATAAGTTTTTCTTCCACCTGTTACAAGTTGTGCTAATTCCATAGAATATTCTCTAATTCTAAAAATATGCATAAAAGCCGTATAATTTCCAGTAACTTCACAGGCAAGCCCGATATTTAGTAAATTTGAGTGAAGTCTTTCGATTTCTAAACAAACTACGCGAATAGCTTGCGCGCGAAGAGGAACTTCGATTTTCATAGCATTTTCAGTAGCTTCGATACAGGCGATAGAATGTGCATATCCACAAATTCCACAAATTCTTTCTGATAAAAATGCCATTTGGTCGAAATTCATTCTATTTTCGGCTAGTTTTTCCATTCCGCGATGTTGATAAAATAATCTATAATCCGCATCCACGATAGTATCACCGTCACAAAATAATCTAAAATGTCCAGCTTCATCGCTTGTGATATGAAGTGGTCCAAGCGGAACATCGATTAAATTATCTCCAATTGGTTTATTGAATTCATATTCTGGCTCATCTTTATGATCAAAAACTTCTGGACGGTTATTATAAGCCATAGCATCTTTTCTAAGCGGGAAAAGATCTTTTGGCCAATCGTCGCTTAAAACTAACCTTCTTTTATCTGGCAAACCTTCTGCTACAATTCCAAACATATCATAAGTCTCTCTTTCATACCAAACACAAGCCGGCACAAAAGGCGTAACAGAAGGAAAGGTTGGATCATTTTGTGGGATAAAAGTTTTTATCGTTATAAAACATTTTTCTTCACTAGGAATTTCATCTTCTTCGCTCATTTTTCCGCCTTCCATAGAAAGCACATAATAAAGAGCAAAATTTTTGTTTAAACTTCTTTCGTCATTTGCCACCATCGTAGATAAAAATCCGCCTATATCATAATATAAAGTTTTTACTGCGATAGGTAGATCGTTTCTATCTACAAGCGCTGTTAATTGATTATCCGTTTGCCAAGTCACTTCTAAAACATTTACTTTGTTTTTTAAAATTTCAATAAAATTTTTGCCTCTCATAATCTAACCTTCTAAATTTTTGGCACAACGATAGTTGCGGCGTTTTCTACGAGTTTTAAAAACCATTCAACATTGTAAAGCCCAAAAGTTATTAGTAAAATAGCAAAAATTATAAGCGGTAAATTTTCGCTAAATTTCATTTCGCTATTAAATTTAATCTCTCCTTCTACTCTTCCGAAACTTGACATAAAAAAATGTGAAAAATCTGCTATAAAAATAATCGCTAAAGCTATCGCAAATAAAGCCATAGCGAAATACTGCCCAGATGATGCCGCTGCTTTAAATGTCAAAAATTCGCTTACAAAAATAGCAAATCCGGGCACTCCAACCAAAGAACAAATAGAAATTCCAAATAAAATCGTAGTAAGAGGTGCGATTCTTATCATGGCACCCATTTTGTGCATATCTTTTGTGCCGTAAATTTTTGCTATATTTCCTGTGCTACAAAATGCTAAAGCTTTTGTAAAACTATGCGCCATACAATGAAAAATCGCCGCAAATACGCCGATAAAAGTCCCTACGCCAAGAGCAAAAGCTATAACGCCCATATGTGCGATCGAGTGATAAGCAAACATTCTTTTTACGTCGTGTTGCCTTATAAGAAAAAACGCCGATAAAAATAGAGTTAAAGTTCCGCTAATTATCATGGAATTTTCAACAAAATCAAATCCGCAAACTTGCCCAGTAATCGCGTAAAATCTAATCAATGCAAGCATTGCACATTTTAGTAAAATTCCAGAAAGTAAAGCAGAAGTAGGTGCTGGACCTTGAGCATGAACATCTGGAAGCCAAGTGTGAGTTGGTACAAGTCCTGCTTTTGTGCCATAGCCGATTAAAGCAAATATAAAAACTAATTTCATAGCATCTGGATTTAAATTTTTAGCGTTTTGCAAAAGTTTATTAAATAGCATCGCATCGCTACTTAAACTCATATTTAAATAACTTGAAGCATAAAGCAAAATCGTAGCAAAAAGCGCAAAAGCAAGTCCTATTGAACATAAAATTATATATTTATAACCGCTTTCTATAGATTTTTTATCTTTGCTAATCGCGACTAAAAATATAGATGAAAGCGTGGTTGCTTCTACACTTGCCCATAAAACTGCGATATTGTTGCAAATCGCGCTTAAAGTCATTGTAAATATAAAAACATAACTTAAAGCAAAATAGTTTTTTATCGTTTTGATGCTGTAATGACCGCTTTGAAATTCCCATTTCATGTAAGTTGTCGCGTAAGAATTTACTAAAAATCCAGTAATTGCTATCAAAGTTAAAAAAACTGCTCCAAGTGCGTCAAGTCCTAAAATTTCATCAAATTCATAAAAAGCCCCATTTTTTAAAACTAAAAATACAAGCTTCATAATCAAAACTAAATTTAAAGCACTAAATAGAATATGCACGAAATTTAGAAGTTTTATTTTTTTTGGCATAAAAAACATAATAGTTGCAAAACAAATTTGTATAAATAAAAGCTCTTTCATAATTTAACCTTTTAATTGCGAAGCATTTGTGACATCTAATGTTTCAAAAGATTTGTTAAATCTAATCGCTAAAATCGACATTATAATAACGGCAAAAATCGCGTCGGTTAAAATTCCAATTTCAACTATTTCGTGAGCGTTGTAAGCCATTAAAGCAAGGCAAAGATGAATTCCGTTTTCTATCAAACAATAAGCTAAAATTTGTTTTATAAAAGATGTTCTTAAAATAAATCCACAAATTCCCATGCTAAATAAAAAACCGCAAGCTATCAAAGGTAGCATTTGATTTATCAAAGCAAAATTTTTAAAAATAGAATAAAGCGCAACTGCAAATGCGAAAGAAAAACTAACAGCGATTAATGGCGATACAAAAAATCCGCCAATCGGCGTTGTTTCGTTTATACAATTTAATTTTTTTATCAAAAAATAAAGCAATGTCGGAACGAAGATAAATTTTGTAAAAAATGCGATTATGCTCCAAGATAAAAGCTCTTTTATGTCGTTATTTGTGTAAATGCTTAAAAAAATAGCTATTAAAAAAGCAGTTTGAATTTGGTAAAAAAATATCGATTTTTTATATTTTCTTAATGCAAAAACTAAAACGGCGGTTATCATCATAAAAATTGTAAAAGCTTCGATCATTTTAAACTCCAAGAATAAATAATAAAGTTGCGATAAAAGCTATAATTAAAGCGATTGCGATGCTAAAATTTACAGAATTTGCGATTTTAAATCTTGCACTAAAATTGTCTATAAAAATCGCTAAAATATACAAAATTCCAGCAAGTAAAATAAAACAAATTCCATTTATAAATGGATTTGAGAAATTAAAAGGCAAAAATAAAATTAACAAAAATCCTATCATTGTAAATTGTTTTATTATCATCGAAATTTGTATTAATGCTAAATCTCGTCCGCTATATTCGCTTAAAACTGCTTCTTGCAATTCTTGTTCGGCTTCTGCTAAATCGTAAGGTTTTCTTCCGAGTTCTATATACATAGCCCAAGCAAAAGCGATACAACTAATCGCAAAAGACGGCGTAAAATATCCAAAATCGCCTTTTAAAATAGAATTTTTTATCTCGATTAAAGAGCTAGATCCTGTGCCAAACATGATTACGCAAAGCGATAAAATAATCACAGGCTCGACATAAATTCCCATCATAACTTCTCTACTTGATCCAATTCCAGCAAAAGGATTTGCACTATCTACGCCAACGATTGCAAAAACAAATCTAAAAAACGCGCCCAAATATAAAATCACAAAAATATTTGAAAATTTACTTAAAATTTCGCCATTATACATAATCGGCAAAGCACAAAACATAGTCGCACTTAAAGCAAAAAGTAAAAAAGGCACGATTATAAAAATTGGATTTGAAAAATCCGGCATAGTTCTATAGCGAGATATTAATTTATAAAGATCTAAATAAGTTTGATAAATCGGCACTCCGATGCGAGATTGATATTTTGCACGGATTTTTCTAGCATATCCGTCAAAAAAAGGAGCAAAAATTAAAAGTAAAATCAATTGAAAAAACATGTTTAAAATTTCCATTTTAACTCCTAAAAAACATAATAAGAGAAAGTAAACATAACGCATAAATAAATCAAAATATAAAGCACGTAAATATTTGTTTTTCCATTTTGTATAAATCCGATAAAATCAGCAAATTTAGCCGTTTTTGATATCAAAGGTTCATAAAATTTTGCCATAGAAAATTCGATTGTTTTGCTTTCAAATTTAGTTTCGCCAAAATATCCGTTTTGATAAAGTTTATTTTTAGTTTTATAAAAAAATTTAAAAAGTTTTCTTAAATCTCCAGTAAATGGGCTTGATGAAATTTGCATGTTTGAATTGTATCTAAAACCGCAAGCCCAAGGCTCTGTGATTCTAGGTTTTGCATGATTTGCCTTAAATATAAAAAGTAAAATTATAGCGAAAATTCCAAAGCCAAATAAGATTGCTAAAATAATTTTATTTGATACGAAATTTATATCTTCTAAAGAATTTACCGTTTCAAAAACAGAATTTATAATTAATAAAATTTTATCTATCACAAAATTTGAGAAAATTCCTATCAAAATGCACAAAATCGCTAAAACAATTACTACAAAAAGCATAGATTTACTTTTTTCGTTTGCTTTTTTATAAATTTCTAAATTTCGTGGTTTTCCTAAAAATATAGACGAATAAATTTTTACAAACGACATAATTGCTAAAGTTCCAGCCACGCCGATACTTAAAAGCGCTAAAACCATCATAAAACGAGACATTACGCCAAAATTTGATGCACTTTGAATTATACTTTGAAATAAAATCCATTCGCTTATAAAACCATTTAACGGTGGCAATGCGCAAACTGCCATCGCACCGATTAAAAATGAAAAAGATGTTATCGGCATTTTTTTATGAAGTCCGCCAAATTTATTCATATCTCTTGTGTCTGTAAAACTTAAAATAAGTCCTGTTGTAAAAAATAAAAGTGATTTAAAAATGGCGTGATTTAATGAATGAAATAAAGCGGCTAAAAATCCCATAATCGTGACTATTTCATTTTCAATCGCTATGCCGTAAAATCCAACGCCGATCGCTATAAAAATTATCCCGATATTTTCAATCGAACTGTAAGCAATCGCTTTTTTGTAATCGTTGTCGATAACTCCGTATAAAATTCCAAAAACTGCGCTTATGCTTCCAAAAAATATTGTAATATAAGCCATAGTCGTGGTAATTTGCAATAAAAGCGTGAATTTTATAAACGCAAAAATAGCAACTTTTAGCATAATTCCGCTCATCAATGCTGAAATATTTGACGGCACCATCGGATGTGTCATCGACAACCAAACGTGAAAAGGCCAAATTCCAGCCTTACTTCCAAAACCTATCAAAAACAGCATAAAAATCACCAAATTCATGCCATTTTCAATAGAATTTGTAGATTTAAATTCAAAACTTCCTGAATTTGCGGCTAAAATCATAAACGCTAAAATCATACAGAAAGCACCAACTTGTGCTATTCCTATATAAATCATGATTGTTTTTAAATTCTCTTTTAAAAAATCATTTATGTAAATGAAAAGCGCCGAAACAAGGGTCATTATTTCCCATAAAACTATAAAACTCCAAATATTTTTTGAAGTAATTACTAAAAGCATGGACAATATAAATGCGTTATAAAGCGCCGAAAATACAGATAAATTTGCTTTTTCTTTAAAATGTGTTACGTATCCAAATGAAAAAATAGCACCCAAAAATCCTATAAAAGTTATTAAAAAACAGAAGAAATTTTCAAGCATTCCACCACCAAATTTTGGAGAAAATAAAAAATTTCCAAAAAGTGAAAAACTCCAAATTCCTTCTAAATTTACAAAAAAAGAAATAACTCCGCTTAAACTAGCCACAGCGCAACCGCCAAATCCGAGAATTAAACCTAATCTTTCTTTTTTATAACAAACTAAACTCAAAATTATAAGCAAAAAATACATTATAAATAAATTTGCCATTTATGCCTCCAAATTTGCGGATTTTTCGCCCAAAATTTTTGCTACAAATTCGCTTACATCGGCTTTTAATTTTTTACCAAATTTATGATTTTTGCTTACTGGATCAAACATTATCAAAGCTCCTTTTGGACAAACTTCAACACAAGCAGGTCCAGCTTCTCTTTTTGCGCATAAATCGCATTTTACGGCTATTGATTTTCTTCCGGTAACGCAACCGATTTCTAAATTTGCTTCATCTTTTATCGAAGGAATTAAATCAGCCCCAGCGTAAATCGCTCCGTAAGGACAGGCTAAAACGCATAATTTGCATCCTATGCAAATTTGCTCTGTGATTGTAACTTGTGAATTTTCGATTTTTAAAGCAGAAGTTGGGCAAATATTTGCGCAAGGTGAATCATCGCAGTGTCTGCATTGATTTGGCATTTTTCCGTTTTCAAGCTTTAAAACATCAAGTCTTTTTTGATTTAAACTTCCTCTTGCATAAGCATTTTTTACACAGGCTTTTTCACAGGCATTACAGGCGATACAAAGAGCGGGGTTACATATAACGAATTTGTTATTCTTCGACATAATTGCCTCTTTCTCTTAAATTAATATAAGTTGCAAAATGTAACAAAGAATTTTAAAATTTATGCTGAAATAGATACAAAAATATTTAAAATTTTGTTTTAAAACTTAATTTCATATAAAAATCTTATTTTTTTAAAAATAATGCGCAAAAATGTAAAAATTTAATCTTGTAAAAATTAAATTTTGATCTCAAAAGAGATCAAAATTTAATGTCTTGAAAGGTAATTTGTATCGTAGTTGTTTGTCAAAAAGTCTTTATTGTCCATCATCAATCTATGAAAATCTCTTGTTGTTTTTATACCTTGGACGATTAATTCATCAAGCGCAACTCGCATTTTAGCGATTGCTCTTTCACGATTTTTATCATAAACGATCAATTTTCCAATCATACTATCATAAAAAGGTGGCACAGAATAACCCTCAAAAATATGGCTATCCATTCTTACATTTCTACCGCCTGGTGCGACATATTTTGTAATTTTTCCAGGACTTGGGACGAAACTTTTTGGATCTTCGGCTGTAATCCTGCACTCAATCGCATGACCGCTTAATTTAATTCCATTTTGTGGTAAAAGTTTTTCGCCTTGCGCAATTCTTATCATCCATTCAATCAAATCAAGTCCGCTTACCATTTCGCTTACACAATGCTCAACTTGCAAACGCGTATTCATCTCTATGAAATAAAACTCATTCGTATTTCTGTCATATAAAAATTCAAATGTTCCAGCACCAGAATAATTTATTGCTTTTGCTGCGCGAATTGCTGTATTGTGAAGTTTTTCCCTAGTTTTTTCATCCAATAAACAAGCTGGACTTTCTTCTATCAATTTTTGATGTCTTCTTTGTAAAGAGCAATCTCTTTCGCCGATATGGACGACATTTCCGTGTTCATCGCCTAAAATTTGCACTTCTATGTGTCTAGGATTTCCTATATATTTTTCCATATACATAGTTCCATCGCCAAATGCGCTCACAGCTTCGCTCTCTGCCGACCAATAATTTTTTTCCAATTCGTTTTCTTTATTTACTACGCGCATTCCACGACCGCCACCACCGGCTGCTGCTTTTATCATCACGGGATAGCCTATTTCATTTGCTAATTTTTTAGCAGTTTCAATATCTGATATTGCGCCATCGCTTCCTGGAACTACTGGAATCCCAGCCCTTTTCATCATTTGTTTTGCTTTACTTTTATCGCTCATTAAAGCCATTGCAGATACGCTAGGACCGATAAATTTTATCTCTTCTTTTTCACAAATTTCGACGAAATTTTGATTTTCGCTTAAAAATCCGTATCCAGGAAAAATTGCATCCGCTCCGCTAATATGCGCAGCTGAAATAATCGAAGGAATATTTAAATAGCTATCGCTACTTCTTGGACCTCCTACGCAAATACTAGCATCGGCGTATTTTACATAAAGTGCTTCGCTATCGGCAGTTGAATGAATCACAATCGCTTCTTTTCCCATTTCTTGTATAGTTCTAAGAGCTCGAAGTGCTATCTCACCGCGATTTGCGATTAAAATTCTTTTAATTTCCATTATAATTTCTCCACTGCAAATAGTGGCATAGCGTATTCCACAGGCGATCCGTCGCTTACTAAAATTTCAGTAATTCTACAATCAAATTCTGCTTCAATTTCATTCATAATTTTCATAGCTTCAATAATCGCTACAACCTCGCCTTTTTTGACATTTTGTCCAGCTTTTACAAAAGGTTTCGCGCCTGGACTTGGAGATTGATAAAATGTTCCGACCATAGGCGAGTTTATTGTATCTTTTGGTTTTTCCGATGCAACTGCGTTTGTTGTAAGATTTAAATTTATCGGCGAACAAGCTTGCGGCGCTGGTGCAACTTCATTTTCGGTTGGTTTTGTTATCTTTTTTTCAATTTCGATTTCAAAACCATTGCCATCTTTTATTTTTAATTTGCTAAGTTCAGTTGTATCAAAAAATTTTAATAATTCTTCAATTTCGTTTTGTTTCATAATAAAAATTCTCCTAAAAATTTTTCAAGCCTGATATTCTAGCAAATTTTTAGTAAATTCAAAAAAATGTTAAATATTTTCATAACAAAAAATTAAAATTTGACTTAAAAATGAAAATTTGTTTTTATATTTTTAAGAAAAAATTTAAAATTTTAAACGATAATAATGAATTTCTTTTTGTTATAATCCAAAATTTTATTAAGGACAAAATATGGGATTAAAAAATGATAGATGGATAAGAGAACAGAGTTTAAAAAATCAAATGATAGAGCCATTTTGCGAAGAAAATATCAGCGTCGGAGTCGTTAGTTATGGACTTAGCAGTTACGGATATGATATAAGAGTGGCAAATGAGTTTCAAATTTTTACAAATATCGGCGGAACTGTTGTCGATCCTAAGAATTTTAATAAACAAAATGTTGTAAATTTTCAAGGCGATGTTTGCATAGTGCCACCAAATTCGTTTGCCTTAGCTAGAACAGTTGAGTATTTTAAAATGCCAAAAAATGTTCTTGCGATCTGTCTTGGTAAAAGTACTTATGCAAGGTGCGGAATTATCGTAAATGTCACACCATTTGAGCCTGGATTTGAAGGACATATCACGATTGAAATTTCAAACACAACGCCTTTGCCAGCAAAAATTTATGCAAATGAAGGAATAGCGCAAGTTTTATTTTTAGAAGGCGATGAGGTTTGCGAGGTAAATTATGCCGATAAAAAAGGAAAATATCAGAATCAAAAAGGTATAACCTTGCCAAGAATTTTAAAATGAAAGAAAATGCATAAAATGAAAAGTTTAATTATCGTAGAATCACCAGCAAAAGCAAAAACAATAAAAAGTTTTTTGGATGCAAATTATGAAGTTATCGCTTCAAAAGGGCACATAATGGATTTGCCAAAAACTACTCTTGGCATAACTATAAAAGATGATAAATTTATCCCAAAATATGTAACTTCAAAAGATCATGAAGATATAGTGAAAGATATAAAATCTCTTGCAAAAAAATGTGATCAAATTTATCTAGCTACCGATGAAGATAGAGAAGGCGAAGCGATCGCTTTTCATATAGCAAATTCCATAGGTGTAGATCCTTTAAAACTTCCTAGAATTGTTTTTCACGAAATTACAAAAACGGCTATTTTAAGCGCTTTAGAAAATCCTAGAAATTTAAATATAGATAGTGTAAATGCTCAACAAGCAAGAAGATTGCTTGATAGAATTGTTGGTTATAAATTAAGTCCACTTTTAAATTCGAAAATTCAAAGAGGATTAAGCGCCGGGCGCGTTCAAAGCGCTGCTTTAAAAATTATCGTTGATAAAGAAAGAGAAATTTTAAATTTCAAATCGCAAAAATTTTACGAAATTCAAGCAGTATTTAAAAAGGATTTAGAAGCAGAATTTATAAGTCTAAACGGTAAAAAATTAGACAAATTAGATATAAATAGCGAAGAAGTTTCTGATGAAATTTTAAAATATACAAAAACAAACGATTTTGAAGTCGAAAATATAGAAAAAAAATCACGAAAAATTTCTCCACAACCGCCATTTATGACAAGCTCACTTCAGCAAGCTGCTTCTTCAAATTTAGGTTTTTCGCCTAAAAAAACTATGATGATAGCGCAAAATCTTTACGAAGGTGTAAAAATCGGCTCACAAATCACAGGTTTAATAACTTACATGAGAACAGATAGTTTAAATTTAGCAAAAGAAGCGATTAATAACGCAAGGGAATTTATACAAGAAAATTTCGGCGATAAATATCTTCCAAAAACGCCAAATATTTATACAACAAAATCAAAAAATGCGCAAGAAGCTCATGAGGCAATTCGCCCAACAAATGTAAATTTTACTCCGCAAATCGCTTCAAAATTTTTGAATGCCGATCAATTAAAACTTTATAGTTTGATTTATAATCGATTTTTAGCTTGTCAAATGAGTCAAAGTGTTTCAAGTAATCAAAACGTAATAATTTCAAATGAAAAAGTAAAATATAAAATTAGCGGACGCGAGATAATCTTTGACGGATTTTATAAAGTTTATGGCTCTTTTGAAAAAGATAAAATTCTTCCTCCTTTAAAAATCGGCGACAAGTTAGATTTACAAAGTCTAAAAAGTGTTGAAAAATTTACCGAGCCACCGGCTAGATATAGCGAAGCTGGACTTGTAAAAAAATTAGAAACTTTAGGGATCGGAAGACCTTCTACTTATGCGCCAATAATTTCACTTTTAACCGCTAGAAAATATGTCGAAATAGATAAAAAACAGCTTGTTCCGACACAGATTGCTTTTAAAATTATTGAAGTTTTAGAAAAGAATTTTAACGATATAGTTGATAGCAAATTTACAGAAAAAATGGAAAATAAACTTGATTTAATAGCTGAAAAAAAAGAGGATTGGCAAGAAGTTTTAAATGAGTTTTATCATCCTTTTATAAAACAGATAGAAGATGGCAAAACACAAATTCAAAGCCAAAAAGTAGTTATAAAAATCGACGAAAAATGCCCAGAATGCGGAGGCGATCTTGTAAAAAGAAACGGGCGATTTGGCGAATTTGTTGGTTGTTTAAATTATCCAAAATGTAAATATATAAAAAAAGATAACATAAAAAAAGAGAAAAAAAAGCCTGTAAAAGCTGGATTTTTGTGTCCAAAATGTGGCGGAGAAGTTGTGGAAAGATTTTCAAAAAGGGGAAAATTTTTTGGTTGCAGCAATTATCCAAAATGTAATTTTATTTCAAATTATCCATTAAGCGATGAAAAATGTCCAAATTGCAACGGCGCAATGGTAAAAAAAGAGTTAAAAAAAGGTAATTTTTTAGAGTGTTTAGAATGTAAATTTAAAAAAGAAATTGTATGAGAATCGGTTTGATTTCAGATTCGCATCATAAAGTTGATGTCGCAAAAAGTGCCATAAATTTTTTAAAGAAAAAAGATGTTGATTTACTCGTGCATTCTGGCGATATCGTCGAGTTTGAAACTTTAAGAGATCTTAAAAAGTCTCAAATTCCATATGTCGCCGTTCTTGGAAATAATGATTCAAATTTAAAATCTTTTATGAAAAACTTTAAACTTTTTAACGAGCCAAAAGATTTTATTTTTAAAGATTTAAAAATTCGCGTTATGCATTATCCTATATATATTTCAAACGATTTTGATATAAATATTTATGGGCATACGCATTATTTTGTTGCCGTTGTCGATGGTAAAAATTTAGTTATAAATCCAGGCGAAATTTGTGGTCGCAAAAAGCCACTTTACGAGTTTGCTTATGTTGATGTTTTTGATGATAGATATGAAATTTATAAAATTTCAAGTCAGATTGAAAAAATTGATTGGAAAATTTCAAAAATCGATCTTTTTAAAGAGTTTTGATGAATGATTTAAAAATTTTATTAGTTCTTAGTTTTGTTATATTTTTATCACCTTACATAGCTAAATTTATAAAAGCGCCGACTTCTGCTACAGAGATAATTTTAGGGATTATTTTGGTAAATTTGGGACTTTTTGAAAATAGTCAAAATTTTAAATTGATTGCAGATTTTGGTTTTTATTTTCTTATGTTTTTAGCCGGAATGCACGTAAATTTAAAAATTTTTATAAAAACAAATATAAAAATTTTAAAAAATTCTTTGATTTATTTATCTATTTTGTATGTTTTAAGCGCTGGTTTTGTTTTGATTTTTGATTTAAATAAAATCTTTTTTATAGTTTTGCCCGTGATTAGTATCGGTGTTTTAATGGCGCTTTTTAAGGAGTATGGAAATAATCAAAAATGGCTAAATTTAGGCATGTTTGTGGGATGTATCGGCGAAGTTTTAAGTATCGCTTTACTTACTTTTGGCGCCGGATATTTGCAAAATGGATTTAGCTTGGAATTTTTTAAAATAGTATTTTATTTTATATTTTTTATAGCGATTTGTATCGCGACTTTTAAAGGTTTAGAGATTGTTTTTTGGTGGTTTCCCGATCTTAAAAAAATTTTAGTTCCACAAGCCGATAAAGACGAAAAAGATATAAGGCTTTGCATGGCACTTTTTTTATTTATAGTGGCAATTATGCTTATTTTAAACATAAAAGTTGTTATGGGAGCTTTTATAGCTGGAAGTTTTATAAACACATTTTTTGATAATCGAAAAGATTTGCCACATAAACTTTCTAGTTTTGGTTTTGGATTTTTTGTACCAATTTTTTTTATATACATAGGATCGACGATAGATATAAAATTTTTACTTGATAAACAAATTATTTGTAATTCATTTTTGATTGTATTTTCTATGTTTTTTATAAAAATTTTGCCGTCTTTTATATTTTATAAACAATTAAATTTATCAAATATGCTTTTGTTTGGGCTTAGTCTTTGTATGCCGCTTACTCTTTTGGTTGCGACTGCTACTTTGGCTTTAAAATCAGGGGGAATTGACAAAAATTTATATATATCTTTTATAATTGCTAGTTTGATAGAGACGATTTTGGCGTTATTTATTATAAAAATATTAAAAAATTACAAAAAACTTAATTTGTTTAATTAGTAAAATAAAAATATAATAAATAAATTTTATTTTAAGTAAAATTGCGATGTAAATTTTAAGGAGAAAATATGTCAAATAGTGTAACTTTAACAGATAATAGAAACGGCAAAACATACGAATTTCCGATACTTGATGGCACAATTGGTCCTTCAGTTATAGATATATCAAATTTATATAAAACTACGGGAATGTTTACATTTGATAGAGGTTACACATCGACTGCGATGTGCAGAAGTAAAATTACTTTTATAGATGGTGAAAAAGGCCAATTGATGCATAGGGGATACGACATATCTTGGCTTGCAGAAAATAAAACTTACTTAGATGTAGCGCATCTTTTACTTCATAAAAAACTTCCAACTCCGGAAGAATTTGTTGCCTTTAAAAAGAAATTAAAAGAGCGATCTTTTATGAATGAAAATATGATAAAACTTTTTGACGCTTTTCCAGATAAAGCACATCCTATGGCGGTTTTGCAAGCCTGTATAGCTACTTTAAGTGCTTATTATTCTCATGATATGAATTACGACGATCAAAAAGAGTATATAGAATTAGCTGAAAGATTGGTTGCAAAAATGCCAACAATAGCTGCTTTTTATCATAGACATGTTTTGGGCTATCCTATGATTTATCCAGATTTGGATCGTGGATTTACAGAAAATTTTTTATATATGATGAGAGCTTTCCCACATGAACACGTAGATTTAAAACCTATAGAAGTGAAAGCTTTGGACGCCGTTTTACTTCTTCATGCAGATCACGAACAAAATGCTTCAACTACGACTGTTAGAACAGTTTGCAGCACTCATTCGCATCCTTATTCTTGCATTAGCGCTGGAATAGGGGCTTTGTGGGGACATGCTCATGGTGGCGCAAATGAAAGTGTAGTTAGGCAACTTGAAATGATAGGATCTGTCGATAACGTCGATAAATACATAAAAAAAGCAAAAGATAAAAACGATCCTTTCCGTTTAATGGGATTTGGTCATAGAGTTTATAAAAATTTCGATCCACGTGCTAAAGTATTAAAAAAGTTAAGAAATAAATTAATAGACGAAATAGGTGTGGATTCGAATTTGATTAAAATTGCAAACAGAATCGAAGAAATCGCTACAAATGATGAATATTTTATAAGTAGAAATTTATATCCAAATGTCGATTTTAACTCTGGACTTATCTTAAAAGCTTTAAAAATTCCAACTCAAATGTTTGCTGTGATGTTTGTAATCGGAAGGTGTCCTGGCTGGATGGCGCAATGGATGGAGTTAAAAGAGCAAGATACTATAAAAATTGTTCGTCCAAGACAGCTTTATATCGGTCCCGATAGAATTAAATAGAAATTTCGCAAAATTGGTCTTTTTAGGTACAATTTTTGCGAAAGGTTAAAAAATGCAAATCAAAGATCTTCTTTATATGGCTACGATTGCTGCTGTTGGCGCAGGACATGAAATTTTAAAACATTATGAAAAATATAAATCGTGGAAAAAAGAGGATAATTCACCATTAACGTCCGCAGATTTAGCCGCAAATGATAAAATTTTTGAAATTTTAAATGCTACTGGCATAGAAATTTGTTCAGAAGAAAAGATAATTCCTTTTGATAAACGCAAAAATTTAAATGAATTTTGGGTTGTTGATCCGCTTGATGGTACAAAAGAATTTATTAAAAAAAATAGCGAATTCTGTGTTTGTATCGCGCTTTTACAAAATTTAAAACCAGTTCTTGGTGTAATTTTTTCGCCAATCAAACAAGAAATAATTTACGGTGCCAATGAAGTTGGAATTTTTTTTGAAAAAGTTTCGTATGATTTCAAGCCAAAATTTTTACCTTTAATTCAAGAAAAAACAGAAAATTTTAAAATATTTTTATCACAAAATATCGATTTAAATGCTAAAAAATTGTTGCTAGAAAAATTTAAATGCAGTTTTGTTAGTTTGTCATCGGCTTTAAAATTTATAAAAATGTGCAAAAATGAAGTGCAAATTTATGCAAGATTTAAAGGAAGTTATTGGTGGGATATTTGTGCTGGCGATGCTTTGCTTAAAATTTGTGGTGGAAAAATTATCGATTTGGATACAAAAAAAGAGATTTGTTATAATGGTAAAAATTTAAAAAATGCAAATTTCATCGCAGTAACTCAAAATGAAACGTTAAATAAAATTTTGTGGGATAATATCGACGAATTTTGTAAAATTTCGCATTTTAATAATTGACAAAAAAGAATTTTTTAAATATAATTCGCCTTTTTGTGTCTTGCTAGCTCAGTAGGTAGAGCATCTCCCTTTTAAGGAGGGGGTCGTTGGTTCGAATCCAACGCAGGACACCACTTCTTCTTTATTTACTCACAGATTTACATTTTTTTGCAAAAATAGATTTTTAGTATGACTGAATAATACAGAATTTTTGCCGACATTATCAAGTTTTTATTCGGCAAAGTAGTAAATTTGCTTGACTACAATTTATTTTGCAATTATTTTTTTAATTTTTCAAAAATTTCAACACTATCTAATTGTTCCCACGGATAAGAATCTACGCCAACTTGCCCATGAGTTGCTACATTTGCATACCAAAAACTGTTTTTAGATGGCTTGTTTAATCCAAATTTATTTATAATCCAAAGTGGAGTTAAACTAAAATTTTGTATAACAAACTCAGAAAGTTTGTCATCGCTTATAAATTTGTGAGTTCCCATCGTGTCGATACTTATGCTTACTGGTTTTGCAATTCCTATAGCATAGCTTAATTGCACGACGCATTTATCTGCAAGTCCAGCAGCTACGATATTTTTAGCTATATATCTTGCAGCATAAAGTCCGCTACGATCAACTTTTGTATAATCTTTGCTTGATTGTGCTCCACCACCAATCGGTGCGTATCCGCCAAAACTATCAACTATTAATTTTCTTCCAGTAAGTCCGCTATCATGCAAACTCGAATGATTTACATATCTTCCTGTTGGATTTATGTAAATGATCGCTTCGTTTTTGTTATACAAATTTTTTGGTAAATTGCTTTTATCTATCAAATTTTGTATTAAATTTCTAACTTCTTCTATTTTCATTTTTTCTACACAAGGCGCAGAAACTACGATTGTATGAATTTTTTGCGGTTTGCAATCTTCAAAATTTGATTTTGTTCCATAATCAATCGTAACTTGAGTTTTTATATCAACGCCCAATTTATCTGGATTTTTTAATGCAAACTCATAAACTTTATCGCAAATTTTTCTAGCATAAGTTATCGCCGCTGGCATAAAATTTGGTGTTTCATTTGAGGCAAAACCAAACATAATTCCTTGATCTCCAGCACCAATTTCGCCACCAAATTGATCAACTCCTTGATTTATATCTGGACTTTGAGAATTTACAAAAACTCTAACTTCGACATCTTGCGGATGAAGACATTGTTTATTTGTAAAATGCGGATTGTCAAAGTAGCCAATTCTTATTAAACAATCTTTAACGATTTTTTGATAATCCTCAAAATGCAAATCGACTTTTGAAGTTAATTCTCCGCCGATGATTATGTGATTTCCGGCGACAAAAACTTCAGTCGCAACTCTTGCATTTTCATCTCTTTTCAAAACAAAATCCACTATGCTATCGGCGATTATATCGGCACATTTATCAGGATGCCCAGCGCTTACAACCTCGCTTGTAAATAAATACATAAATTCTTCCTTAAAAAATCTTTAAAATAAAAAATGATCTATTCTATTCTTTTTGGCTAAATATTTTTTTAATTTAAACAAAATTTTAACCAATTTTATGTATATTGTGGTTTTATTTTTCAAAGTAAGGGTTTTTAATGATTAAAAACATAGTTTTAAAATACACAAATAAAAACCTTGTCATAAGAATAATCATAGGATTTTTGATAGGCGCCAGTTTAGGAATTTTATCTCAAAATTTTGAGTCAAATTTTATAAATAGCATTGTGAAATTCGGCGATATTTTAGGTTTGCTTTTTGTCGGTGCTTTAAAAGCAATCGCTCCTGTTTTGGTATTTGTTTTAATAATAGCTTCAATTGTAAGTAAAAATTTAGGCGATGCAAAAGGATTTAAATTTGTGTTGGCTTTGTATTTAGTTGGCACATTTTTAGCATCTTGCGTTGGAGTTGGATTTAGTTTTTTATTTCCAGTAGAATTAGCTCTTGTTGATACAGTCGCGCAAAATGCTCCGCAAAATATCGCCGAAGTTTTTAAAAATTTAGCTTTTAAAATGGTAGATAATCCGTTAAATGCTATAGCAAATGGAAATTTTATCGGAATTTTAGTTTGGTCTATAGGGCTTGGAATTTCGCTTAGATTTGCAAATCAAACAACAAAAACTATAATCCAAGATTTAGCCGATGGTTTTACAAAAATAGTAAAAGTCATAATAGAACTTGCACCTTTTGGAATTTTTGGCATAGTTGCTACAAGCGTCGCAAATATAGGAATTGTAGCGATTGCAAGTTACGCAAAAATTACGATTTTGTTGATTTGTTCGATGCTTTTTGTCGCATTGGTTATAAATCCTATAATTGTATTTTTATGCCTTAAGAAAAATCCTTTTCCTTTAGTTTTTGTTTGTCTTAAAAATAGCGGTTTAACAGCATTTTTTACAAGAAGTTCAGCAGCAAATATACCTGTAAATTTAGAGCTTTCAAAAAAATTGCAATTAAATGAAGAGCTTTATTCGATTTCTATTCCTATAGGTGCAAATATAAATATGGCGGGTGCGGCGATTACAATTGCTGTTTTGACTTTGGGTGCTGCTTTTACGCTTGATATAGTTCCAGATTTTGGTTCGGCACTTTTATTGTGTTTGATTGCCGCTGTCGGGGCATGTGGCGCTAGCGGAGTTGCTGGCGGATCGCTTATGTTAATTCCTCTTGCTTGTTCGCTTTTTAATATTTCAAATGATATGGCGATGCAAGTTATAGCTATAGGTTTTACAATTGGAGTTATTCAAGATTCACTTGAAACTGCAGTAAATAGCTCCACAGACGTTATTTTTACAGCGGTTGCTAGTTATAAAACAAATGATAATTACACAAAAGAAATTATGGATAAAATATGAAAAATTGGGATCTTTCTACACTTTTTAAAGACGAAAATAATTGTGAAATTTTTGCACAGAATTTAAAAAACGATTGTGAAAATTTTGCAAAAAATACAAAATTGTCTAGTTTAAATGCCGAAGAATTTTTGCAAACTTTAAAAACTTATGAAAAACGCTAGACTACATAAGACATCAAAGACATAATTAAGCCAATGTTGTGGGCGAGCGGCAATGTGTAGATAATTAACTGTACAATAAAGCTATCGAAGGATTCG
>CAMUNZ010000001.1 GCA_947090385.1 uncultured Campylobacter sp. | reverse complement strand
GAAATTTGTGATATCTCAATCGCAAATTTAAGTAAATATGCTAAACCTACAACTTTAAATTCTGCAAAATTTGCTTACAAAAAAATAAGAGAGTTCTTTGGTGATAAAAAGCTAAAATTTTGTGATGAGATTGAGATAGAAAAATTTATTTTTGAAATTAGAAAAAAATTATCTCCAAGAAGTGTGAATTTGATTTTAGCGTATTTGAGTTATGCTTTTAGCAATGCCACTAGATTAAATTTAATAAGTAAAAATCCACTAAAAAATATAAAAAAACCAAAAATTACGCGAACACAAAAAACGATTTTTACTATAAGGCAAATTTATAAAATTTTAAAAAATTCAACAAATGAGCTAAAAATCTTCCTTTATATCGCGTTTTTTAGTGGGGCAAGGTGTGGTGAAATTTTGGCTTTAAATTACGAGGATTTTGATATCAAAAATCACACGATTAAAATTTCAAAAAATTTAACGCGATTTGGACTTTTAACTCCAAAAAATGGGAATTTTAGAGAAATTTATGCACCGAAAATTTTATTAAATTTTATAGAAAAACTTCCACAAAAAAGTGGGAAAATTTTTACTAAAGATTATTTTGGTATGTATTATGAGTTTAAAAAATTTTTAAAAAAAATAAAAATTCCAAGTTTTGGCCTTCATACTATACGCCATACTTATGTGAGTTTATTAATTAAAAATTCTATTTCACCACTTTTTATAGCCAAAAATTTAGGTCATTCAAATTTGACACAAATAAATTGTGTTTATTCTCAAATGTTTTTTGATGATGTTGATACGAAGGCTTTTGAAAAATCTATCAAAAATTTTTACCTTTGAGTGTGTAAGGTGAAATAAATTTTAAGGAGAAAACCATGAGAAGAGGTTTTACTATGATAGAGTTGATCTTCGTGATCGTTATTTTAGGTATCTTAGCAGCAGTTGCTATCCCAAGACTAGCAGCAACTAGAGATGACGCAGAAATTTCAAAAGCAGCTACAAATATCCAAACAACTATTTCAGATGTTGGATCTTATTATACTTCACAAGGTGTATTTGGAACAGTAGGACAAATGACAAATGTTCCTAATCCTGTAAAAGTAAAAACTCAAGAATGCTTTAAATGGGCGGACAAAGGTGATGATGCGAAAGGTGAGATTGGTGTAACAGTTACTGAAGAAGGTTTATGTGCAAAGGTATGGGCTATGCCGGGACTTGCACAAGTTAAAACAAATATAGCTTCTAAAGATGGTGGAAAAACTGCAAAAACACTAAAATTTGGTGGTCAAGGTGTTAGTTTTGAAGGCGCAGCAACAGGCGCAGCAACAGGCGCAGCAACACCAAAAAAACCATAAGGTTTAATTTAATAGTTAAAAAAATAGAGGCAATTTTTGATAAAATCGCCTTTCAATTTGGCTCTAGTTTATGCTAGAGCCTTTTTTATATTTATAAAAAGGAAAAGTTATGTTTGATACATCAAAATTAGCGTCATTTTGGAAATTTAAAGAAGAATTATACGATGAAGATACTTTAAATGTATTTTTTGGAGAATGTAAAGGTGATGATACGATCGGCATATGTTGGGATGATTATCCAAAATCTAGAGGAGAAACTTTAACTCCGATTTGTTTAGATAAAAAATTATCAAATATTATCTTAAATGGGCTTTTGATGGACGCTTTACATGAAAATAATTCAGAACAAATAGAAAAAATAATAAAAATAAAAGAAAAATTACAAAAATAGCCTTAAATTTAAGGCTATATCATAAAATTTTTATTTAGCATTTTAAATTTATACCGAATTTTTCAAAAACTAACATTTTTAATTTGATTAAATTATTTGAAATTTGATAATTTATAAGTTTGTTTTTTTTATGTTTAAATTTATAAATTTCTATCAAAAATTGATATATAATCCACAGAAATTTTCAAAGGAAAAAAATGAAATATTTAAGACAAATTATGATTATTTTAGGAATTTCTTTTTTAGCAGAAATGTTGAGTTATGATGTGCCGGGGAACATTCCAAGTAGCGTTTATGGACTTGTAATTATGTTTTTTGCTTTGTATTTTAAAGTAATAAAAGTTTATCAGATAAAAGAAACTGCGATATTTTTTATAGAAATTATGCCAATTATTTTTATTCCTGCTGGAGTTGGACTTATAAATACACAAAATGAAATTTTAAAAAATTTCTTCCCAATTGTTACCATAGTCGTCATTAGCACGGTTGTTGTGATATTAGCAAGTGCTTTTGTAACACAAAGTGTTTATTATTTTAGAAAAAAAAGACAAAGAAGAAGTTTATGAAAGAAGTTTTTTTAAATTCTGCATTTTTTGGTGTATTTTTGTGTTTGGCTACACATCAAATTGGTATTTTGTTAAAAAGAAAATTTAAATTTGCCATATTAAATCCGCTTTTGTTAGCTATCGTTTTTTGCATTTTGTGCCTTTATTTATTTGATATACCTTATGATAAATTTAATGCAAGCGCTAAACATATAAGTTTTTTTCTAACTCCTGCGACGATTTGTTTGGCTGTGCCACTTTACGAACAACTTGATTTATTAAAGCACAATTATATAGCGATAATCATAGGAATTTTAAGCGGTGTGTTTTTTGGGTTGTTAAGCATTTTAGGTCTGAGTGTTTTATTTGGACTTGATCATCAAATGTATGTGACGTTATTACCAAAATCCGTAACTACACCTATTGGCATGGGCATATCACATCAACTCGGCGGCATAGTTACGATAAGCGTGGCTGTTATAATAATGACTGGTATTTTTGGTAGCGTTGTGGCTGATGGTTTATTTAAAATTTTTAGAATAAAAAGTAAAATAGCAAAAGGAATAGCGTTAGGATGCGCTTCTCATGCTATAGGAACTGCAAAAGCCATAGAATATGGCGACATCGAAGGAGCGATGGCGTCTTTATCTATCGCGGTAAGTGGGCTTTTAACAGTCGTTGGCGCGTCTATTTTTGCTACATTTTTTTAAATTTAAAAGGATTAATTATGATTATATCGATAGGACGACAAACAGGAAGTGGCGGTAGAGAAATAGCTTTTAAACTTTCAAAAGAACTTGGTTTTACATATCTAAATAAAGAAAAATTGCTTCAAAAGGCTAAGGATTACGGTTATTTTGAAGAGATGAATAGACTTTATAAAGAAAAACCAGTAAATTCGCTTTTGCAGGCAATTGTAAAAAATGAAGTTGCAGTAGAAAAAAGTGACAGCATAAAAGAAATTTACAATAAACTTACTAGCGACGGCGATTATATCATAGTTGGAAGATGTGCAAACTATTTTTTAAGGCGAAATAAAGATTTTTTATCCGTTTTTTTACACGCAAGTAGCGAATTTAAAATCAAAAGGATAATGAACATCGAAAGCCTGACAAAAGAAGAAGCGGCTGATTTTATAGAAAACGAAGATACAAATAGAGAATCATTTCATAACTATTACACAAATGAAAAATGGGGCGATAGCGTTTATTATGATTTATGCATAGATACATCAAAATTTGGGATAGAAAAATCTATAAACTTTATAATAAATGCCATGAAAAGTTTATAATCTTTGCTAAAATATCGTTTTTAGTGGATTTTTTATAAAATCCACAAACTTTATCATAAAATTTTTACTTCGCATTCTAAATTTATCCCGAATTTTTCGAAAACTCTTTTTTTAGCTAAATTTATAAGTTTTATGGCTTCTTCGAATTTTCCATCACCATAATTTATCAAAAAATTTGCGTGAATTTCGCTAAATCCGCAATTTCCGATTTTGTAACCTTTCAAATCGCAATCTTGCAAAAGTTTTCCGGCGCTAAAATTTTTTGGATTTTTAAAACAACTTCCAAAACTTGCACCACGTGGTTGATTTTTTCTTTTTTGTGAAATTTCTTGACTTAAATTTTCATCAAATCCTTTTAAGATTTTAAATTTTGCTTCAAAAATTATTCCAAAAATTTCGCTTTTTCGATACGAAAATTTAAGTTCGTTTTTTTGAAATTCACCAAAATTTGTTTTTAAACTGATTAGATTATTTGAAATTTCATAATTCATAAGCCCAGCGTTCATGCTTAAAAGTCCGCCAAGAGTGCCTGGAATGTTTTTAAGAAATTCAAAATTTGCGAGATTATTTTTTTTTGCAAAATTATAAATTTCGCTTGATTTTGTTTTTGCACCGATGTTTAAAAATCCGTCTTTATCAATAAAAATATATTTAAATTTGTCGCTTAAAATTCCCAAATTTCCAGGATTTTGCGAGATTAATATATTATTTGCTCCACCGATTATCGTGCCTTTAAAATCGCTGTTTTCTTCTATAATTTTGACTTCAAAAATTCCGCCGATTTTCACAGATGAAAATTTCGAAAAATTTATCAACAAAATCTAAAATCCTCATATTCTGTCGGGATTAAATTCGCTTTTACATCGATTAAATCACTATAAAATCCGGCTTTATAACCGATTTCAAAAAGTTTTTGGACGGCTTTTAACTGAATTTCATCCATCAAAACTGATTTTTCATTTGCGTATAAATTAAGATAATTATTTAAAGTTTTATCATCCACGCGGATTAAATTTCGCTCGATTAGCATTTTGCTTAATAATTTTTTATTATTTGTGGCGATTTTAACAGCATTTGTAAGAGTTTTTTCGATATTTATCGCATTTGTTAATGGCAAACTTCTTCGAATTGCCATGCCACCAAGCGGTAAAGGTAAATTTTCGCCATTTAATTCTTGCCAAATATCCCAAATTTCGCGCTCTACGCATAATTCATCAGAAAAATTTAAAATACTTTCGTGAATCAAAACTCCAGCATCGACTTCGCCATTTAAAACGGCTTGTTCAATATCTAAAAAATTTTTATAAATAATTCTTGCTTTTGGATAAGCGATGCGAAAAATCAAAGCATTTGTCGTATTTTCGCCACTTAATGCAACTTTGAAATTTGGTTTTAAAATTGTAGTTTTTTTCTTTATAAGTTTTGGTCCATAACCTTCACCAAAACTAACAGCCGTTCGTAAAAGTGCGTAATCTTCGTAAATTTTCGGATAAATTCCAAAACTTATCGCAGTCGCGTCAAATTCGCCATTTATCGCGTTTTTATTTAGAGTTTCTATATCTAAAGCTGTATTTTTAAAATCAAATTTTTTATTTGTAATCCAACCAAATTTTATCGCCATATACATAAAAATATCATCGGCATCTGGTGAATGTGCAACAGAAATTTCTTTTTTCATTTTCAATCCTTTTTAAGTTTTGTATATTAAAAATTTTTTACTTAGTATTCAAGAAAATTTTGATAAAATTGGCAGATTTTTTAAAAAGGTAAAACATGGACGAAAGTAAGAAAAAAACCATTGATTTAGCTATTAAACAGATAGACAAGGCTTTTGGAAAGGGGACGATTGTAAGACTTGGCGATAAAGAGATCGAACCGATTGATTCTATTCCAACTGGCTCTGTTGGTCTTGATTTAGCGCTTGGTATAGGTGGTATTCCAAAGGGAAGAATTATAGAAATTTACGGACCTGAAAGCTCAGGAAAGACTACTTTGACACTTCATATAATATCAGAATGTCAAAAATCTGGTGGAGTTTGTGCTTTTGTCGATGCGGAACACGCTCTTGATGTGAAATATGCTAAAAATTTAGGCGTAGATACAGATAATTTATTTGTTTCTCAACCTGATTTTGGTGAACAAGCTTTGGATGTTGTTGAGACATTAGCAAGAAGCGGGGCTGTGGATTTAATCGTGGTTGATAGCGTCGCAGCTTTAACACCAAAAAGTGAAATTGAAGGTGATATGGGTGATCAACATGTCGGACTTCAAGCAAGACTTATGAGTCAGGCACTTAGAAAATTAACTGGCGTTGTTAGCAAAATGGGAACTACTGTTATATTTATAAATCAAATTCGTATGAAAATCGGAATGATGGGATATGGCACACCTGAAACTACAACTGGAGGAAATGCTTTAAAATTTTATGCTTCTGTTCGTATAGATATCCGTAAAATCGCTACTTTAAAACAAAATGAAGAGCCGATTGGAAATAGAACAAAAGCAAAAGTGGTAAAAAATAAAGTTGCGCCTCCTTTTAAAACTGCTGAATTTGATGTGATGTTTGGCGAAGGAATAAGCAAAGAGGGCGAGTTGATAGATTACGGCGTGAAATTAGACGTCATAGATAAAAGCGGAGCTTGGTTTTCTTACAAAGATAAAAAACTTGGTCAAGGTAGAGAAAATGCAAAAGTATTTTTAAAACAAAATCAAGAAATTGCTAATGAAATAAAAAATACAATTCAAAATTCAATGGGTATAGCAAATATGCTAAATGGTGATGGCGATATAGAAGAAGAAAATGAAGGAGAATAGATGAAATTTATAGATGATATTTATGCTATTGAAGTTTTAGATAGCAGAGGAAATCCGACTATTAAAACTAGCGTTATTTTAGAAGACGGAAGTAGGGGCGAGGCGATTGTGCCAAGTGGTGCAAGTACTGGAAAAAAAGAGGCGTTAGAGTTAAGAGATGGCGGAGAAAGATATCGCGGTAAAGGTGTTTTAAAAGCTATCGACAATGTAAATAATGTAATTGCGCAAAGTTTAGTTGGATTAAATGCTTTTAATCAAAAAAATATTGATGATGTTATGCTAAAGCTTGATGGCACAAATAATTATTCAAATTTAGGTGCAAATGCAGTTTTAGGTGTTTCTATGGCTGTTGCAAGAGCTAGTGCAAATAGCTTAGATTTGCCACTTTATCGCTATCTTGGTGGTGCAAATGCTACTATTTTGCCTGTTCCGATGTTTAATATCATAAATGGTGGTGTGCATGCAAATAATAGCGTTGATTTTCAAGAATTTATGATTATGCCGTCTGGCTTTGATAAATTTAATGACGCTTTAAGAGCGAGTGCTGAAATTTATCAAAAATTAAAAGAAATTTTACATTCTCTTGGACATAGCACGGCTATTGGCGATGAGGGCGGATTTGCACCAAATTTAGCAAATAATGAAGAGCCTTTGAAGTTGATTATGCAAGCGATAGAAAAATCAAATTATAAAGTGGGATCACAGATAAAAATCGCTCTTGACGTCGCATCTAGCGAATTATATAAAGATGGAAAATATATTTTAGAGAATCGCGAATTTTCTGGCGACGAGCTTATAAATTATTATCAAAATTTATGTCAAAAATATCCGATTTTTTCTATCGAAGATGGACTTGGCGAAGATGATTGGAATGGCTGGAAAAAATTAACCGCAATACTTGGAAATAAAATTCAATTAGTAGGCGACGATCTTTTTGTAACAAATGAAAAAATTCTTCACCAAGGAATTTTGGATAAAGTCGCAAATGCAATTTTGATAAAACCAAATCAAATAGGTACGATTTCTCAAACTATGCAAACTGTTCGTTTGGCGCAAAGAAACGGTTATAAAACTATTATAAGTCATAGAAGTGGCGAAAGCGAAGATAGTTTTATAGCAGATTTTGCCGTCGCTTTAAATGCAGGTGAGATTAAAACTGGCTCGACTGCAAGAAGTGAAAGAAATGCAAAATATAACAGACTTTTAGAGATAGAATTACAAACTAGTGAGTTTTTAGGTAATAAAATTTGAAAATTTTTAAAAATTTTTTGATTTTTACTAAGCAGAGTTTTTTTTATGCTCTGCTTGGTATTTGTGTAATAATTTTTGGAATTTATGTCGGAAATATACTTTTTGGTAACAATTCGCTTGAAGTTTTACTGGATTTAAAAAAAGAGAAAATTACGCTTTTTTATGATATACAAAATTTGCAAAATGCAAATGCAAAAATGCAAAAAGAGTATTTTGAGTTAAAAACTTTGGAGCCACAATGAAAAAAAAATTTATTTTTTTGGCTTTATTTTGTGTGATTTTTGCAAATGACGATTTGATTATAAAATTTCCAAATGATGTAAAAAATTTGCAAAAAATAAAAATTTTATATCTTGATGAAAATGGAAAAGAAAAAGAAAAAATCATAGATTTAAATTTAAGCGTAAAATTGGGCGATGAGTTTTTATTTAAAAAAAGAGAAAGTCCGAAAATTTCAAAATCTTTTGATGTTTCTGTAACTCAATCAAATGAAATAAATGAAAAAAAGCCTGTTGAAATAGAGTTAGATTTACCTTTTAAAACTCAAAATTTCGGTGAAAATTTCAGTATAAATTTTAGTAAAAATAAAATCAATGTAATTACGAATTTAAAAATTCTAAAAACTTATAAATTAGAAAAATTCAATAAATTCGTAGTCGATATAAATAAAACAGGCACAAGCTTCGATGAAAATTTTGCTTTTGAAAATACAATTTTTGATCATATTTTGCTTGAAGAACATAAAAATTTTGATAGAATTTTGGTTATTTCAAAAGATAAAGATTTAAATTTTAAACGACTTCAAAATGGTTTTGAAATAGGTCTTTAAAAAAAATTCTTTAATAAAATAAAACTCCAAATTAAAACACATATAAAAATGCTTAAAAAAACTGCCGCACTTGCTGCGTCTTTTGCTTGTTTTGCAAATTCATTATATTCAAGCGTGACTAAATCAACGCATCTTTCGATCGAGGCATTTATCGCCTCGCAAATTAAAATTCCAAAAAAGCTAGAAAGCATAAGAATTTTATAAATAAAATCAATTTCTATAAAAAATAAAAAAACAAAAATAAAAGGCAAAAAAATGAGCTCAATCAAAAACGATCTCTCGTTTTTGATTATATCTTCTAAGCCTTGCAAGGCGTATTTTGTGTTTTTGAAAAAATTATATTTTGGTTTCATGATTTTCTTTCATAATATTTTATGAAATATTTATGCAAAACTAACGCAAAAACCATAAAAAAGCTTCCGATTAAAAATTTAACTATTTCGATATCTTTATGCCAAAATAAGAAATTTATTACAATCGCAAGTGGAATTACGGCGTTATTCATTATCGCTAAAACTCCGCTATCAACTTCGCTTGCGCCTTTATTCCAGAAATAATATCCAAAACCGCTAGCGACAACGCCAAGCCAAATAAGTATAGAAATTTGTGTTAAATCTGGTGAAATTTTTTCGAAATTTCCAAAAATCATAAATGCTATAAAACTTACAACTAAAGCGCCTAAAAAGAAGTATCCAAAATGGTTAAATTGCGAAATTTGTGGATTATTTTTTATAATAATTTTATATCCGCTTTGTCCTAAAGCAAAAAAGATGTTTGCCATTTGGATTAGTAAAAATCCGATTATAAAATCGTTTGAAATTTCACCTATTTTTATAACATAAGCGCCAAAAATCGCCAAAAATGCGGATATCAGATAAAGCGGACGAAATTTTTTATCCATAATATCATAAAAAAGTGTTACATAAAACGGCGTAAAAATCGTAAAAATCGCGACTTCGCTGACTGTTAAATACGCAAAAGAGTTGTAGTAAAAAATATACATTAAACCTATTTGAAAGGCACCTATTAAAGATATTTGAAAGGCAAGTTTAAAAGATGTTTTTCGTAAAAATGGAAGTAATACAAAAAAAGCAAGCAAAATTCTTACAAAAGCTGCAAAATAACTATCGACTTTACCACTTAAAAACTCACCAATCAGGCTAAAAGAAAAAGCCCAAATTATCGTAACGAAGATTAATTTCTGCATTTTAAAATACCGGTAAAAATAAAAATAATTTTATAGCAATAGCATTTGCAATATCAACGAAAAATCCACCCATAATAGGAACTACGATAAATGAAATTTTCGAAGGTCCAAAATGATTTGTTACGGCTTGAAGATTTGCTATTGCTGTTGGAGTTGCGCCCATACCAAATCCGCAATGTCCAGCAACTAAACAAGCAGAATTATAATCACTTCCGCAAATTTTAAAAGTTACATATCTAACATATAAAATAATCACAAAAGTTTGAATTATAAGTAAAACTATTAGCGGAATTGCTAATTTTGTAAGTTCTACCAAATTTAAAGTCATAATCGCCATAGCCAAAAATAAGCTTAAACTTACATTTCCGATTACACCTATTTCTCTATCAAAAATTTTATGGATATTAAAATATGAAAAACAATTTCTGATTATAATCCCGCTAAAAAGACACCAAACAAAAGTTGGAAGTGTGATTGCTGTGCCTTTTGTAAGAGCTGAAATTGTAGTTCCTATAAACATAGCAAAAGCAAATAATCCAAGAGATTTTACAAAAGATTCTGCTGTGATTAATCTTTGTTTTTCAGGATGTGAAAAAACTTCTTCTTCGTCGATTTTGCCGTCATCTTTTTCAGTTGGTTTTAGATTGAATTTTTTTATTAGATATTGCGCCATTGGGCCACCTATTAAACCACCAGAAATCAGTCCATAAGTCGCACTTGCCATAGCTATTTCTTTTGCAGCCATAAAATCATAAGGATCGTTCATAAATACATCGCCCCAAGCTGCGCCTGTGCCATGTCCTCCGCTTAGCGTGATAGAGCCAGCTAATAATCCCAAAAGTGGATTTTCGCCCATCATGCTCATAACGCATACGCCAACGATATTTTGCACGAATAAAAATGAACAAACAGCAATTCCAAATAAAATTAATAATTTTCCACCTTTTTTGAGGCTAGAAAAATTTGCTCCAAGTCCAACGGATGTAAAAAACATAAGCATAAAAGGATCTTTTATACTCTCTTCAAATTTTATTTTAATATCAAAATAAAAATGCAAAATAAAAAATAAAATCGCAAAAATCAAACCGCCAGTGACTGGTATCGGAATGTCATATTTGATTAAAAATTTTGATCTTCTTGTGATTGCAGTTCCTACAAGCAAAACACAGCAGATCATAAACAAGGTTGAAAAAAAATCAAAATTCAAAACATAATTTACATTATTTTGTGAAATTTGTTTTAGAATTTTTAAAAAGGCGATTTTTAATTCAAAGGTAGAATCTGAAATTTGAGTAAAATCCATTTTAATCCCTTCTTGATTTAGAATAAAAAGTTCGTATTCTAACATAAAAATTTTAAGTATTTTTAAAAAATATATTCAATAAAAAAATTTTTTTACTTATTTTTAAAGCAAATTTAAGTAAGATTTTCGCTTCAAATTTAGCGAAAGGTGGGTTATATGAGAAGTAACTACTGCACAGAGATTTGCAAAGATGATATCGGCAAAATTGTAGAAGTTTGCGGTTGGGTAAATTCTTATCGCGATCATGGTGGAGTAATTTTTATCGATTTAAGAGATAGAAGTGGTCTTTTGCAACTTGTTTGCGATCCAGAACACGACAAAAAAGCATATGAAATAGCAAATTCAGTTAGAAACGAATTTGTTTTGAAAGCAAAAGGAAAGGTTAGAGCAAGAGGTGAAGGGCTTGTAAATCCTAAGCTTAAAACTGGCGAAATTGAGATAATTGTAGATGAGCTTATAATAGAAAATAAAAGTGAGCCTTTGCCTTTTGTTATCGGAGATAAAAGCGTCGGAGAAGAAATTCGTTTAAAATACAGATTTTTAGATCTTAGAACGCCAGAAAGTTTTGAAAAATTTAAACTTCGTTCAAAAGCAGCAATTGCTGCAAGAAATGCTCTTGATAGGTTAGGATTTGTTGAAGTTGAAACTCCCGTTTTAACTCGCGCTACACCAGAGGGCGCAAGGGATTATTTGGTACCAAGTCGAATTTATCATGGTGAATTTTATGCACTTCCGCAAAGCCCACAACTTTTCAAACAGCTTTTGATGTGTGCAGGATTTGATAAATATTTTCAAATCGCTAAATGTTTTAGAGATGAAGATTTAAGAGCCGACAGACAGCCAGAATTTACTCAAATCGATATCGAAATGAGTTTCAATACACAAGAAGATGTTATAAAAGTCGGCGAAGAAGTTTTAAAAGATATTTTTAAAGCCTGCGGGCATGATATAAAAACTCCATTTCGCAGGATGAGTTACAAAGAAGCCACTGAAACTTATGGAAGCGATAAGCCAGATTTAAGATTTGATATGCCGCTAATCGATGTTTGCGATCTTTTTGCAAGATGCAATAACGAAATTTTTACAAAAATCGCAAGCGATCCTAGAAAAAATCGCATAAAAGCATTAGTTGTAAAAGGTGGAGATAAAGTATTTTCAAAAAGACAAATGCAAAAATTTGAGGAATTTGTAAAAAAATTTGGTGCAGCTGGACTTGCATTTATACAAGTAAAAGAAGATGGTTTAAAAGGTCCATTAGTTAAATTTTTCGATGATGACAAAAATGCACTTGATGAACTTACAAAAAGATGCGGTTTAGAAGTAGGGGACGTTGTATTTTTTGGAGCAGGTAAGAAAAAAGTAGTTTTGGATTATATGGGACGATTTAGATTATTTTTAGCGGACGAATTAAAAATAATTGATCAAGATAGATTAGAATTTTTATGGGTTTTAGATTTTCCTATGTTTGAAGAAAATGACGATGGAAGTTATTCTGCTATGCATCATCCTTTTACAATGCCAAATAATATCGATGACGACATAGAAGATATAACTTCTATCGCTTATGATGTTGTTTTAAATGGAGTTGAATTAGGTGGCGGAAGCATAAGAATTCATAAAGCTGATATTCAAGAGAAAGTTTTTGAAAGATTAAAAATTTCGCCTGATGAACAAAGAGAAAAATTTGGCTTTTTGCTTGATGCGTTGAGTTTTGGTGCGCCACCACATGGTGGAATTGCGATCGGCTTTGATAGACTTATAATGCTAGTCACAAAATCTGCTAGTATTCGTGATGTTATAGCTTTTCCAAAAACGCAACGAGCACAATGTCCTATGACAAAAGCACCTAGCAAAGTGAATGATGAGCAATTAAAAGAGCTTGGATTAAAACTTAGAGAAAAGGCGACAAAATGAAAAACATATTTTTGATTATCGGAGCACCAGGAAGCGGAAAGACAACTGATGCTAGTTTAATTGCAAAATCAAATCAAAGCATAGCGCACTATTCTACTGGAGATTTACTTCGAGCACAAGTTGCAAATGGTAGCAAACTTGGCAAAAAAATAGATAGTTTCATCAGTAATGGAAATTTAGTGCCACTTGAAATTGTAGTTAGTGCGATAATAGGCGCCATAAAAGATTGTAAAAGTGATTATATTTTGCTTGATGGTTATCCTAGAAGTTGCGAACAAATGAGTGAATTTGATAAAGTTTTAAAAAGTGAAAAAGACTTAAAACTAAAAGCAGTTATAGAAGTAGATGTAAGTGAAAAAGTGGCAAAAGATAGAGTTTTGGGTCGATCTCGTGGCACTGATGATAACGAAGAAGTTTTTTATAATAGAATGAAAGTTTTTACAGAGCCAATCGTCGAAATTCGTAAATTTTATAAAGAAAAAGGCATTTATCACAGTATAAATGCCGAAAGAACTATCGAAGAGATAGTAAATGATATGAATGAATTGATTGTATCAATTATTTTAAAAGGATAAAAAATGGATGTATCAAAAATAAAATCAAAAAATGGTGAAAAAATTAACGCGGTTATAGAAATTCCTTACGGATCAAACATAAAATATGAAATAGATAAAACTAGTGGCGCAGTTTGCGTGGATAGAGTTTTGTATTCTGCTATGTTTTATCCCGCAAATTATGGATTTGTACCAAATACATTAGCAAAAGACGGTGATCCGGTTGATATTTTGGTTTTAAATGAGTATCCGCTTCAAGCAGGTAGTGTTATACCTTGTAGATTAATCGGCGTTTTGATTATGGAAGATGAGGCTGGAATGGATGAAAAACTTCTTGCCGTGCCAGTTAGCAAAATCGATCCAAGATTTGAAAATATAAAATCAATTGACGATTTACCAAAAGCCACTTTAAATAAAATCAAAAATTTCTTTGAGACCTATAAAGTTTTAGAGCCAGGAAAATTTGTAAAAGTAAAAGATTTTGCAGATATTAAAACAGCAGAAGAAATTTTGGAAAACTCGATAAAAAACTACAAATAATTTTTTAAAAGCCAAATTCAATTTTGGCTTTTAATGGATTTTCATGCAAGAAAATGAAAAATTTTTAAAAAAACAGATTATAACTTATATTGGAAATAAGCGAAATTTGCTAAACTTCATAAATGATGGCGTGAATTTTGTAAAAAAAGAGTTAAAAAAAAATAAGTTAAACTCAGTTGATCTTTTTAGTGGTAGTGGGATTGTCGCAAGATTTCTAAAAGCTCATTCGAATTTTTTGGTTGCAAATGATTTAGAGTTGTATTCAAGGATTATAAACGAATGCTATCTTACAAATGCAAACAGTGAAATTTTAGCTGAAATTTCAAATAATTTTATCAAGTTAAAAACAAAAATTAATCAAAATTTTCATAGCGGTTTTATAAGTGAGCTTTATGCTCCACAAAATGATAACGATATAAAAAACGGCGAAAGAGTTTTTTATACAAAATTTAATGCGAATTTTATCGATACGGCAAGAGATGAAATTTCAAAAATCGATAAAAATTTGCAAAAATTTTTTATCGCGCCACTTTTATATCTTGCTAGCAATCACACAAATACAAGCGGAATTTTTAAAGGTTTTTATAAAAATAAAAACGGCATCGGCGAATTTGGTGGAAATGGAAAAAATGCATTAAGCAGAATAAAAGCAAAAATGTCTTTGCAGATGCCCATTTTTTCGAATTTTTGCGTCGATTTTGAGGTTTATCAAAAAAATGCAAATATTCTCGCAAAAGAGCTTGAAAATATTGATTTATGCTATATAGATCCTCCTTACAATCAGCATCCTTATGGATCAAATTATTTTATGTTAAATTTGATCGCGTCACAAAAAAAACCAAATAAAATTTCTGAAATTTCTGGAATTCCAAACGATTGGAATAGAAGCGATTACAATAAAAAACAAAAAGCATTTAACGCGTTTTTCGATATGATAAGCGATTTAAAAGCGAAATTTATACTAATATCTTACAATTCTGATGGTTTTATAAAAAAAGATGAATTTTTAACAAATTTGAGCAAATTTGGACGAGTTGAAATTTTGGAAAAAAAATACAATGTCTTTCGCGGAAGTAGAAATTTAAACAGCCGCGAAATTTATGTAAAAGAGTATTTATTTGTTTTAAAAAAAAATTTATAAACAATCCGTATAAATGCATTTGCATTTATACATTTTTGCGCAAATTTTCTTTTTTTGCATAAGTTCTAAATAAGCATATCTTGGCGCATAAACTTCTGGATAATAATATAAATTTCCACCTAAATCATAAGTTTTTTGTGCTATTAAACCATTTGCCAAAACGGCGTATTTTTCAAACATTGTAAAATCAACTCCGCCATAATTTTCTTCATAAATTTTCGCAAGTTCTTGTGACGTATAAATGGCGTCGCCCAAAAATTCGCAGTTGTTTTCTTTTGATATAAATTTATTTTCTTGTGATGATTTTTTATATTGTGGCGTTGTGTATTTTAACGCATCGACGCTATACGGCGCGCATCCGCAAAAAAATATCATTAAAACTAAAATATATTTTTTCATTTTTTATCCTTTTTGTATTTTTGTGATAATTTTACATGATATTACGTAAAATTAAAATTTAAACTTAAAATTTAATCAAATATTTTTATAGTAAAATATCATAAAAATTTTAAGGCAAGAAATGAAAGTTTTGTTTTTATCTGTTTTTATTTTTTCATTTGTGTTTTGCGATGATATAGCAAAATTTTATAAAGTAAAATGCGCTGTTTGTCACGGAAAAAATGCTGAAAAAATTGCCCTTGGAAATAGCAAAATTTTAGCGTCCTTGACAGAAGAAGAGATTATTAAAACTTTAAATGGTTATAAAAACGGCTCTTATGGAAATGCTTTAAAAAGATCTATGTTGCCTGTGGTTGCCGATTTAAATCAAACAAGAATCGAAGAATTAGCAAAATTTATAAAAGAGCAATTGTAATGTTTAAAAATTCATATAAATTTGGCGTTATTTGCACGGTTATTGGTGGAATTTTGTGGGGATTTAGTGGGGCTTGCGGGCAGTTTTTATTTATGCAAAAAAACATAACTTCAGATCTTTTAGTCCCTTTTCGTTTGCTTATGTCTGGAATTTTTATGTTGATTTTTTTTGCATATAAACAAAAGATGCAAATCTTTAGAATTTTTAAAAATTCTAAAGATATTTTCACTTTATTTTTGTATGCGGTTATTGGGCTTGGGCTTTGTCAATATACATATTTTTACAGCATAGAGTTAAGCAATGCCGCCGTCGCGACCGTGATTCAATACTCAGCTCCTGCTATGATTTTAATTTTTGTTACGATAAAAAATAAAAAAATGCCAAAACTTGTTGAAATTTTAGCTTTGATTTGTGCTGCTTTGGGAGTTTTTTTATTAGCAACGCATGGAAAATTTGACACTTTGATTTTGAGTCAAAAAGCTTTAATTGCTTGCCTTATTTGTGCTTTTGCTACGATGTGTTACAACTTAATTCCAACTTCTATAAATGAAAAATACTCCGTTTGCTACTGTCTCGCTTGGGGGCTTTTTTTAGCCGGAATTCTTGCTATTTTTATCTTTAGAGTTTGGGAACAAAATTTTATTTATGATTTTGAAAGTTTTTTTGCCTTTTTTGTAATCGTTTTTTTAGGAACAATTGCTGCTTTTAGTCTTTACATGACTGGCGTTTTTATCATTGGACCATCAAGAGCGTCTTTGCTTGCTTGTTTTGAGCCATTAAGCGCTGCTTTTTTTGCATTTTTTTGGTTAAATACTCCTTTGATTTGGATAGATGTTTTGGGATTTTTATTGATTTTATGCTGTACTTTTTTATTAAGAAAATAAAAAGCATATTTTTAGAAAATTAATTTTATATTAAAATTAAAAGTAATATAATTTCGGAGTTTTACAGATGAGTTTTTTCATCTGTTTATCTCCTTTCTTTGAAAAATCCTGGGTGAAATTCCCAGGTTTTTATTTTTTAATTAAAATTTATCGCATCCATGTCGATTTGAGTATTTGGAATTTCTGCACAAAGTTTTGCAATTTTTAATAAAATTTTATAATCTTTTGCGCGAAGTAAAATTTCAAAACGAAATTTTTTAGCTAAAAATTCTATTCTGGCTTTTCCGTATCCAATTATTTCAAAAAAATCGCTGTTTTCTTGCGAAATTTTGTTATTTTGTGCCATTTCGTATGCTTTTTCGTAAGAAATTTTTTTAGGTGCAAAATTTTTTAAAATTTTTAAACATTCATCTAAACTTTTTTGTGCAGTTTTTTCGTTTGCATGCGTTATCAAAACTCGCATAATTCTAAAAAATGGCGGATATAAATTTTTTCTAAATTCCATCTCATCTTTTAAAAATTCATCGTAATTTTGTATATATTTTTCGAAAAAATCTCTTTTTTGAGTTTGTATTAAAATTTTTCCTTCGCCTTTTCTGCCAGTTCTTCCGCTTACTTGCATAGCAAGTGCGAGCGTTTTTTCGCGCGCTCTAAAATCTGGATAACTTAAATATTCATCTAATCCCATGATAACAACTAAAGCGACATTATGATAATCGTGCCCTTTGCTAAGCATTTGTGTGCCGACTAATATATCTATTTTTTGCGAATTAAAATCGTTTAATAATTTTTCTAGTTTTTTTTGTGTTGTTATTTCGTCGCGGTCAAATTTTGCGATATTTGCTGTTTTAAAAATTTCATTTAATTTTTTTACAACTTCGCTCGTGCCGATTTTTTTATTTTCCATCGTTTCATTGCCACATTTTTGACATTTTGTTTTAAAAAATGTCGTGTAACCACAATAATGGCATTTTAAATAATGTGTGTCTTTGTGAAAACTCATGCCGACGCTACAAAATGGACATTTTACGATTTCGCCACATTTTAAGCAAATAACAAATCTAAAATTCGCTCTAATTGGCAAAAAAACTACGCATTGTTTTTTTTCTCCTAGACATTTTTTTATTGCAAAAATTATATTTGGCGAAATTTCTGGCAAATTTTCATCATAAAAAAACTTTTTTTTGCTTTCGAAAAATGTTCCTTTTAAACGAAAAGTTTTTTGTTTGTAAAATGTCGTAAGTGAAGGGGTTGCGCTACCTAAAACTACTTTTAAATTTTCGAATTTATTTGCCGCAAAAATTGCTAAATCTCTCGCATTGTATCTTGGCGCGTTTGCATTTTTATAACTATCGTCGTGCTCTTCGTCGATTATGATTAATCCTAAATCATCCCAAGGCAAAAATAGCGCCGATCTCGCTCCAGCTATGAAGTTTATCTTTTTTGAATAAAAATTTTGTAAAATTTCTTGCTTTTTTTTTGGATTTATTTTTGAATGCCAAATTTCAAAACTTTCACCAAAATAGTTTTTTAATCGTTTTGTCATTTGTGGAGTTAATGAAATTTCTGGCATTAAAAATAAAACTTGTCTGTTTTTTTTTAAAGTTTTTGCTATCAAATCAAAATAAATTTCGCTTTTTCCACTTCCTGTATCACCAAAAATAAGGCTTGTTTTATTATTTAATGCAAAATCTCTTGCTTTTTTTTGAAAATCATTTAAATTCGGGATATTTAAAATTTCGTTTTTATTCTTTTCTTCTTCTTGATTGATTTTTGGTATAAAAATATCAAAAGCAATGCCAAGAGATGTCACATAATAACTCGCTACAAAATACGCTAACTTTACTTGAAAAGATGTGAAAAATTTTTGTGTTATTTCTAAAATTTCTATCGTTTTAAACTTTGGTTGATTTGTCTCTTCTAAAATCATTCCAAAAGAAATTTTATTTCTAATCGATACTTTTACGATTTGAAAATTTGATAATTTTTTGGGATAGCAATAAGTTAAAGGGGCTAAATTTGCCCCTAAAATAGCTATTTTATAAAAAAACACTTATCTTGTTAATGTATCACACAAAGGATCGCTAGCGTTGCAAATAAATTGACCGGCTTTGCAAGTTTTTGTATTTTTGTTGCAATAAGTAAATGTTGTTTTCTTGCTACCAACACTTGCTTGATAAGTTATCACACCATCTACTTCTTTTAATTTGTGCCAACCATTTTTTGCGTTTGCTCCAGAATCTGTTATGCCGTATTGAAGAATATTGCAAAACAATCCTGTGCAGCCATCTTCCAATTTTGGATAAGCGTTATTTCCTCTCATCATTTGAGCATTTCTTTTATTTACGATTCCTGCTCTTATACTTCCTATGTCAGAACGCATTTTTGCGATTGTGGCATCATCTCTTGTAGCTGAGAGCTTAGGTATCGCGACACCTGCTAAAATTCCTAAAACTATTATGACAAAAATTAATTCAATCATAGTAAAAGCATTTCTCATTTTTGCTCCTTTAAATTTTCAAACACTTATGAAAGTGCGATTTTATCACAATAAAAATTAAGTTTAATTAAATTTTAAAATTTCCTAAAATTTCGCCAAATTTTACATCTTTTAAAGTTAAACTTGAAAAATCTATAAATTCTTTTTCACATAAAATTAAAATCGTAGAACCAAGTTCAAAATTTCCTAAATGTTCGCCTTTTTTTATAAATAAATTTTTATATTCATATAAATTTTTGCCAATTTTTGCGTTTGTTTGTATTTTTTCGTCGAAATCAAATTTCATTTTGCCGACATTTAAAGCGCCGACAAAAACAAGATAAAAAATCGAATTTTGTGCAAGACATTTCAAAATAACTCTTTCATTTGTCGAATACAAATTATAATTTTTTAAAAGCGGATTTTTCGCCACAGATTTTAAAATTCCCGGCACATAAAGTGCAGACAAAATTTGCATATCGCAAGGCGAATGATAATGATGATAATCTTTTGGTGATAAATATAAATTTATATAAAATAAATTTTCTTTATCACAAAGATCATCAAGTAGAGTTTTTATATCATAAAATGCACCTTTTACGCTAATTGCGCTAAATTTATCAGCGATGCCAAAAGCGTAAATTTTTCCATCACTAGGGCTTAAAAAACTATCTTTGTCTTGTGAAATTTCACGTTTTATTTGCAAACTTCTTGTAAAAAGTTCATTTAAACTTGTGTAATCGCTAGGATTTTTAAACTCATTCATGTCGATTTTGAAATGTTTTACATACCAAGAATTTAAAAAATTTTGAAAAAATTTTGGGAATTTAAAATTTGCTAAAATTCCAAAAATTTTTGATATTAAATTTGTCATTTATATCCTTTTAATTTTAAATTTACGATTTCATTTTTTGCAAAAATTCTAAACGGTGGTCCCCAAAATCCAGCTCCGCTACTTACATAAATTTGTGAATTTTCATCAAAATTATAAAGTCCGTATAAAAATGGCTGATCTAATTTTACCAAAAAATGAAATGGAAAAATTTGCCCAGCGTGAGTGTGTCCGCTTAAAACTAAATCGGCTTTAAACTTGGATTTTAAAAGAAATTTTGTGATAAATTTTGGTTGATGTGAAAGCAAAATTATCGGCTTTTTTGGATCGATATTTTTAAAAGCAGTTTTTATATCTGGTAAAAATCTATTAAACCAAAAACCACTTAAATCGCTAATTCCTACCAAATTTATATCGTTTAATTTAAAATTTTTGTTGTCTAAAATTTTGATATTTAAACTTGAAATTTTGTTTAAAATTCCTTCTATATCTTGATAGAATTCGTGATTTCCGCTTACGTAAAACGTCCCAAATTTGCTTTTTAAATTTTTTAAATCGTCCAGTTGATCGCCGATTTCATCGCCTTTTAAATCAATTATATCGCCGACTATAAAAACTGCGTCAAGATTTTTTATCTGATTTATTTTATCAACTAAATTTTTTACAAAATCTTTGTTTAAATATTTTCCGACATGCAAATCGCTTACCATGGCGAAATTTAAAGGATTTTTTAAATTTTGAATTTTTATTTCGACATTTTTTATATCTGGCACCGAAATTGCATTTAAATAACCTTTTGCCGTAAAAAAAATAAAACTTAAAATAAGCATCAAATCTAGAAAAATTTTTATATTCAATTTGGCAAATAAAATTACGCAAATATTATAAAAAACGCATATAAAAAAGCCAAAAAAGCTAATCCCAAAACAAAAAGCTGAAATTTTGTAAAACGGATTGAAAAGATTAAATAACTCGCACATTATAAAAATAAACGAAAAAATCGCCATAAATATAAAAATAATCGCAAAAATGATTTTAAAATTTTCAAAGAATTTGATTGAAATAAAAATTTTATATATATAAAAATTCATGCAAAAAATAATTAAATTTGACAAAATAAATACAACAGTTTTCATTTTTTCTCTTTTATGTATCCAAGTTCGATTAATTTTTCAAAAATTTTATAAACTATCGGTCCGCCCATTGTCCCGCCGTGACCGCCGTGTTCGATGACGACGCTTACTACAAATTTTGGATCTTCAAAAGGCGCATAGCTTGTAATCCAAGCGTGAGATCTTGAAAAATATGCCATTTCATCTTCTTTCATCCTTTTTTTTATATTTTGTGAAATTCCAGTAACTTGTGCCGTACCAGTTTTTGCGGCAATTACGATTTTGCTTTTTCCTAATGCAGAAAAAGCCGTTCCACCTTGTTCATTTGCTACTCGCCACATGGCTTTTCGCAAATATGGAAGTTTTGATTTTTCAAAATCATTTAAAATGTCGTCTTTTTTGAACTCAACTTCGTTTTTGTTTATTTTTTTTAAAAAATGTGGCGTGACGCTATATCCTGTGGCTATCAAAGCCGTGTTTTTTGCTACTTGCACAGGAGTTACTAAAAAATTTCCTTGACCTATCGATGTGTTTAATGTATCGCCATCATACCAAAGCCAAAATTCTCTTCCATATTTTAAAAATCTCTGTTTTTTCCATTCTGGATTTGGCACAATTCCTTTATTTTCGCCTTGTAAATCAATATTTGTTTTTGTCCCAAAACCCATTTTTAAAAGCGTTTGTGAAAGCAAATTTATACCGACATCGTAAGCTACGCGGTAAAAATATGTATTGCAACTTGCTTTTATAGCGTCGCTTGCTGTCATAAGCACTCTTGTCCAAGAGTTGTGATTTCGAAACTTTCGTCCTCCAAGTTCGAAATACGGATCGCACATAACTTTTGTTTTTTCATCGATTTTTTTACTTTTCAAAAAAGCCATTACGCTCGACATTTTTGCGATTGATCCTGGCGAATAAAGTCCTCTTGCGATTTTATTTTCAAGCATTCTTTCTGGATGATTTAAAATATCTTGCCATTCGTCATAACTCCAGCCTGTTATAAATTTATTTAAATCGTATTCTGGATAACTTCCTGCTGCTAGAATTTCTCCATTTTTAGCGTTCATCACGATGACAACTCCGGCGTCTTTTCCCATTAATTCCCCGATGTATTTTTGTAATCTTAAATCTAAGCTTAAACTTATATCTTGGCTTAACGGTTTTTTATAAGAAACTTCAGAAACTATTTGATTTATGGCATTTACAATTGATTTTTTTTCTCCTAAATTTCCTTGTAAAATTTCATTATAATAACCTTCTATGCCATCTTTTCCGACTAAATTTGTTATTTTTGAAACGGGATTTTTTTCATTTTCTGTTTTATCGCTTTTACCGATATAGCCGATTATATGCGAGGCTATTTCGTTGTTTGGATAAAATCTTTTGTAAGTTGGTTTTATTATAAGATTTTTATTTAAACTTAATTTTGTGATTTTTGGCACCATTTCATCGTAAGATATAAAGTCGATAATTTTAATAAAATTTTGATTATAAGCGGAATCTTCTCGTAAATAATCTTTTTTTATTTTTGTGATATTTTGGTCAAAAATTTCGCTTAAATTCGAAATTTCTTTATCTAATAATGTTAAATTTTTTCTTAAATGCGGTTTTAAAAAAACTGAAAAACCTATTTCATTTCCAGCTAAAAGTTCTCCAAAAGCATCGCGAATTTCGCCTCTAATTGGTGCTAAATACTCTGTTTTTGTTATGTTTTGTTGTGCGATTTGTTCAAAATATTTATTTGATTTAATCGATAAATAATAAGTTCTTGTGATTAAAATTATCCAAACGACGCAAAAAATTCCAAAAACTAAGCGAAGTCGCATCAAATTCGATCCTTAAACATAAAAAAACAAAAAATACTTTCTATCATTATGTAAAAATAATATTCGTTTGAAAGTGGCGAAAGAGGGACATTTTTCATATAGGAGATTAAATTTGATACGGATAAAATTCCGATATAACCAGCAAAATTTGCACAAATTATCAAAAAAATGCGAAATTTTATGGTATTTCGCAAATAATCATCTAAAAAATAAAAATATATTAAAAAAGTTATAATCGAAGAAAAAAGAAAAAATCCTTGAATTTGCTCACAAAATATCAAAAAAAACAAAACACAATACCAGCGAAAATCGAAATTTTCTAAATTAAATTTTGCATCAAAAGTCAAAATCAAAAAATATTGCATAAAAACGCCAAGAAGTGGCGGCAAAAACCTGTATTGTGATGTGTAAAATTCGTAAGTTATCAAAAAAATAGCTAAAAGCCAAAATTTCAAAGAGAGATAATTAAAATTATTTCGTTGCAATTTGGAGAATTTTTGCATTTTTTAAACTCTCTTTTTCATAAATCATAATCCAAGCGCCTTTTTTACGATTAAATCTCTTGCTTCATTTATGCCTTGATTTTTTAACGAAGATATAAAAAAAGCATTTTTATCAAATCTTAAAACGGCTGATTTTTCACTTTGATTTATTTTGTCGCTTTTTGTATAGAAATTTAACAAAACTTGATCATTTTTTAAAAAACTTTTTATATAGTTATTTACATCTAAATCAAGTTTCATGTCAAATTGTCTGCTGTCTCGCAAATGCACAAAAACGCGGATATTAGGACGAGATTTTAAAAATTCATCTAAATTTTTTTGCCACTCATTTGCCATTTTTTTGCTTACTTTTGCGTAACCATATCCTGGAAGATCGACAAAATATAAATTTGCATAAGAGTTTTCATCAATTTTAAATTTTGCATCAAAATAGTTTATAAGTCTTGTTTTTCCTGGCGTATTTGCTGTTTTTGCTAATGAGTTTTTTTGTAAAATTTTGTTTATAAAACTACTTTTTCCGACATTTGAACGTCCCAAAAAAACAACTTCACTTAATGCACTATTTGGCGAATTTTGTAACGAAGATGCCGAAATCTTAAAACTAGCATTTACAATTTCTATCACTTTTCTTCAACTTTAAAAATGATTTTTGCTGGTTTTTTTTCATTGCTTTTTACTTCGTAAGTGCCTTTTTTTTGATTTACTATAATTTCTTGAGCATATACTTTTTTGTTGCTAGAAATTTCATGTAAAAAAGCGTTACCTTTCATTGTGTAGAGTTTTTTTATCGGATCATAACTTAAAAAATCCGCTTTTCCTTCGTAATTTTTATTTTCTATCGTTACTCTAAAATTTGCATTTTCTCTTGCTTCATATTTTATAGGTTTTTTATCTTTATTTAAAAAGATTTTTGCTTTTTGTGCAAAAAGTGTATCATTTTTGCCTCTTTTTATCGTTACATTGCCATTTAAGATCGTGATTAATTTTTTTTCATCCGCAAAAAAATTATCCGCAGTTACGATAATTTCATTACCAAATAAAACTCCTAAAAAAATCAAAAAAATTAGTTTTCTAAATACCATAATTTGACCTTTTTTGCGTAAATTTGTTTATTTTGTGTATCATAAATTAAATTTTTTCCTACTATTTTATTTTGATTTTGTGTGATTTTGAATTTGCGTGGAATGGTTAAATTTTTATCTTTTAAATCATATAAAACAAGTTTTGAGTTTATTTTTAAATTATCTGTGTTTTTATAAATTACATCGTCTAAAAATTCCAAAATATTTTTGCGACTTATAACTTTTTTGGAATTTAATGTCGAGTTTGTATCGTCTAAAATTTGTGCATAAAAATCAGAAAATTCATCTTTATCTTTATATCTTTTTACGTTTTTTGCTTGATAAATTCTTATAATTCCTGTTTCGTTTGATTCGTAATTTGTAATATTGTAAATAACCGTGTTGGCGATTTTTATATCATTTTTTGTGATGATTTCTTCATACGGATTTTGCAACATCAAAAATACCATGCAGACGCTAAAAATGGCAATTGTAAAATAAAAAATTTTTATAACCACTTATTAATCCACTCATCTTTTTGCCCATTTAGCTCTATGATTTTTTCTATCATTTCGCGCACTGCACCGCATCCGCCTTTATTTTTTAATTTAAAATTTGTTGTTAAACATTTGATTGCATTCTTTGGTTGAAAACTAAATTTTACGGAATTTAAAAGCTTTATATCATTGTAATCATCGCCGATTGCTGCTGCGTTTTCAAAATTTAAATTTTGTTCCTTTAAAATTTGTTTCGCAATTTCTAATTTATTTTTTACGCCTTGATAAACAAAATTTATTTTTAAATCATTCGCTCTTTTTTCTACAATTTTAGAAATTTTGCCAGTTATTATCGCTATTTTTTTGCCAGATTTTATCCATTGTTCGATTGCGAATCCATCTTTTACATCAAATTTTTTAAACTCATCTCCAGAATTTGTGTAATAAAGTCCTCCATCTGTCAAACATCCATCAACATCTAAAAAAATAATTTCTATCATAAAATACCCTTTGTGCTAGGAATTCCGATTTTTTCATTTATAGTTAAAGCTCTTCTAAAGGCGATAGCAAATGCCTTAAATGTGGCTTCTGCGATATGATGTTTATTTGATCCGCGAAGTAAATTTATATGAAGTGTGATTTTTGCATTAAACGCAAGGGCACGAAAAAATTCTTCTATTAATTCTGCGTCAAATTCGCCAATTTGTCCATTTTTTAATCCGTTGTAAAATAAAAACGCTCTTCCGCCTAAATCTAAAACGCATTCAACTGCTGTTTCGTCCATTACTACTGTTGCATTTGCGTATCTTTCGATATTTTTTATAGGATAAATTTCACAAGCAATCGCTTCTCCTAAAACTATCCCACAATCTTCTACGCTGTGATGAAAATCCACTTCTAAATCGCCATTGCATCGAAGTTTTAAATCAATCAAAGAGTGTTTAGTAAAAGCATTTAACATATGATCAAAAAAGCCGATTTTTGTAGAAATTTCCGCTTTACCGTTTCCATAAATTTCTAAATTTAGTTTTATGTTTGTCTCTTTTGTATTGCGAATTTTTTCTATCATTTTTATTCCCTTGTTATAAATGCGCCTGTAAAATGTCCGTTATAAATAAAATCTCTTGCTTCGTTTTCGCTTCTAAATCCTGTTAAAAAAACTCGGTAAATCGGATATCCGTCAAGCTCAAATTCTTTGATTTTTGTTTTATAATTTGCGTAATTATTAAAATGATTTTTATAAGTTTGCGCACCCAAATATCTTCTAAAAGCCCCGATTTGTACCATAAATGTGCCACCTGTAAAAATTTCTTGATTTTGCTGAGAGTTTTTTGAAATTTGTTTATTAAACCCCACAACTTCGATTTCTACTTTCATCGTGCCTTTTCTTAGCATATCCATTCTTTTAGCCGCTTCTTTGCTTAAATCTATAATTCTTCCAGATACAAACGGCCCGCGATCGTTGATTCTTACTATTATGCTTTTATCATTTTCTAAACTTTTAACTTTCACCATCGTATTCATCGGATACGTTTTGTGCGCTGCCGTCATGGCATACATATTGTATCTTTCGCCGTTACTTGTGCTTTTTCCATGAAAATTTGGTCCATACCAGCTAGCATTTCCACGCTCTTTTTGTCCAACTTTAACTTGCGTTGGATAATAAGTCTTGCCGTTAATCGTATATGACCTGATTTTTTTGTAGGAGTTTTTGGTGAGCTAAAAAAACAACCAGTCAATAAAAAAATCGGCAAAATTAAGATTAAAAATTTGATTTTCAAGAAATCTCCTAACTTTTTGTTATTTTTGATTTTATACTTGAAATTTCTAAAACTGGGATTAATAGCTCTTGATTTATTTTTATATTGTCATTTTTTAAATTATTTTCGTTTTTTATATAATCTTTACCTATATCAAATTTTTGCGCTATGTGGCTTAAAGTATCGCCATTTTTGACGATATAAATTTCATATTTTGGCATTTTTGCGAGTTTTTCGTTGTAATTTGCTAGATAAATTTTTGGCAAATAAAAATGATAATTTTGGTTTTTTGGTGCTTGATTTTTTAACAAATGTGGATTTAGTTTTTTTAATTTATCAAAACTAACTCCGGCGATTTTTGAAAATGAAGATAATTTTGTGCCAGCTTTTACATCTACTTTTATAAGTTCGTTTGGTTTTTGCAAATTTGTAAAATATTCATCAATATTTTGGTTTTCTCCGATATAAACCATTTTGATGATTTTTTTCATAAACATTTTTGTCTCTCCTGGCAAAAATGGCGAATTCATAAGACTTAAAAATTCATCGTTTCCATTTTTTTTGATAACTTTTAAAAGTTTTCCTTCTCCGCAATTGTAAGCCATAACAGCTAAATACCATTTTCCAAACATTTTGTTTAAATAATTTAAATATCTAACAGCCGCGTCTGTTGAAACTATCGGATCGATTCTTTCATCAAGTTCTTTATTTATTTGCAATCCATAATGCTTTGCTGTTGGCCTCATAAATTGCCAAACGCCAGTCGCTTTTACGCTTGATTTTGCGTTATTTTTTAGTTTTGATTCGCTGATTGCAAGATAAAGCAAAAATTCAGGCGCATCTATGTTTTTAAGTTCGCTATAAATCATATAAGCATTTCTTGGATTATTATCTAAAGCATTCATAAGCTCTTTTGTATCGTGAAAATCGATACTTTTTCTAAAATCTTGTATAAGCGACATATTCTCTTTGCTTAAATCTATATTAAAAAGAGTAAAAACTTTTAAATGATTTTCGACAACTGTCGATTTTCCCCATACAATCATACAGGTCAAAAATAAAATTTTCAAAATTTTCATATTCTTCCTTAAATCAAAAATAGTTTTTTTGCGTTTTTTGTCGTAACCTCTTCAATGAAATTTTCATCAAGTTCCAAAATTTTGGAAATTTTTTCTACAACAAATTTTGTAAAAGCTGGTTCATTTCTTTTGCCACGATTTGGTTCTGGTGCGAGATATGGGCCATCCGTTTCTATAATTATGTTTTGTATGCCTATTTTTGGTAAAATTTCTACTAATTTTTTTGCATTTTTAAAAGTCAAAACGCCACCGATACCATAAAAAAAATTTTGCTCTTTAAATTCCAAAAAAATTTCGTTCGCATTAAAACAATGAAAAACTCCGCCGATTAGATCTTTTGCGTATTTTTTTAAAATTTTATACGCATCTTCGTTCGCTTCTCTGATGTGTAAAATCAAAGGTTTTTTATAATCTATGGCTAATTTTATTTGAGTTTTAAAAACATCTTTTTGTAATTTTTTTTGCTGATTTTTTTCATCTTCAGTTAAATTTTTAAAATGAAAATAATCTAATCCGCACTCTCCAACTCCAACGCATTTTTTGTGATTTATAAATTTTACTAAATTTTCGATTTTAAAATTATCAACATTATAAGGATGCACACCAACTGCAAAATATAAATTTTCATATTTTTCGCATAAATTTACAGCTCTTTGCAAATCATTTAAGTCGGCTCCGGGAATTACTATTTTTTCGACTCCGCTTAATTTTGCATTATTTAAAACTTCATCTAAATCACTAAAATAAGCTTCATCGTCTAAATGACAATGTGTATCAATAATCATAAAATCTCCAAATTTTAATAAAGCTTTTGATTTTATTTAAAAAAGCTTAATAGAAAATTAATAGCTTAATTTTTGCTTAAAGCTCTAGCAAATTCTGAAGCCTCGTTTGTGATATTTTCTCCACTTATCATCCTTGCTAATTCAGTAATTTTTTCATCTTTTTTTATCTCTTTTACTGTTGATTTTTCGCCGTTTTTTTCTACTAAGAAATGTGAATTTGCTTTTGAACTAAGTTGTGGTTGATGCGAGATTGCAAAAATTTGATAAAATTTCGAGATTTTTACCAAAATATCTGCGATACTCATCGCCTCTTTTCCGCTTAAATTTGAATCTATTTCGTCTAAAAATATAACTCCATTGCCACTATTTGTAAGATCCGCATTTACCGCTATAAAGGCTAATTTCAATCTATTTAATTCGCCCGAGCTTAAATTTTTTAAATTCGCTCCATTTATATTTAAAATAATCAAATCTTTCCCGTCAGATTCGATTTTTTTATCAATCAAATCAAAATTTATTTCATTCATATAAAGCTCTTTTAAATACGAATTTACGCGCTTTTTAAACTCTTTTAATGCCTCTTTTCTAAATTTAGAAATTTGCTCTGAAATTTGTAAAATTTCTTTATTTAAACTATCAAATTTTAAACTTATTTGCTCTTTTTCGAATTCAATTTTTTCATATTTTTCAAGTTCAATTTTTCTTTTTTCTAAAATTTCTAGCGCCTCTTTTTCGCTTCCATATCGATGATTTAAATTGCTTAAAATTTCAATTCTATCCAAAATTTTTTCTATGTCTATTTCGTCTAATTCTTCTAAATTTAAACTCTCTTTTGCAATTCTTAATTCGTTTAATGTATTTTCAAAAAATGCGCTATCAATGTCGCTAATCCTTAAAGCTTCTAAAACGATGTTTTCGATCTCAAAAATTTGATCGGCTTTTGCCCAAAGTTCGATTATTTTATCTCTTTTAGAAAGCTTTTTTTTGATTTCCATCAATTCATCAAATTCGCCTATTTTTGGGGAAATTTTTTCTATTTTATCTATTTCAAATTTTGCAAATTCTTTTAATTCTTCGATTTTATTTTCTTGTTCGTTTATTTCGTCAAGCTCTTTTTTTGTTTTGCAAAATTCATTAAAAATATTTTCAAAATTTTCTAAAATTTTATAAAAATTTTTGTTTTTTGATAAAACTATTTTGTCGATTGAAGATAAAAGCACAGAATTTTCAAACTCATTTTCATCTTTTGTACTTAAAAATTTTATTTTTTGAGATGAAATCTGGGTTAAATTCTTTTTTGATATATTTTGTGAGTTTATAAAATATCTTAAAGTTTTATCTTTGCTAAGTTTAAAAGTGTTTATCTCTTCGTTTTCTATGCCAAACTCATCCATTTCAAATTTTAAACAAACATCGGCTTCTGCAGTTTTTGCGACGGCTTCGCAAAATCCAAAAATTCCTAAAATTGCACGAAATAAAACAGACTTTCCACTTCCGCTAACGCCGGTAAAAACATTTAATCCTTTGCTAAAATTTAACTCAATTTTGTCAAAAGATAAATTATTTTTTATAAAAATTCTATCTATCAAAAATGCCCCCATTTGAGTTTTTCTTTTAAAATTTGAAAATAATCTCTGTTTAAATGGCGAATTAATTTTGCTTTTTTATCAGAAATTCCGACAATTACTTCAGAAATTTCACTCATTTCAAAGCAATCTTGTCCGTCGATAACTAGCAAAATTTCATCTTCGCTTTTTAGTTTTACTTTGAAATTTTTTGGTAAAACAACGCTTCTTTGTGTTAAAGAATGCGAACAAATCGGACTTAAAACAAAAACATTGCTTAAAGGATAAATTATGCTTCCGCCAGCACTCATATTATATCCAGTTGAACCAACTGGTGTTGATACTATAAGTCCATCGCCAAAATATGAATTAAAACATTTTTCGTTTAAAAAAGCGTCGATTTTTACTATACTTGCTGCGTTTTTTCGCACAAAAACTGCGTCGTTAAAAGCGATTTTTTCTAAAATTTTTCGATTTTTTTTGACGATTTTTACATCTAGCATAAATGGCTCTTCAATTTCGTAATTTCCTTTAAAAAAATCATCAAAAAATTGCGAAATTTCATTTAAATTAATATCTGTTAAAAATCCAAGTCGCCCTGCGTGAATTCCTAAAACTGGCAAATTATAATCAAAACTTTGTCTACAAAGCGAAATTAACGTGCCATCTCCTCCAAGGCTTATCAAAAAATCGCTTTTTTCAAAAATTTTATTTAATTTCATGCCGCGTTTTTTTACGGCTTTTGAAATTTTGCTTTCTAATAAAATTTCGATATCAAATTTGCTTAAAATTTCGTTTAAAATTTTGTAATTTGCGACCAAAATTTCTTCGTTTTTAGCTATAAGTCCAACTTTTTTTATATTTTCTAACATTTTAATTCAAACTTTTTATAAATTTTGCCAGCTCTTTTATATCGTCGATGCTTAAATTTTTTACCATCGGCTTCATCGTGGCTTTTAAATCGCCGCCATAAGTGCCATTTTGATATCCGATTAAAGATAAAATAATTTCATTTTCGCTCAAATTTGCTAAAACTCTACTTTTTCCAAGTGCTAATGTTTTTGCGTCCGTGCCGTGGCAAACTTTGCATTTTATATTGTAAATATATTTTGCATCAAAATCCTCTTTTATTTGCGAAATTTGCAGATTTTTTTGTGTAATATTTTGTTCTATTTTTGTTTCTTGTTTTGTTTCGTTTTTTATCTTTTCATCTTCACAGCCCAACAAAATAAAAAAAATAGTTACAAATAATGTAATTTTTTTCATCTAACAACTCCAATTAAAAATTCCGCAATATTATCAAAAAAAATATAATCCATTTTGAATTTTTTAAGAATTAAAAGTTAAAATAGTCAATTTTTTCGAGGAAGGTTATGGATTTTGAGTTTATAAACGAATTTTATCCTTTGTATATAAAAGCTGGAATTTTGACATTAAAACTTGCGTTTTTAGGAATTTTATTTAGCTTGATAATTGGATTTTTTATACTTTGGGTGAAAATTTTTAAAATCAAATTTTTAGCAAAAATTTGTGATATTTATGTTGAAATTTCGAGAAATACTCCGCTTTTAATACAACTATTTTTTTTATATTTTGGTTTGCCAAAAATCGGAATTTCGCTTGAAAGTTTTGAATGTGCCGTAATCGGTCTTGCATTTTTAGGTGGAAGTTATATGAGTGAAAGTTTTAGAAGCGGATTTGAAGCGATCAAAAAAGCACAAATCCAATCCGCTCTTTCGCTTGGATTTAGTCAAAATCAACTGATTTTTTATATTTTGCTTCCGCAAATTTTAAGAATTTCGCTTGCTTCAATATCTGCAAATATAATTTTTTTATTGAAAGAAACTTCGATTGTAAGCATAGTTGCTTTAGCTGATTTAGTTTATGTTACAAAAGATATTATGGGGCTTTATTATATGACAAACGAGGCTTTGTTTATGCTTGTCGTTTCGTATTTGATTATAATTTTACCGATATCTTTGTTTTTAACTTTTTTAGAAAAAAGGTTAAATTATGCAAATGCTTAATTTGATTTTTGAAGGTGAAAATTTCGCTCGTTTGATGAATGGGCTTTTTGTAAGTTTAGAAATTTCTTTTATAGCGATTGCGATATCTTTAATCGGTGGCTTATTTCTTGGCGTTTTAATGAGTTTAAAAAATAAATTTATCTATTTTATTTTAAAAATTTGTCTTGAAATCGTGCGAGTTATGCCACAACTTGTTTGGCTTTTTTTAGTTTATTTTGGACTTAGTAAAATTTTAGATATTCATTTAAACGCAATTTCTGCTTCGATTATAGTTTTTAGCATTTGGGGAGTTTTTGAGATGATGGATTTAGTGCGAAGCGCGATTTTAAGCATACCAAAATATCAATTTGAAGCAAGTTTATCGCTAGGACTTAAAAAAACGCAAATTTATTTTTATATCATTATTCCACTTGCTACAAGAAGACTTGTGCCTTCCGTGATAAATTTATTAAGCAGGATGATAAAAACTACATCAATCGTCGTTTTAATCGGCGTTGTAGAAATCGTAAAAGTCGGCCAACAAATCATAGAAAATTCATTATTTTCAAATAATATGGCGCCTTTTATAATTTATTCCTTTATATTTTTCTTGTATTTTGCGATTTGCTATCCAGTATCAAAACTATCAAAAATTTTAGAAAACAGGTGGAGTTAATGTTTTTACCAAAAATCATCAAAGAATTTAGCCAAAACTTAGACGAAAACGCACTTTTAAAAGCTTATAACGAGTTTCAAAAATACACCGCAAAAAAAGACGCTATCAAAACTTTCAAAGAAGAAGTTTATCAAGATGGATTTTTAAAAGATGTTTTTGAAAACTGCTTAGGTTACACGCTTGATACGACAAATCCTGAAAATTTCAACCTAAAAAGAGAGATGAAAAACGAAACTGACGCTAAAAAAGCAGACGGTGTCATCATCGTAAATGGCGAAGTTGTGGGCATTATAGAGTTAAAAGATACAACGACAAAAGATTTAAGTAAAGTTGAAAATCAAGCTTTTAATTATCACAACTCTCACGCAAATTCTCGCTATATCATCATTTCAAATTTTGAAAAATTAAGATTTTACATAGATAAAAAGATAGAATTTGTAGAGTTTAATCTTTTTGATTTAAATTTTACGGAATTTAAAAAGTTTTATTTATTATTAAATTTTAACAGCATTAAAAATAATACTCCCTTACTTTTAAAAGAGCAATCCCTGAATTTCCAAACCGAAATTTCTAAGAAATTTTATAACGATTACTCAGATTTTAGATCAAATTTATTTGAAAATTTAATAAAAAACAACCCAAACATCAGTAAAAATGAGCTTTTATCTTACACTGCAAAACTTTGCGATAGGATTATTTTTATTTTATTTGCAGAAGATAAAACACTTTTGAAACCAAACACGATAAAAACCATCGAAGAAGACTTTAAAAACCAAAAATATACAAATTTCAGCCTTTATGAAATGTATAAAATCTACTTTAACGCCATAAATCAAGGCGATGAAAAACTAAGCATTGAAGGCTATAACGGCGGACTTTTTGCTACTGATGAAAAACTTGATAATTTAAAAATAGATGATTTCGCCCTAAATGCGAGTAAATTAAGCGAGTATGATTTTGCAAGCGAAGTTAGCGTAAATATTTTAGGTCATATTTTCGAGCAAAGCTTAAATGACTTAGAAGAGATCACCGCAAACATTGGCGGTGATAGTTTTGATAAAACCAAATCCCAAAGAAAAAAAGATGGCATTTTTTACACTCCTGAGTTTATTACTAAATTTATCGTTTCTAAAACATTAGGTGAGATTTGCAAAGACAAAAAAGAAATTTTGCGTGATATCACGCCACCTAAAAATCAAAACAGACTTACCAAAAAAGACAAGGAAAATTTAGATAAAATTTACGCTTATAAAGACTTTTTGCTAAGTTTAAAGATTTTAGATCCAGCTTGTGGAAGTGGAGCATTTTTAAACGAAGCGATGAATTTTTTAATAAATGAGCATAAATTTTGCGATGATTTAAGGCGTGAGTTTGACGGCGATGCGCTTGGGCTTTTTGATGTTGAAATTTCTATCTTAGAAAACAACCTTTATGGCGTTGATATAAACGAAAACGCAACCGAAATCGCAAAACTTTCTTTATGGTTAAAAACAGCCAAAAAAGGTAGAAAACTTACAAATTTAAGTAACAACATAAAAACCGCAAACTCGCTTTTAGATTTTCCATTTAAAGATATTAAATTCGACGCAGTTATTGGAAATCCACCTTATGTTAGGCAAGAACGCATAAAAGAGCAAAAACCTTTTTTAGAAAAAATTTATGAAATTTATAATGGCACTGCTGATTTATATGCTTATTTTTATGAACTTGGTATAAAAAATTTAAGAGAAAGTGGATATTTAGGATTTATCTGTTCTAATAAATTCTTTCGTGCAAAATATGGTGAAAATTTGCGTGAGTTTTTACTAAAAAATACAAGCTTTAAAAACATAGTTGATTTTAACGAAATTAAAATTTTTGAAGATGCCACTGTTGATAGCGCTATAACTGTTTTTAAAAAAGAAATTAATCAAAATAATGAATTTAAATTTAGCACAAATTTAGATGAAAAGCCAAACTCTATCTTACAAAGCTCACTTGATAAAACAACTTTTTCTTTTTTAAACAATACTGAAATTTCCATAAAATCAAAACTTGAAAAAAAAGGAACTCCTCTTAAAAGTTGGGATATACAAATTTATAGAGGAGTTTTAACTGGATTAAATGAAGCTTTTATAATCGATACAAAAACCCGCGATGAACTACTAAACAGCTGCCAAAATTTAGATGAAAAAGAAAAAACATCAAATTTAATAAAGCCGATTTTAAGAGGACGAGATATAAAAAGATATAGTTATGAATGGGCGAATTTGTGGCTGATTTGCACATTTCCAGCCTTAAATTTGGATATAGAAAACTATCCTTCATTAAAAAAATTTTTAATGAACTTTATGCCAAGACTTAAACAAAGTGGTGAAAAAGGTTGTAGAAAAAAAACATCTAATAAATGGTTTGAAACACAAGATAGTATTGCATATTATAAAGAATTTGAAAAAGATAAAATAGTTTATCCGTGCATTATGGCAACAGAGCCAAGATTTACATATACAAATGATAATTTTTATGTTGTAGCACCTGGAAATATAATAACAGCAAAAACTCAAATTTTAAAATATGTAAATTTACTTTTAAATTCAAAACTCATATATTTTTCTTTGAAAAGTTTTTATATGGGTGGTGGAATTAATGGCGAACTAAAAACTAATAATTTAGAAAGACTCCCTATTCCACAAATTCCAGCTGATAAAATGAGTGAATTTGAAAATTTGGCAAATGAACTTTTAAATTTAAATGAAAATTTAAAAACTACAAAAAATGCTTTTTTAACTGAGTTAAAACTAGACAAATTATCAAAAACTCTTGAAAATTTTGAACTTTTAGAATTTGATGAGTTTATAGATGAATTTACAAAAGCCTTAAAACTTAAATTTAAAGATAAACTTGATGAGCGAAATTTCAAAAATCAATGGGAGAGAATTTTTATGCATGATAAAAATGAAGTTTTAAATTTACAAAGCGAAATTTCAAAACTTGATAAAAATGCTGATGATTTAGTTTATAAACTTTTTGATTTAAGTGATGATGAGATTAAATTTATAGAAAATGAAATGAGATAAAAATGGAAATTTTAAAACTTGATAATATAGATAAATACTACGGCGATAACCACGCATTAAAAGGCATTAGTTTTGGCGTAAATAAAGGCGAAGTTGTTGTTATCTTAGGACCTTCTGGATGTGGCAAAAGCACAACTTTAAGATGTATTAATGGACTTGAAGAGATACAAAACGGCACGATGGAAATTCTAGGCACCAAAATAGATAAAAACTTTAAATCATGGCGAGAAATTCGTCAAAAAGTCGGTATGGTTTTTCAAAGCTATGAACTTTTTGATCATTTAAATGTTTTGCAAAATGTTATTTTAGGACCTACAAAAGTGCAAAAACGCACAAAACAAGACGCTACAGATGAAGCTAAATTTTGGCTTGAAAAAGTTGGACTTTTACATAAAATAAACGCTTTTCCAAAAGAACTAAGCGGCGGACAAAAACAACGAATTGCAATCGTTAGAAGTCTTTGTATGAACCCTGAAATTATGCTTTTTGATGAAGTTACAGCCGCACTTGATCCTGAAATCGTGCGTGAAGTTTTAGATGTTATGCTAAATTTGGCAAAAGAGGGAAGAACTATGCTAATTGTAACGCACGAAATGGCTTTTGCAAGGGCTGTAGCGGATAAAATCATCTTTATGGACGCTGGAGAAATCATAGAAATTTCAACACCAGAAGAGTTTTTTACAAATCCAAAAACCGACCGAGCTAAGAAATTTTTAAATATGTTTGAGTTTCATAAATAGTTCAATTTTAATTTCTAAAAAGCATTTTTTTTATAGAATTACAAAATTTCTTTAAAAAAGGCGGTCAAATGTCTTATTCTTGCAAAGATTTAATCAGCACGGAAAATTTAAGTAAAGATGAAATTTTCGAATTTCTCACAGAGGCCGAGTTTTTTAAAAACTTAAACAAACAAGCCGATAAAAAAGAGCCCATTTTATCAGGTCGCACGATAGTAAATACGTTTTTTGAAAACTCAACTAGAACGAGGACTTCTTTTGAAATCGCAGCAAAAAGATTGGGCACTGATGCTATAAATTTCATAGCGGCAAATTCAAGCACAAAAAAGGGCGAAACTTTAACTGACACGATAGCAAATATAAGAGCGATGCAAACTGATATTTTTGTGCTTCGTCATTATTGCTCTGGTGCTGCGAAATTTGTCGCAGAAAATACCGATGTTTGTGTGGTAAATGCTGGGGACGGACAAAACGAGCATCCAACTCAAGCGCTTCTTGATCTTTTTACAATTTATGAAAACAAAAAAAGCTTTGATGGGCTTGTGGTTACTATTATCGGCGATATTTTGCATAGTAGAGTCGCAAGATCTGATATCTATGTGATGAAAAAAATGGGGATTAAAGTTAGGCTTTTTGGTCCTCCTATGATGATGAGAGGAATGGAAGTTTTTGGATGTGAAATTTGCAAAAGTATGGAAGAGGCAGTAAGCGATAGCGATGTGTTAATAATGCTTAGAATTCAGCTTGAAAGACAAAACGGCGAGGTTGCTTTTCCAAGCGTTAGAGAATATTGTAAATATTTTGGACTTTCAAGACAAAGATTAAAACTTGCAAAAAATGGAGTTATGATAATGCATCCTGGCCCGATTAATAGAGGCGTTGAGATGAACTCAGACGTAGCTGATGATAAAAATATATCTTTTATTTTAAATCAAGTAGAAAGCGGTGTGGCTGTGCGAGCAGCGGTTTTAAAAATTTTAGCAAGAAATAAGGAAACAAAATGAAAATTTTAATAAAAAATGGTTTGGTTGTAAATTATAATGGATCGAAAAAAGCAAATGTTGTTATAAAAGATGATTTGATTGCTAAAATTTCGGATTTAAATGAAAATTTAAATGAAAATTTCGATGAAATAATCGATGCAAATGGCAAATTTGTCGTCCCTGGGCTTATCGATATGCATGTGCATTTTCGAGATCCAGGTTTTGAATACAAAGACGATATAAAAAGTGGATCGCGTTCAGCCGTAGCTGGCGGTGTTACAACTGCTTGCTGTATGGCAAATACAAATCCCATAAACGACAATGCTACAATTACAAGAGATATGATTATAAAAGCAAAAAACATCGGCTTAATCGACCTTTTGCCGATCGGCGCGATTAGCAAATCAATGGACGGAAAAAGTGTCGTTGAAATCGGTGATATGGTTGAAGCCGGGGCTTGTGCTTTTAGCGATGATGGTTTGCCAGTAGTTAGTAGCGAAGTGATGAGAACTGCGCTTGAATATGCGAAATTTCACAATAGTTTTATAATCAATCATTCACAAGATTGCTCTTTAAGTTGTGGTGGGCATATGAATGAAGGTAAAATTTCTGCAAAAATCGGCATAAAAGGAATGCCGCGCGAACAAGAAGAGATAATGATTTCAAGAGACATCTTGCTTTCAAAACTAACTGGCGGACATATACATTTAGCTCATGTTAGTAGCGCTTATGCTTTAAAAATGATAAAAGATGCAAAAAATCAAGGATTAAATGTAACTTGCGAAGTAACGCCTCACCATTTTACTTTTAGCGAAGATGAACTTATAAATTATGATACAAATTTCAAAATGTCGCCACCACTTCGCACAAAAAGCGATGTGGAGGCTGTAAAACTTGCCTTGCAAGATGGCACAGCCGACATAATAGTAACCGATCACGCCCCACACAATACAGATGAAAAATTTCAAGAATTTGATAAAGCGCCGTTTGGAATTTTAGGGCTTCAAACATTAATTCCGCTTACTTTAAAATTAGTTGAAGATAAAACTATAACTTTAGAAAAATTTGTAGAATTAACAAGTAAAAATCCAGCAAAAATTTTAAAATTAAGCGATCGTGGCGAGATTTCGATTGGAAAAATCGCAGATATCACGATAATCGATCCGGATATAAAATATATTTACGATGAAAAAATAAATAAATCAAAATCAAAAAATTCTCCACTTTTCAACAAAGAATTAAAAGGTGCTTCTGTAATTACTATAAAAAAAGGAAAAGTTGTTTTTAGATTTCCAGAAGTTTGTGAGTTATAAAATCGCTTTATCGCGATTTTATAACTTTGTATAATTAGAAATTATAAATAAATCCTACTTGAGCACCCATTTCTTTACGTTTTCCATCTAAGAAATTTGCTTCAAGAGTTACTAAAGAGTTTGCTATATTTTTTCCAACTCCGATTTTTCCACCGTAAGAAAAGCCTTTAAAATCATCTTTTGTATATTTTGATTTATATTCATTTATTATAGAATTTGCCAAAAATTCATATTCAAATCGTGTTTTAGCGAACATAAAAAATTTATCAAATTGTGCTTTTATGCTATTTTGAATTTCTGCTTTGTTTGAAGATATTGAATCTAGATTTAAAACGTCATTTTTATTTTTGATTTTTGCCGATTCTAGCCATGTATGAGAAAAACCAATTTTATTATCAAAAGAAATTTTTTCTGAAATCTGTGTATCGTGTCCAGCAAAAATTCCAACTGAATAGAACAATTGCTTTGATTTATCTGCGATTTGATAACTATTTAAATCAAAACTATTTTTGCTTTCCAATTGTCCTATTTTTGCAAAACCGTCTAAATAAAAATTATCTAAATTTATCTTTGAAAGAATTCCGATATCGTATAATTTTTCTTTTGTGTTGATTAAATATTGATTAAATTTTTCATCGAATTTTCCTGATGAATATTGTGTAAAAAATCCAGTTGCAAAATTTTCGTTATTTAAAGCAATTCCTGCTGTGTAAGTTTGTCCTTTTAGATTGTTTTTGGAATTTTTATATTTTGTAACAAAATTATCGACGTATGCGAAAATATTTAAACTTGAGTTTTGATCTAGGATTTTATTATTTATACCATCGTTTGTTTGTAAAATTTGCAATAAATTTGTGCTTTGCACACTAGCAAAAACATCACCTTTTTTGCTATTTATTTGTGGTTGCGGTTTTGAAGGTTTATTTCCTTGTGGATTTTCACCTTTTAATTTGACAAAGTATGTATTATTTTCGTTACCTTCTGTAAAGTTGTTGCTATCATACGCAGAAGCAATTCCAGCTGAAATTTTAAAAGATTTTGCTTTATTGCCTTCAGCATTTTTTATAAGATCAAATTTTGGATCTTTTCCGAAATTTGGGTTTCCATGGATGTGTAATTCCACTTCTTTTCTATCTATTTTTACTTTATCTTGGGTATTTAAAATCGGTGCTTTTCCATTTGTTTGATAAAAAGTTTTTCCATTTTCTGTTATCTCGTTTGCTGCTAAATGAAAATTTATTTTTTGTACATGATCAATATTTCTAACTGTTATATTTTGTCCGCTTGTTTCTAATAACTCGGTATTTATATCTCCAGCGACTCTTGTATTACCAAATTTCCCCATTCCACTATTTGATAGAAAAATTTTATCTGAGAAAATGGTAGTTTTTTGATCTTTTACGTCATCTTTTTCTTTTATTACGGAATCTATTATATTGATTTCGTTGTTGCTACCTGTTTTCGAGATGGATGTATTTGGATCGCCATTTGCAAAAATATCTTTTTCAAATAATGTTTTTGAACCTGTAGCTATGATTTTTTCATAATTACCTTTATTTTTTGAAAATTCGATTTTAGAATTTTTTATTTCGATTTTATTATTTGTTTGTTTACCAATCGGAAAAGCTATATTTTCTAAATCGCCGTGCATGATTATCATAGAAATATTTTCAACACCATACAATTCGCTATTTTCTATTTTTATTTTATTATTTTTTAGATTTGGTATAAATTCTTTTGTGTATCCTGGCTTGAATTTATCGATCACTACTGTACTGATATTAACTGTTTGATTTTTGTTTTTTAAAGGTGCTATTTTTGAGTCTTGTATCAAAATCTCGTTATTTTCAATGTCTCCAAAATATCCATTTGTAGTTGAAATTTGATAAGCATTTTTTATGTCGCTATCTTTTATTTGTAAGATATTTCCTTTTGATAATGAATTTTGTGTTATATTTTTTGGTGTTCCGTGAACTGTTATTTGCGAAGATTCTTCTAGTGGATTTTGTTTTTCAAATTCGCCTTTTTCTAATAATTTCATTTTATTTAAAATAATTTTATTATTTAAAAAGTTGTTTGCATTATTTCCTATAGAAATTTCATATCCATTAAGAGATGAGTTTATTAATTCTATAGTGTTATTTTGTGCTGTTTTGACATCTTGTGTATTGTTTGGTTGTATTATGCGTAGTCTAGCAGCAACAATATTTGAATCTTTTAAGATTATTTTGTTATCTTTCATTATTTTATCTGGTTTGAGTTCATGTGTTCGATACATATCATACATTAGCCAACCGAACCAATCTTTTAAGATAACATTGTTTTGATTTTTAAATTCTTTTTCTTGTGCCGTTATATTTCCTATCAAACATATTAGGGCGCACCATAACATTTTTTTCATGAATTTCCTTTAGTGTTAAAATTAAAGTGCGTGATAATAATAAAAAAATATAAACAAAAAAATTTTTTTTATTTATATTTGATTAACTTTTTTATTTGTGAGTATGAAGAATTTTTAAATCTAAATGATTTAAAGTATCAAAATAAGCCTTTTTTGCTCTTTTATTTTGATAAATTTTTGAATTTTTATTTTTGTAATCTTTTGCTAAAAAAACTTGAATTTTGTTTTCGATTTTTCCAACCCAAAGCGGATGAAAATTTATTTGTGAAATTTGAGAGTTTTTAAATAAAATTTCGACTGCTAAACTTCGCTCGACACCATAATTTTTCAAAGTTTCATAACGTTGGTTTGATATGAAATTTCCTAAACTAAAAGCCACAAAACCGCATCTTTTATCGCAATAATAAAACGCTTCTTGCGTTGTGTGCGGATGATTTCCTATGACAAAATCAGCGCCAAAATTTATCATTTTTTTAGCAAGTTTTTTTTGAAAATCGTTTGCTTTTTGTGAATATTCATCGCCCCAATGCGGATAAACAACTATAAAATCAACTTTTGATCGCAAATTTTTTATATCTTTTTTTATCTTTTTTTCATCTAAAAAATTTATAAAATTTCTATCTTTTTTTGATACAAATTTTTCAAATCCATTAAATCCGTAAGAATAAGCTAAAAAACCAAATTTTAGATTTTTTATTTCTTGTATCAATATTTCTTTACTACCAAAACTTTTTAAATTTGCTTTTTTGATCTCTTTTAAAGTCGATTTTAAACCAGAAATTTTCATGTCTAAAGAGTGATTATTTGATACTGAAAGGGCTTTAAAACCGATATTTTTTAAAGATTTAAAAATTTGTGGTGGAGTATTAAAAGCAGGGTAAGAGCTAAAATTTTTACTTTTATCGCTTGTACTTTCGAAATTTCCCGCTACAAAATCAGAATTTTTTAAAAATGGTGAAATTTGTTTGAATTGTCCTGAAAAATCGTAATCGTTGCCGATTTTTGCTTGTTTTAATTGGGCGTTATGCGTCATGATATCGCCGACAAAAATTAGCCTAATTTCGCTACAAAATAGCAAAATCGGCAAAAAAATAAAAAGAATTTTTATCAAATTGGTAAAACTCTAATGTTCGGACAAAGGCTTTCTTGTAAAACATTTTCTATCGCATAAAGTGTGCCTGTGCTTCCGCTAGAGCATCCATTACAAGCTCCAAGATATCTTATATAAATATCAATTTTTCCGTTGTCTGCTTTTTTGATATCTAAAATTTCTAAATTTCCACCATCAAATGCCAACATAGGGCGAATTTCTGTGTCGATTATCTTTTCGACGGCTTTAAATTGACCGATTGTGTTAAGTTCTTCAAAACTTAAATCTAAATTTCCGCCGTTTGGTTTAGAATTTGCTAATTCATTTAATCTTTCTTGTGCCATCTCTGCTCTTGTTTGCTCTAAAATGTCGATTAAATAATATTCTCTTTTTTCGTGACCGCCCGGCTTAATACAGCTTTTACAAAATGCTCCTGCTTTTGTGTATTCTGTGATTTCTTCGACACTTTTTAAGTCGTTTAATTTTATAACTTCTTTTATAGTTCCAAGCGAAACTCTAGCGCATTCGCAAACTATAATTTGATCTTCAAAATTTGCTGGATCTACGCCTTTATATTGGGCTGCTGCTGCTTTTATAACATCGTAAGCCATAACCGAACAATGCATTTTTTGTGGTGGAACGGCTGGCGTGTCTGGATCATCTCTTAAAGCAAATTCAACATCTAAATTTGTGATTTTTACCGCTTCATCAACTTTTTTACCTATACAAAGCTCAGCCATAGCGTCGCTGCTAGCGATTGCTGTGCCACAACCAAAACTTTTAAATTTCGCGTCTTTTATGATATCTGTTTTTTCATCTACAAGCCAATAAAGTCTAACTGCATCGCCACAACTTTCGGCACCAAAATCTGCTATTATCAATTTCGCATTTTGTTTTTTTGCTTCTTCTTCTGTTATTTCTCCCATAAATTTTGGGAAATTCATCCTATCTTGAACTTTTTTTGAATATTCGTCCCAGATGGAACCGCCTATTAAGCTATTTTTTGCCATTTTACAATCCTTTATAATTCACTTTTATGCCAAGATGGTGCATAAGCAAAACTGCTAGAAATTTTTCTTAAACGAGATATCGCTTTTTTGATATTTTCTATAGTATAATCTATCTCTTCTTCTGTATTAAATCTTGAAAGCGAAAGTCTTAAAGCAGTATGTGCAAGCTCTTTATCGGCGCCGATTGCTTCCATTATCGGATTGCTTTGAAGTGTTTCGCTAGCACAGGCCGATCCGGTTGAAGCTGCAATTCCTGCTTGATTTAAATCCCAAAGCATAGCTTCACCTTCTACGCCTTTAACTGAAGCTAAAATAGTATTTGGGACTCTTTTATCTCTATTGCCTACAACTTTTACATCGCTTATAGAAAGCAGAGCATCTTCAAGTTTGTCGCGCATTTTTCTGACTTGTGAGTTTTCAAAATTTATCATTTTTGTAGCATTTTGTAATGCTATACCTTGTGCTATCATCGAAGGGACATTTAAAGTTCCACTTCTTCTTCCACCCATATGTTCGCCACCATGAAGCAAACTTGTAAGAGTGGCTGAATTTTTTATAAATAATCCACCTATACCTTTTGGACCGTGAAATTTATGTGCCGAAAAACTTAAAAAATCAACTGGCGTTTTTTTTAAATTCACCGAAATTTTGCCTACAGCTTGAGTTGCATCTGTATGAAAAGGCACACCAAATTCGTGAGAAATTTCGACAAGTTTATCTATAGGAAAAATCATGCCGGTTTCGTTATTTGCCCACATTATACTAACAAGCGCTGTTTTTGGATTTTGTTTTAAAGCATCTTTGAGCTCTTCTGGATCTACTAAGCCTTCATTATCAACATCAAGAGTTATTATATTTACACCTAAACTTTTTAAAAAATCACAGGTCGAAAGAATGGCTGGATGTTCTACACTTGAGGTTATAATCGTGTCAAATTTGTTGTTGATAATTTTGTCAAAATATATACCTTTTAAAACCCAATTGTTGCTTTCTGTAGCACAAGAAGTAACCACGATATCATCGCAATCTGCAGCATTTAAAGACTCATAAAGCTGATCCATAGATTTTTTTAACGCCTTATGAGTTTGGCTTCCAAAATCATGCAAAGAGTTTGGATTGCCAAATTTATCGCACAAATACGGCAACATCGCCTCATAAGCTTCTGGATCAAGCGGAGTGGTAGCGTTATTATCTAAATATACTTTCACTTTTTTGCCTTTTAATTAAGATAGTTTTTATCTCAAAAGTCAAACATAATACAATTTTTATTTTAATAAAAACTTAAAAATTTGAGTTTTTTGGTGAATTTATAAGGGAGAAAAATTCTTTTCTAGTGTTTGCATTTGTCATAAAACTACCGCGAATTGCTGAGGTTGTAGTTACTGAGTTTATCTTTTCTACACCGCGCATTTCTATGCACATATGTCTTGCTTCTATCACAACTCCGACGCCAAGAGGTTTAATTGTATCTTGAAGAGCGGCTGCGATTTGCTCAGTTAGTTGTTCTTGAATTTGAAATCGTCTAGCAAAAACATTAACAAGGCGAGGAATTTTTGAAAGGCCTACAACTTTACCATTTGGTATATAAGCCACGTGCGCTCTACCGATAATTGGTAAAAGATGGTGCTCGCAAAGACTATAAAATTCTATATCTTTAATCAAAACCATCTCGCTATTATTGCTTGTAAAAAGTGCTTCGTTTAAAATTTCAGTTGGATCTTGCAAATATCCACTGGTAAAAAATTCATAAGCTTTTGCGACTCTGTTTGGGGTTTTTAAAAGTCCCTCGCGTTTTGTATCTTCACCCAAAATTTCGATTATAGTTTTTACACAATTTTCAAATTTTTCTAAATTTTCTTTTGTCAAAATTTGCCTCTTTTAAAATTTAAAAATTTCCCAAAATTTTGGGAAATTAATCACTATATTTTTCTATCCATTCAAGTGCGATTCTTACCGCATTTGTGGCTGCTCCGACTCTGATTTGATCCGCACAACACCATAAATGCAAAATCGTATCGTCAAAATTGTCATTTCTGATTCTTCCAACATAAGTAAAATTTGTATCTGTTGAGATTATCGGCATAGGATATTCTTTATCTTCTGGTTTATCGACAACTACAACAGATGGGGCTGCTTTTAAAACTTCTCTTGCTTTTTGGGCATCAATTGGATTTGCAAATTTTATAGTTATAGCCTCGCTATGACTTCTTAAAACTGGCACTCTAACGCAAGTTGCAGAAACTGAGAAATTTTTATGCAAAATTTTTTGAGTTTCATTTACCATTTTCATCTCTTCTTTTGTATAGCCATTATCCAAAAATACATCAATATGCGGGATCAAATTCATAGCAATTTGATAAGGAAATGCTTTGTTTTCATATTCGTCAAGTTTAAAAGCAAAAAATGCTTGAAGTTCCATTACAAGCTCTTCCATGCCTTTTTTTCCAGCACCGCTAACTGCTTGATATGTGCTAACATCAACTCTTTGTATATCAAAAGTATCGTTTAATGGTTTTAAAATTTGCACCATTTGGATAGTTGAACAGTTTGGATTTGCGATTATACCTGTTTCTTTCCATAATGCGATATCTTGCGGATTACATTCTGGCACCACTAACGGGATATTTTTTTGCATTCTAAAATGGCTAGTATTATCTATAACTAAAGCTCCGCTTTGTGCTGCGAGTGGTGCAAATTTCGCTGAAACTGAGCCACCAGCACTAAAAAAAGCGATATCTATTTCATGTTCTTCGAAAATATTTTCTGTAAGTTCAACTGCTTTGTAAATTTCGCCATCAAATTCCACATCACTTCCAGCACTTCTAGAACTAACTAAAGGTAAAACTTCACCATAGGGGAATTTTAACTCCTCTAAAACTTTAAAAATTTCTTCACCAACAGCGCCAGTTGCACCAACAACGGCTATATTAAACTTCCTCATTGTTTTCTTCCTCGTCTTTTTCTTCTTTTGGACAAATCGCTACACTTTTTACTTCGTCGCCATCGACATTTATGATTTTTACTCCGCTTGTATTTCTACCAGCTTTTCTTATAGATTCCATATCTACTCTAATCATCTTTCCAGTTGTCGTAAGTGCCATCAAATCAAGCGCATCATCGACTATAACTATGCCGATTAAATCGCCTGTTTTATTTGTAAGCTTCATAGCGATTACGCCTTTTCCGCCTCTTTTAGTTAATCTATATTCATCGGCAGTTGTTCGTTTGCCAATACCTTTGCTAGAAATACTTAAAATTTCTTGACTATCATTTTGTATTACAGCTGCTCCTACTACAAAATCATCATCTGTTTTAAATTTGATAGCAGTTATGCCTCTTGAATTTCGTCCTATTTCTCTAACTGAATTTGCATTAAATTTAATACACATGCCTTGTTCCGTAACGACTAAAAACATTTGACCTTGATATTGAGAATTTGTAGTTTCTTCTAAATTTTCTGCGCTTTCGTTTATCGCTTCTTCACTTAAATTTCCAAGATCAAATTCATCTTTTTCGATAATCAATGCCGTTACAACTTCATCATTTTCATCAAGATTTATCGCTTTTACTCCGATAGTTCTTATGTTTTTATATTCGCTTAAATTTGTTCGTTTTATTAGACCATTTTTGGTGAAAAATACCATAGATTTGTTTTCATTAAAGTCTGTTGTATTAATAATGGCTTTTATTTGTTCATCTGGTTGTAAATTTATCAAATTTACAAGTGCTTTTCCTTTTGCAGTTCTTGAGCCTTCCGGAATTTTATAAACTTTTAACCAATAAAGTTGCCCTTTATCGCTTATAAACATTAAAGTATCATGAGAATTTGATGTAAAGAAATTTTCTATAAAATCATCTTCGTATGTAGTAACTGCCACTTTACCTTTTCCACCACGTTTTTGTTTTTCGTAAGTTTTGCTAGGGACGCGTTTTATATATCCGCGGTGAGTTATAGTAACTACCATATTTTCATTTGGAATTAAATCTTCTGTATCAAAATCCTCGTAATCATCCACGATTTCTGTAATTCTTGGACATTTGAATTTGTTTTTAATTTCTATCAATTCTTCTCTTATGATTTTTTCAATCATCTCTTCGCTTTTTAGAATTTCTTCTAAATGTTTTATTAATTCTAAAAGTTCTTTTAATTCATTTTCTATTTTTTCTCGCTCTAATCCAGTTAAACGGCTAAGTTTCATATCCAAAATTGCATTTGATTGAAGTTCGCTAAGTCCAAATTTCTGCATCAAGCCATTTCTTGCATCATTTGTATCTTGGCTGTTTTTGATCAGTTCAATCACATCGTCGATATTTTCAAGTGCGATTGTCAAGCCTTCTAAAATATGCGCCCTAGCTTTTGCTTTTTGTAAATCAAAAATAGTTCTTCTTATGACGACTGTTTTTCTATGATTTAAAAATAAATTTAAAAGCTCCATTAAATTAAATACTTTTGGCTCTTTGTTATTGATTGCTAGCATTATCACGCCAAAAGTCGCTTCCATAGCGGTTTGTTTAAATAAATTATTTAAAACAATCTCACTTATAGCATCTCTTTTTAATTCTATTACTACGCGAATTCCTTCTCTATCGCTTTCGTCTCTAACTTCGCTAATTCCATCGATTAATTTATCTTTTACTAAACCGGCAATTTGTTCGATAAGTCTTGCTTTGTTGCATTGATAAGGAACTTCGTCTATTACGATTACATCTTTATTTGATTTTGTCTCTATATGAGTTTTTGCGCGAATTTTAATACGTCCGCGTCCAGTTTTGTAAGCTTCAATTATTCCTTTTTTGCCAAAAATTATGCCTCCAGTTGGAAAATCTGGACCTTTTATATGCTCCATAATTTCTTCTAAACTGGCATCTTTTTTGTCTAAAAGAAGTAAAATTCCATCGATTAATTCGTCTAAACTATGAGGCGGGATATTTGTCGCCATACCTACTGCTATACCGCTACTTCCATTTAAAAGCAAATTTGGTACTTTTGCAGGCAAAACATCCGGTTCTTTCATAGAATCATCGTAATTTGGCACAAAATCGACTGTATCTTTATCTATATCTTTTAAAAGTTCTTCTGCTAAATTTGTCATTCTAGCTTCTGTGTAACGCATAGCAGCAGCACCATCACCATCAATCGATCCAAAGTTTCCTTGTCCATCTACGCTTGGAATTCTCATAGAAAAAGGTTGCGCCATCCTTACTAATGCATCATATATCGCAATATCGCCGTGTGGATGATATTTTCCCATTACATCTCCGACAATTCTTGCTGATTTTTTATAAGGACTTTTGCTACCAAGACTTAAATCATTCATTCCATACAAAATTCGTCTATGAACTGGTTTTAATCCATCTCTTGCATCTGGTAACGCCCTACCGATAATAACACTCATCGAATAATCTAAATAGCTATTTTTTATTGTATCTACGACATCTATATTTTGTATATCTTGATCTAAAATTTCTTCCATCAAAATTCCTTAAAAGTTAAAAAATTCGGCGATTATAGCTTAAAATTTATTTAAAGTGGCTGAAATTTTTAAATTCTTGCGTCTGCAAGCGTTAAAGCAAAAAGAATTTCTTCGTTGTTTTTTTGCAAAATATCTCTTGCTTGCATTAAACTTTGCCCCGTTGTGACGATATCATCTACCAAAATTATCGGCGTATTTATTTTTTTAAGAATTTGATAATTTCTTGGATTATTTTTGCGAAATTCTAAACTTTTTCCGTGATAAGAAATTTGCGATTTTGCTCTTAAAACTCGAAATTTTGGCTTTATAAATTTGCTTTTTAAAGCTTTTGCTAAAATGGCTGTGTGCGAATATCCACTTTTTACATTGTCATCTAATGGGATTGCTGAAATTTTTTCATTAAATTGAAAATTTTTAGCAAATTTTGCAAATGATAAATCTGCTAAAATTTCAAAAATTTTAGATCCATAAATTTTGTGTTTGCTAAAAAGTAGTTTTTCTATTTCTGAATATCCATAAAATGAGTAAATTTCAAGCCCGTCTTCGATTCTTTTTGTCAATGAAATGTCGCTAAGAATTTGTTTGCAATTTTTACAAATCAATCCAAAACTAAAACGCTCACAATTTACGCAAAGCATTTTTATATAAATTTCCGCCAAAAGGCGAAAATTTTAGTAAATAACATTTTGAGGTTCAATTTTGTCGCCAAAAGAGTTTTTTAAAGTTTTTTCATAAGCTTTATAGAAAAATTTCTCTTTTGTGAGTTTTTCTATGAGATCATCTAAAAATTTAACCAAATCTTTATTTCCTTTTTTTACGGCTGGTGCAATCTCATCAACGCCACCTAAATTTGGGATTGCTACCAAAAAATTTGGATTATTTTTTGCCCAACCAAAAAGCATTGTATTATCGTGTGCTAAAGCATCGCCTCTAGCGTCTAAAAGTGCTGCAAAAGTCTCTGTGTTTTGATCGAATTTTAAAAGTTTAATTTCTGGATGATTTTTTGTAAAATATATATCGGCAGTTGTGCCTTTATTTACGATTAAAGTTTTGTTTTTTAATTGATTTAAATCCGAAATTTCGCCATTTTTGCTAACCACTCCAAGGCTAACTTTCATATACGGTTTTGCAAAATCAACAACTCTTTGACGCTCTTTTGTTTTTGTGAAATTCGCTAAGATTAAATCAACTTTATCAGCTTGCAAAAATTCAACTCTGCTTGCCGCTTCGACTAACAAAAATTCGATTTTGTTTTCATCTTTGAAAAGTTCTTTTGAAATTTCTTTTGCAAGTTCTATATCAAAGCCTTGATTTTTGCCATTTTGATCTATAAAACCAAATGGCGGTTTGTCGCTAAAAACGCCGATTTTTATAAAGCCACGTTCTTTTATCTCATTTAAATTTGCTCCTTGTAAAAGTCCTAAAAATAAACTAAAACTAAAAATAAATTTTAAAATTTTCATATTATCCCCTTAAAAATTTTGCTCAAAAATATATAAAAATTTTTAATCTTTTGTTAATTGTTTTGTTTTTGGCAAAATCAAATTTAAACTAACTCCTAAAATCGCACCAAGTCCGATTTGAGAAAATGACGCAAATCCAAAATTAAGCACCATTCCGCCAAGTGCTGGCACTAAAATCAAAGCGATTATAATCATATTTCTAGGCTCGTCCATATCAACTTTTGCTTTAATCAAACTTTCCATTCCAACGCTTGCGATTATTCCAAAAAGCAAAATCATAATTCCGCCTAAAACACAAGCCGGAATCGAAGCAATCAAAGCGCCAAGTTTTCCTACAAATGCTAAAAGTATCGCTACAATCGCCGACCACGTCATAATGCCTGGATTAAAAGCTTTAGTTAATCTTACAGCACCTGTAACTTCTGCATAAGTTGTACAAGGTGGTCCTGCTAATAAAGCCGCTGCGCTTGTAGCGATTCCATCGCCTAAAAGCGTATTTTCGAGTCCTGGATTTTTTACAAAATTATCTTTTGTGACATTGCTTATGGCTATGACATTTCCGATGTGCTCGATAATCGGCGCTATGATAACTGGAATCATATATAAAATCGCATCAAGTTTAAAAGTAGGAGTTGTAAAATTTGGCACTCTAAACCAAGGAGCCGATTTTACAGCTTCAAAATCTACTATTCCATAAAATACTGATATTGCATAACCAGCCACAACTCCGCATAAAATAGGTATTAGTTTTAAAATTCCTTTTGCAAACATAATTGTGGTTAATGTGACTAAAAGCGATATAAAAGCGATTATAATCGCATCTTTTTGTGTGAAATTTGGATTTAAAATTTGATATTTTGCAAGTGAGTTTATATCTGGAAAAGCCATGCTTACGGCATTTGGACTTAAAACTAATCCTATTGTCATAATTACTGGCCCAACAACAATCGCCGGTAAAATTTTATCTATAAACTCAAATCCTTTATATCTAACCACAAAAGAAAAAGCGCTATAAGCAAGTCCTGCAACAAATACGCCACCCATAGCCGCGCTAAGTCCCCATTCTTGTATAGCAAAACTAATAGGCGCAATAAACGCAAAAGAGCTAGCTAAAAATATCGGCACTACTTTTTTGCGACAAATAAATTGAAAAATTAAAGTTCCAACTCCTGCCGTAAAAAGTGCGACGCTTGTATCAAGCCCCGTTAAAATCGGCATCAAAACTAAAGCTCCAAAAGCCACAAATAAAAATTGTGCTCCTAAAATACAATCTTTTAACCTAAAAACATAATTTGTTGTCATAAAATCTCCTTAATCTATCTCTATGCCGACTGGACAATGATCGCTTCCTAAAATTTCATCCATTATGAAAGCATCTTTTAAACGATCTTTTAAATCTTCGCTTATAAAAATATAATCAATTCGCCAACCGATATTTTTTTCTCTTGCTTTAAATTTATAACTCCACCAAGAAAATTTTTGCAATTTTGGATATAAAAATCTAAAAGTATCGATAAAACCGTTTTGGCAAATTTCGTCTAAAATTTCCCTTTCTATTTTTAAAAATCCGCTACGATTTTCGTTTGCTTTTGGATTTTTTATATCTATTTCGTTGTGAGCTGTGTTTAGATCGCCCATGAAAATTATGCTAAATCCATCTTTTTTTAAATCTTTTATGTATGCTAAAAATTTTTTATAAAAATCAATTTTATATGCAAGTCTAATTTCATCTTTTTGTCCGTTTGGAAAATATATATTAAAAATTACCAAATTTTTATATCTATGTTCCAAAACTCGCCCTTCATCATCATTAAAAAGTGATTTTGTCGTAGTAAAATTTTCATTAAAAGCGCTTAAAACTCCGCTATATCCTGCTTTTGTAGCGCTATTTGAAGTTATGTTTTTAAATCCAAGATTAAAAATTTCTTTTGGCAAATTTTCTTCGTTTGCTTTTGTTTCTTGAATTCCTAAAAAATCGACATCTTTAATCCATGAAAAATCATTTTTTTGGACTACGGCACGAATTCCATTTACATTCCAAGATACTATTTTCATCGTAAAATTCCTAAATGTGTGATTAAAATTTTAAATCCTATCAAAATGAGTATAACGCCACCTGAAATTAAAGCCTTTGTTTCTAAAATTTCGCCAACTTTTTTGCCCATATAAAAAGCGATAAAACACAAAACAAAACACATTAAACCTATAATTAGTGAATTAAAAATTATATTAACTTTTTCAAATGCAAAAGTTACACCGATCGCAAAAGCATCTATACTTGTGGCAATTGCTGTTAAAATTATCTCTTTTTTGTGCAATTGGCAGGCGATTTGAATTTTTCTATCTTTTATCATTTTTATGCCGATATAATTAAGTATAAAAAATGCTATAAAATGATCAATTGAAGCTATAAAATTTGCAAAGCTAAGCCCTAAAAAATATCCTAAAAATGGCATTAAGGCTTGAAAAAATCCATAAACAAAACTAAAAAGTAAAATTTGTTTGAATTTTATATTTAAGTATTTTGCTCCGTTTGCCATACAAACAGCCACAGCGTCCATGGCAAGAGCGATTGCTAGAAGTAAAAGCTCCATTTTTATCCTTTGAAAGGCGTTATTATACTTTAAAAAGTTTTTAGTAAAATTAAGACTTTTATTTTACGAATTGGAGAAATTTTTGGAAAAACAAGAAAAAATAGCAGTGATTTTGCTTATCATCGTGGCTATAACTTGGGGCGGGACGTTTTTGCCAGTAAGTCATACAATAAAACTTATAAATGTGCCTAGTTTTCTTGCTTGGAGATTTTTATTTGCGGCATTTTTCATGTGGATTATTTTTTATAAAATGGTGAAATTTGATAAATTTGCTTTGATTCTTGGGGCAATTTCGGGATTTTTTCTTTTTATAGATTTTACAGCGCAAACTTACGCGTTAAATTATATTTTTTCAAGTCAAGTCGCTTTTATAGTCGGTTTAAATGTTATTTTCGTGCCATTTTTAGCTTTTTTATTATTAAAACAAAAAATTCAAATTTTTTCTATTTTAAGCGCGATAATCGCTGGATTTGGGTTGTATTTTTTAAGTAATGCTAAAAATTTATGTTTTGGATTTGGTGAAATTTTAGCTTTATTATCTTCTTTTTCATACGCTGCGCATGTTGTTTTTACAGCGATCGCGATTCAAAAAGTAAAAATTTTGCCTCTTGTTGTAACTCAATTTTTGATCATGAGTTTTTTGAGTTTTATAACGGCGATATTTTTTGAAAAAAATATATCAAATTACGCTATTTTAGGTGGTTTAGAATTTGTTTTTGAAAAAACTTTTTTATTAACTCTTATTTTTTGCGTTTTGGTTGCTACAATTTTTGCTTTTGTTGTTCAAAGTTGGGCACAAAAATTTATAAGTAGCGAAAAAACTGCTTTAATTTACACTTTAGAGCCAGTTAGTGCGGGTTTTATAGGATATTTTATGGGTTTAGAAAATTTAAATTTAAATCAAATTTTTGGGGCATTTTTGATTATTTTTGCGATTTTTTTAGCAGAATTTGGTAAAAAACTTGTTAATTTTATATTTAAAAATTAAGATAATTTTATTATAATTAACGAAAATTTTTTAAAGGTTTTTGTATGGATTTTTTAAATCAAAAAGAAGATTTTGTAGAATTAAAATTAAAAAACGACAAATTTATTTGTTATTTCTATAAAAATGATAATTTAGAAAGTTTTACCGCGTTTGATGAGATTGTAAATTTTATTTATGATTATGATTTTGACGATATTGATTTAAGATTAAACGCTATTTTAAGAGTTTTGGTTTGCGAAGAAGCAAAAGAAATCATATCGAAATTTGGCGAAATTTCATTAGAACATATAAAGAGATTGATTTTGGTTCATATTTGTGCAAAAACTGATAATTATTTAAGCGAAAATGAAAAATTTCAAAAATATGTTGATGATTTAAACGCTGAAATTTTAGATATAAACATGCGAGGTTTTAATTATGACGAATATCTTGCAAAGATTGAACATTACGATTTTTTGGCAGATTTGACAAAAAATAAAAATATTTTTGTAGGAATAGTCGGATTTTATAACGATGATAAATTTGTTTGCGATGAGGTTGCTTTTGATTTTGCTTTATTAAATCCAGATTTAAAAAATTTAAATGAAATACAAAAAAAAGAGGCTACAAAATTGCTTGACGACGATGAAATTAAAAAAATCGCAAAGCAATATTTAAACGATGAAAATGAGATAGAAAATATCAAAAATTCTATAAATTCTTTTTACGAAACTGCTGGATTAAATCCCGTTTATACGATAAATTCCGTTAGTTTTGGTACGATTTTGAGTTTTTATGCAAAAAATGATTTTGAAGTTGCAATAGAACGAATTTTGTCGCGTGCAAGTTTAGTTATACAATAAATTTATTAAACTAGATTTTTGCATTTAAAAACTTATTGTAAAATATGAGATTTTTGAAGAAAGATTTTTAACATGAAAAAAATTTTAATTTTAGCTGTTTTTTGTTCTTTTATTTTTGGGACAGAATTTGTCATAGATAAAGCACATTCTAGCGTTGATTTTAAAATCAAACATATGCAAATTAGCAAAATTAATGGAAATTTTAGCGATTTTGATGGAGTTGTTGAATTTTAATGAAAATACAAAAGAGCTTGCAAAATTTCAAGGCATCGTAAAAGTTATTTCTATGAATACAAACAACAAAAAACGCGACGAGCATTTAATGTCCGCTGAGTATTTTAATGAAGCTGGTTTTAAAGATATGAAATTTGTCGCAAAAAAATTTGATGGTGATAAAATAATTGGCGATTTGACGATAAAAGGCATAACAAAACAAGCCAAATTTGAATACGATTTTGGTGGTATCAATGGTGATAAAATCGGTTTTTCGCTTGAAACGGATATTTATAGAAGTGATTTTAATATCGGTAAAAGTTCTGCTATGCTAGATAACAAAGTAGAAATTGACATAGAAATAGAAGCAAAAAGAAAATGATAAGTTCTAGACGAACGATAAAATCTTTAACCGCGCTTTTTGTCGCGATGATTTTTGCGTTCGCTGGAAATGCGCTTGTAGTTAGCTCCATTGGAGTTATTTTAAAGCAATTAAATGTAAATGAAATTTTAATTGGCGTTATAAATGCAATTTTTTTTATTGGCGCTATGATTAGTACGATTAGCTCGCACAGAGTTATATCAAAAATCGGTCACATTCGTGCGTTTGGACTTTTTAGTGCAGTTTTTTCGATATGCATAATTCTTCACAGCATAAAAGATGAAATTTATTTTTGGATAATTTTGCGATTTTTTTTAGGATATTGCTATTATGGTCTTTTGATGACAATGGAATCTTGGATAAACGAAAAAGCTAAAAATTCTGTTCGTTCAAGAGTTTTGAGTTTTTATGAGATAGTTTTTTATCTATCTTTTGGTAGCGGAATTTTGCTTATCGGACTTAATTTTAGTTCTCATGTACTTTTTATGATTGCAGCTTGTTTTATAATGTTTTCTTGTGTGCCTTTGAATTTAATTCGCATAAAAGAGCCGATTTTGCCAGAAAAAACTCCCATTTCTTTGCCGAAATTTTTTGATATCGCACCGCTTGCTTTAGTCGGAAGTTTTATCGGCGGAATGCTTATGAATGGATTTTTTTCTATGGCATCTGTTTTTGCAATTTTGCAAAATTTTAGTATAAAAGAAGTTTCGTATTTTCTTTTTTCTGCGATGATTGGTGGATTTTTAGGACAAAGTATAATCGGCATAGTTTCTGATAAATTCGGGCGAAAATTTGCGATTATTATAGCTTGTTTTGTCGCTATTTTTGGTTGTGTTGGATTTTTGTTTGTAAAATTAAATATATTTTTTTATTGCATTTTGTCGATTATTTTAGGAAGTGGAGTTTTTTGTCTTTATGCCTTATCTTTGGCGCGCGCAAATGATATGCTAGAAGATAAAACAAAATGCGTAGAACTTGGAAGAGCTGTTTTATTTGCTTATTCTATAGGATCTTTTATAGCGCCACTTTTTCTTGGTTTGTTGATGCAACTTTTTAAAGGGGACGGATTTATCTGGTTTTATATAGTAAATTTGGCTTTTTTGATAATTTTTGCATCAAATAAGCCAAATACAAAAGGAATCCATTTAATAAATATTAAAAAATTTCAAGGCTCTTTTTAAATCATCTTCGCTGTCGATTCCTATGCTTTTTGTTTTTATTTCGCACATAGCGATTTTTTTACCTTGCGAAATTGCTCTTAATTGTTCTAATTTTTCCGTATTTTCTAGGATTGATGGCGGAAAATTGCAAAATTCATCTAGATTTTTTACGCTATACGCATAAATTCCTATGTGCCCAAAATATTCATCAAATTCCTCTCTTTCAAAAGGAATTTTAGCTCTTGAGAAATATATCGCATCTTTAAAATTATCTAAAATCACTTTTACTAAATTTGGTTCAATAGCATCTGTTTTTGAGATTTTTTTATAAGCGCTTGCCATAAATGATCCATTTTGTATTTTTTTAGTTGCAAAATTTCTAAATTTTTCTAAATTTTCTATCTCAAAAAATGGCTCGTCGGCTTGCAAATTTATGATTATTTCATCATCTTTTAAATTTAAAATTTTCGCAGTTTCATTTAAACGATCTGTTCCACTTTGATGATTTTTGTTTGTCAAAATGGCTTTAAATCCATAATCTTGCGCTATTTTTAAAACATTTTCATCATCTACTGCGATTATCGTTTGATCTACTTTTTTTGCATTTAAAGCTGTTTTTATAAACATCGGAGTATCGCCAATTTTGCATAAAATTTTATTTTTAAATCTTGTTGATTTAAGTCTTGCTGGGATTATTATCATTTTTCTATCCATTCTAAAATTTTTGATTTTATTTCATTTATTTCGCAAGATAAATTTTGCATCGGTTGTTGCTCGAAAATATTTAAAATTTCTGGCGAAATTTGTTCGTTAAATTCTTTTGTTAATTCAATCATTTCTTGTTTTTCATCGATTGATTTTTGATTTTTTATCGCTTCTAGCATCGAAGGAGTGAATTTTATCCAATGCGCCGTCGATGTAATCACGCAAATTCTTTTTTTATTTATAATTTTAAAGCAAGTTGCGGTATGTGGATCAATCAATTTTTTATTTTTTGCCATCAAATTTATATAATTTTTACACTCTTCGTCGCTACAAAAATCAGCGACAAAATCTTTTTGAAGGGCTTTTAATTCGCTTTTATTTAGTTTATAAAATCCTTGATTTTTTAAATTTTGCATCAATTCATTTGTGCGAATCCCGCCAAATTTATCAAATAAAAGCCTTTCTACATTTGAACTTATTAAAATATCCATCGCCGGTGAAATTGTTTTTATAAGTTTTTTGTTTCGTAAATCGTAAATTCCTGTGTTAAAAAGCTCTGTTAAAATATTGTTTGCATTTGATGCGATTCGAATTTTGCCAATTTTAGCGCCCATTTTTTTTGCATAATACGCTCCTAACGCGTTGCCAAAATTTCCACTTGGTACGATTACGTCGAATTTTTCATCAAAATTTATTTTTTGCATTTTCAAAAGATACAAATAAGCGTTTATATGATAAATGATTTGAAACAAAATTCGACCGAAATTTACCGAATTTGCTGCGCTTAGATTTAAATTTTTTTCTTTTAATTTTGCTTTAAAATCGTCATCGTTTAAAAGCTCTTTTAATGTTTTTTGCGCTGCGTCAAAATCGCCTTTTATTTCTATTGAAAGTTCGTTTTTCGGGTTTGCGTTTATCATTTGAAGTTTTTGAAATTTACTTGTGCCATTTTGAGGAAAAAGACACACAACTTTTACAAATTTATCATTATCAAATGTTTTTAAAGTAGCAGGCCCAGTATCGCCACTTGTTGCGCAAATCACAAGAAATTTTTGGTTTCGTTTTTTTGCAAGAGATGACAAAATTTTGCCAAAAGGTTGCAAAGCCATATCTTTAAAAGCTCTTGTTGGTCCGTGATAAAGCTCATTTATATAAATTTCGTCTGAAATTTTATTTATCGGTGCCGGATTTTTAGAATCGTCGAAATTTTCATATCTTTCAATGGCTTTTTTAAAAATTTTCTCATCTAAATCAAAATCAAATTTTTTGATTATTTTTAAAGCTAGTTTTTTGTAATCGCAATCGAGATTTTTTTTAAAAAAACTTTTTTTAAGTTTTGGCAAATTTTTTAAAACATAAAGTCCGTTATTATTTGCAACTGGATTTAACAAAACTTCGCTAAAATCGACTTCTTTACTATTTTCGTCGCGAGTTGAAATAAACATTTTATCTCCTTTTTCTAACCAAATTTTAAAATTTTTTTCGATATTTTTTGCTTTAAAAGCCATAATTTCTGGCGTTTTATATGGATGAATTTCTTTTAATTTTGTTTCTAATTTTTGATAATTTTTCGGTGAAATTTTTATAATTAATAAAATTTCTTTTTCGTTGTAAAATTTGCCTTCAAATTTATAAAAACTTTGAAAATTTTCACAAAAACTAACACATTTTGCAAAATTTTGTTTTACCAAAATTTCTGCAATCCGTTTTGCGTCATTAAAATTTGAAACAGAGCTTAAAACTATCATTTTATAACGCTTTTAGTTTTATCTTTCAAGCCACTTTTCATAAATAAATCTCCTTAAAATTTGCGATTTTACATAAATTTAACTGAAATTTATGTATTTTTTTAAAATTTCTTTAAATTTATAGCTTAAATCTAATTTCATTTTTATTACAGAAATTTCTATATCAAAATTTTGCATTTTTACAAAATCTTTTTGAGTTACAAGAATAGAATTTGCGCCACTTTGTTTAAGAATTTTTTTTAATTCGTCTTCGCAGAATTCGAAATGATCGCTATAAAATTTCGATCCGATACATAAATTTTTAAAATCATTTAATCTAAAAGGTTTTGCTATTGCCGAAACTAAAAACATTTTTTCTTTTTTATTTATAATTTCAAAAGTTTGTTTTATATCGTCTTTTTGTGGGATGAAATTTGCGAATTTATAAAAAAAATTCGGATATCTATAAGGACCGCTTGGAAGAGTAAAATTATTCCAAGTTTTTACATTTGACGGCAATAAAATTTCAAATTTTTCTATGTCAAATTTACCAAATCCATCATCTAAAATAACAATCTCCCCACCAAGTTTTTTTGCTTTTAAAATCCCTTTTTTTCTGTCTTCGCTGACTATTACATTTGCAAATTTTAAATTTTGTGCATATTCCATCGCTTCATCGCCGCTATCTTTTAAATCACATAAAATTTCGCCATTTAAAGCGACGATTTTTAATCCTTTACTTTTTCTTTCATATCCTCGCAAAATTATAAAAGTTTTTTTATCACAAATTTCAAAAATCGCTTTACAAAGTGGAGTTTTGCCATTTCCGCCAAGTGTCAAATTCCCAACGCTTATAATTTTTATGCCGAAATTTTGCGGTTTTGCAAATATTTTTTTAAAAATAATTATCAAAAAATACAAAAATGAAAAAGGAAGCAAAACTATGCAAATTATTAAATTTAATGTTGAAAATTTATAAAAATAGTTTTCTCCAAAAAGAAAAATTTTATTTCTAAACACGATTTTTAGCGATTTTTAAAATATTTTCGCAAACATAATCAACTTGCGCGTCATTCATCGCAGCATAAATCGGCAAAGATAAAATTTGCTGATAATTTTTTAATGCATTTGGAAAATCATTCACTTTATATTTGTATTTATTTTTATAATAACTTAGCAAATGCAAAGGTATATGATGAAGAGAAGTTGCGATGCCTTTTTCGCCGAGTTCTCTTGCAAAACCATCACGATTTTTGTCGATTTTTATTATAAATTGTGTAAAAATATGATTTTTGTTTGTTTGAGGTAAAGTTATATGCGGACAATCTTTTAAAATTTGTAAATATTTTTTTGCGATTTCTTGTCGTCTTTTTATAAAAGAATTTGTTTTTTCAAATTGCGCTATCGCAACTGCCGCGCAAATGCTGTTTAAATCGTATTTTACGCCGATATTTACGACATCATATATGTAGCCTAAATTTCCATCTTTATCAAAATAATCTTGCACTATCGCGTGATTTCTTAAAATTTTTGCTTCTTTTGCGATTTTGTCGTCATTTGTGACAAAAAATCCAGCAGTTGCTAAAGCATCTTGATTTTGCGGATTTATCTGAAAACAAGATATGAAAGATTCCATGTTTCCTATCAATTTATCTTCAAATTTTGCGCCCATAGCTCTTATGGCGTCGTCTATAATTTTTATATCATATTTTTTTGCTAGATAATAAATTTCGTCCATATTTGCAGAATTTCCAGCGACGTGAGTTATAAAAGCGCCTTTTAATTTTTTATTATTATTTTTTTGCAACGCCTTTTCAAAGCTTTTTGGGCAAATATTAAAACTATTTTTGTCGATATCTACAAAAATTGGCTCTGCATCGAAAGTTCTTATAATTTCTGGGACATTTACAAAAGCATTTACGCTACAAATAAATTTATCACCTCTTTTTATATCCATCGCACAAAGCGCTAAATGCATGGCTGAAGTTCCATTTGTCGTAGCTATAGCATGTTTTGAGTTGAAAAATTTTTTTATTTTGTTTTCAAATTCATTTTGCAAATTTAAATCGTTATTTTCGATCGCTTTTTTTATCCAATCTTTCTCGTTTTCGTCTATTAAAGGCTTAAAAAATGGAACATACATCAACAACTCCTAAATTTAGAAATTCTAGCTATTTTTGGCATTTTTAGTTTAAAACTATTTTTTTTATAGGAATTTAGAACAAAATCGACTAAATTTTTGTCAAATTTCTCTTTTGCATCTTTTTGTTTTTTTATAAAAATTTCAAATATAACTTTATCAATTTGTTCGTATGTAAATCCAAAATCGCTTTCATCTGTTTGATTTTCCCATAAATCGGCACTTGGCGCTTTTTCTATAATATTTTTTGGAATTTTTAAATATTTTGCAAATTCGAAAATTTCGGTTTTTGTGATTTCTCCAAGTGGATTAAAACCGCAAGCTAAATCTCCATAAATCGTCCCGTATCCGAGAATTCTTTCACTTAAATTGCTTGTTCCTACGACTACGGCGTTTTTTTGAGCAGAATAATCAAATAGCAAATTCATTCTAATTCTTGCTACTAAATTTGCAAATCTTAATTTTGAAATATCTGGAAAATTTTTTATAAAACTATCACAAATTTGATCGATAAAAAAAATTTCGTAAGGAATTTTTAGATTTTCACATAAATTTTTCGCATCTTCTAAATTTTTCAAATTTGAATTTTTGTTTGGTAAGATTAAAGCAAAAATAGGAATTTTGTTTCTTGCGCAAATTGTAGCAACTACGGCAGAATCAATTCCGCCACTCACTCCGAGCACGAGATTTTTAAGTCCTGATTTTTTTAAGTTTTTATGTAAAAATCCACTTAAATGCTCTTCTAGTTTTTTATAATTCATTAAAAATTCCTAAAAAATGGCGATGATACTAAGATTTTATTTAAAAGTCGCTTTATTTATTTTCCATTTTTTGTTCGTATTCTTTCATCTGTTTTATAATCGGTGTTATATCGTAAGCTTTGATTTTATCCTCCATAATTTGAAAATATTTATCTATATTTTTATTTGTTAAAATATGTTTGCCATTTGCGATAGCGTTAAGTTGCACCGAGTTCATATCGGATTTGTGATGCGCTCCATCTCTATAATTTGTGATTTTGTCTGGATAATCTAAATCTTCAAAACCATAAATTTTTATATTTTTCGCTCTCTTTTACAAACCATTTAAGCATTATTTTATATTCAGCAAAAAATTGTTTTGCGGTGCGATTTCTGTGATATGAGGGCTGATTTGGCATTTTCCAAAAAAATCTAGAAAGCGTAGGAATTATGATATAAAAATCTGTTTGTGGATTTTTTGTAATTATTTCAAATAAAAATTTATTTACATAATTTTGCATTTCATTTATATTTAAAGGTGGCAAAATTTTACCAATTTCGTTTATTTTCATCGCTTTTATAGCATCTTTTTTTCTGCGACTTTGCCAAGAATTAAAGCCATTATATTGCTTATCTTCTTTTGTGGTAAAATGATACCATTTTAAAAGATTTTCTAAATTTTTCTCTTTTCCTACGCATTTTGAACTTTTGCTCCAATGTATCGCGCATTTAACAAATTTTTCATTCAAATAAAATTTGTATATCTTTTTCGATATTTATAAACGAAAAACTATCAAGTGAATAAATTACATATTTTATTTTTTTTATGTTTTGTAATATATTTAAAAATTATATTTCTATCTTCAAAATTTGCGCCTTTTATCGATAAATTTACCCATTTGTTACCTAATTTTTCGCCTGCTTCTTTTGCTGATGTATTTTCTAACATAGAAGTGCCTAAAATAACGCCATTAAAATCTGTGTTGTCGATGATTCCTTTTGCTTGATTTGCCATATCTTTTTGATAAGTTTGTTCTCTAAAATAAGGTTTATGAAAAAGCCAAAACGGATCGTAAAGCCATATCAAAAACAAAAAACCTCCAAAGCAAAATAAAATAATTAAAAATAATCTAAAAAAATTCAAACAAAATTTTTTATATACGTTCATTTTTTGCCTTTAAAAATTGAAATAAATAAAAGGCGAATATGTATTATTTGCAAACAAAGTTTTTATAAGCATCCATATACTTATCAAAAATAAAATTACGCTTACTGCAAATTTGATAAAAATTCCGCCAAATTTAAGATAAATATTTTTGTTAAAAAATTTAATAGTGATGTTAAATTTAAAATTTTTAGAATTAAAATTTTGCATTAATTCAAAAGAATTTTTGCATATTAAACAAATTAAAAAAGCGATAATAATATAAAAAAATTGTTTCATTTTTGCCGTTTATTTGTGCTAAAGTTTCTGACATTCTATGCCATTTTTGTGGCAAATCAATCCACATAAAACCAAACATTGTTTTAATCAAATTCATCGCGCCTTGCAAATTTTCAGCTCTAAAAAATATCCATGCAAAATTTATAAAATTAAAAGTAATTATCCAACAAAGAATTTTATAGCTTTTTGTTTGCATAAATTTGACAAAAGAATTTGCTTTATTTAAACTTTCGTAAAACCATTTATAAACTCTATGTGTCATCATCGCTAAAGCGTGCAAAATTCCCCAAATTATGAATCCCCAACCAGCCCCATGCCAAATTCCGCTAAGAAAAAATACTATAAAAATATTTCTTAGATTTAAAATTTTGCTAGTTTTGTTGCCTCCTAATGGGATATATAAGCATTCTGTAAGAAATTTTCCTAAAGTTATGTGCCATCTGCGCCAAAATTCTGTGATATTTAGTGATTTGTAAGGTGAATTAAAATTTAACGGCAACGTGATACCAAACATTAAACCTAAACCTATCGCCATATCGCAATATCCGTTAAAATCAAAGTAAAGTTGAAAAGTATAACTTAAACTTGTCGCCCAACTCTCCGCTAAATTTAAAAATTCGCCTTTTTCTACTATATTAAAACCTGCATTGGCCCATTTTGCAAAGCTATCGGCAATAAAAACTTTTTTAAATAATCCGATAGCAAATATAAAAATACCTTTTGCTAATAATTTGTAATTTACAAATTCTGCTTTTTTAGAATTTTTACTATCAATGTCCATTTTAGCAAATTGTGGCATCATCTCTCTGTGATGGACGATCGGACCTGCTATAAGTTGCGGGAAAAAACTGATAAAAAGAGTATAATCTATAAAATTCATGTTTAAATTTTCTCTTGACTCGCCTTTTGTGCGTTTATAACAATCATAAAGAAAGGCGATTTGCTGAAAAGTCACAAAAGATAAAGCAATTGGTAACAAAATATGTGGTAAAGGTATATCAAAATTTAAATTTGCGATTTTGCTAAATGTGTTAAAATTTTCTAATAAAAAATCAGTGTATTTGAAAAATCCAAGTAAGCTAATATTAAAAATTACACCTAAAACGAAGTAAAATCTGTTCCCCCCCTGTTATTTTGTTATTTAAAAGGCGTTTAGCTAAAAAGAAATTTACAAAGATTGAGCTTAATAAGATAGGTAAATATGCTATTTTCCAAAAGCCGTAAAAAAAAGACTTGATAAAATCAAAAAAATTTTTGCATATGTGTAATGTTTTGCAAATTTTGCATTTTTAAGTAAATAAAAAACTACCCAAACTATCGGTAAAAATGCAAATATAAAAGCGAAGGATGAAAAAATCATTTTTATTCCTAAGATAATAATGGTGACCCCTACGTTTTTATAAAAAAATGCTAAAATGTCGATTTTGTCGGAGTTTTTAAAAATTAGTAATACATTTTAAAACACATTTTTTATAATATTCGTTGCATACTTTTATAAATTTTTAAAATTATCTGAAATTCTTTTTATTTTGTATCTTTTCGGCTTTTTTGCGTTATACATTTTTAAAAAATTCTCTCCGTTTAAAAATCTTTCTAATCTATTTTTGCTTCCTAAAATTTCTATTTGTTTTCTATTTGATAAGCCTTTAATAAATCTTAAATCTGCCGTTTTATCAAATTTCGCGCCTTTTGCTGACACCGATAAAAGCGGCATTAAAACGCATTTGCAAAATGGATGAAGTGGCAAGGTGGGCGCTTTTTGTTTTGGATAAATTCCTACTCCTAAGCCGTAAAAATCAGCCTTAGCAAAATAATCACAAATATCGCATTTAGGATGTGCTTTTGTCATCATAAATTTTACACATTCTACGTCTTTATCTTCTAAAATTTCTTTTGCTTTTTGCTTGTGCCAATCTATGTCTAATTCTGTATCAACTATCCTTTTTGCGTAGTAGCGTCCTTTTTCAAAAGTGGCAATTTTTAAATTTTTTTCGAAATTTTGCTTTGTTTTTGAGTTTAATGCCTTTAAATAAGCCGCTTTTAGCGCTGGAGTTTTAAGCCTTTTTGTTTGTTTTATAGCTAATTTTTCGCACTCTTTTAAAAGATATTTTGGCAAATCTTTTTTTATTTTTAAAATATCTTCTTTAAAATTATAGCCCTCATAAAGCAAACTGGCTAGTTTTTTTGCGTGTTTTTGTTCTTTTGCGTATTTTTTTTATTAAAGCGTTGCAAATCAATTCTGTATTTTTAAAACTCTTATAAATTCTTTTGCTTAAAAATACAGTGTTAAAATTTTCTTTTTTTATATCGGATATTAATTTTTTATAATCTTCTTTGGTTAAATTTTCAAAATTTAGCTTTTTATTTAGCAAAAACTCCAAAAAATTAAAACAAATTTTTAAAATTTCATCAAAAATCACAACTCACCAACCTTTTTATCTAGCCATCTTTTAAAAGTTTTCATCTCATCATTTACAATTTTTATAAGAAATTCATCACCTTTATAGCCCGGATGCCTTGCCTTTTTTGCAAAAATAAATTTATCATTTTTAACCCACCTTAAAAATGTTTTATCTTTTGGCTTAATTATGTGCGCTTTTGTCCCAAAATGCACGAATAACGCATAAGGCGCCTTGTCTAAATCGGCCCCTATTTTAAAACTTTTTTCATCTATTTTTTCTCTAAAAATTGATTTAAAAAGGCGTCCAGTGATAAAATGATTACTTGAAATATAATTTAGCGCCCGTTTATATGTGCCATCTGATAGCTTTTTGATGGTTTGTATTTGCGCTATATCATCAAGCTTTTTAAAGGCTTTTTTTATATCCTCTAAATTTTCGATTTTTATCATTGATTTTGTTCTATTTCGTCGTAAATTTCGTTCATTTCGTCGCTATCAAGCCCAGCTAAATCTAACCTCGCTAATTCTTTTTGTTTTGATTTTTTCCAACTTATTGGCATCCCAAACTCTTCCATCGCCAAGGCCGTTTGTATGTCGTTTTGCAAATCGCTTATACTAAAATCGCATGGATAACTTACGCAGAAATCCCAGTTGTCTATCTTTAACCATCTATTTACACAATCAAAAATTCGCCTTTCAAAATCTTCTAAATTATTTGAAATCTTTAAAAGCATCGCATTTAAACTCTCAAATTTAAACTTAAGCGCTGCGCCAGAATCATTTGAGCGGGAGCTAAAATTTATAGGATTTAATCCGATTTCTGAAATTTTGCTTTCTAAATTTTGAATTAATTCCATATAAATTTTAGCATTTGTTTCATTTGGAGAGATAAACTCTGGTTTGTTTCCTTGATAAAGCAAAACATTATTTACGCTTATTTCTATATCTTCTGTAGGGATGACGGCATCTGGTGGCGTATGATACGCTAAAACGCTAAAAGTTTGACCGCGCAAAATTTCATCTAATTCACTTCTTGCGTTGTAAATTCTTTTTGAAATTTCGCTTATTTCATAACAAATAGAGTTTTCAAACAATCCATCGGCTAAGTTTAAAACAATCACCGGGCAAATTCCTAAATTATGCGTGAATTCTTCGATTTTATTTTTATTTTCATCTCTTCTTTCAAACTTTAAAGCGTCCCAGTAATGGTATTCAAAGCGCTTTTTACTATTTAAAAACGGTGTTTTTTCTTCAATCTCAAACTTAAAAATAATCCATTCAAATTTGCCATTTTTAAAAGAAAAATCATAAACATCAAGCAGACTAATATCTACAAAATACGGCGCTTCTCTGTTTTGTTTTTGCGCTTTTAAATCTTTTGAAATAATTTTTGGCATATCGATTAAAACTAATCCAGTCCCTAATAAAAAGCTTTTTTTAAAAAGTTTTTGGATAAAAATATCAACCGAATTGCCTCCAAAATCAGCATCGTCAAAAATCATTTTTAAAAAATCATTATTTGAGTTTCTAACGATTGGTTTTTTAAATAAATAGCTTGAAAATCTTTCGATTACCTCTTTTGTATAATTTACATAAAAGGCGCAATCTTTTCTGCTTTTAAACTTTTTGTCGCCCTCTCTAGGAAATTGCACCAAATATCCGCCGTCTTTAAAACCGCCTTTTTGATAATAAGAATTTAACAAAAATTCCCAAACTTGTTTTTTTGCTATTAAGTCCATTTTTAGCCTTTCTTTTGCAAAATATATCAAAAAAAAGGACCATTTTTGGCAAAACGTGGTTTTCGTTTTGTTATCCTTACTAAAAGGATAAAAATGACGTTTGAATATTTCGACGAATATTTGCAAATCACAGAAAATCAAGAAAAACGCGCGATTAAAGAAGTGCAAAAATTAAAAATTACAGATGAGTTTTATTTTGAAAAATTAGTTATTTTAAAAGCCTCTATAATTTGCTGCGTAGAAAACCAAACAAGGCAGGGCGACCTTTACGAAATAAAACTTAAATTCTACCGTGATGAGTTTGAAAAAGAGATTACAAAAGCCCTGCAAAACGAAGAAAATATAAAAAACAAAAACAAAATAAATAATTTTCACATAAATTTATATAGGAGTTAAAAAATGGATTTAGAAAATTTAGAATTAAACGACGAGCAAAAGGCGAGTTTAAATAAACTTTTTGAAGAAGAAAAAAACAAAGCTCAAGAAGAATTTAAAAAGCAAAAGGCTGATTTAAATGCTAAAAATGAAAATTTGTTAAAAGAGTTTAAACAAATAGCTCAAAATTTTGGACTAAACGACACCGAAAATTTAAGCCAAAACATAGAAAAAGCTTTAAAAAATAAAAACGGCGCCGAAGAGATAAAGCTAAAAAGCCTTGAAGAAAAAATAGCAAATCTTACCAAAACATTAGAAAACGAGAAAAAAGAGAAATTAAACGCTATTAAAAAAAGCGAATTAAATAAAATAATAGATGACATAGAAAATTTAAACGCCGACCATAAAGAGATAGTTGAGATTAAATTAAATAACGCATTTAAGATAGATGACGCTGGGAATTGCTATTTTGAAAATGACGGCGTAAAAAAAGATAATAAAGAATTTTTAGAAGAGTTTTTTAAACAAAATGAAAAATATATACTTCCAAAAGGCGTAAGCGGTAGCGGCATCAAAAACGATACAATTATCCCAACAAATAAAAAATTTAGCGAATATTCAGAGGCTGAATTAATAGCGATTTATAAAAAATCACCTGAAAAATATAGAGAAATAAAAAACCGCGGATAGATTGTCAATCGGCACTCTGAAAATAAATTTTAAAAAGCATTTAATAGCTTTTAGGTAAAACAGATGGCTAAAATTTTGCTAGAATTGTATAAAAAACAAAATAAAAAATATAGAAAATTTAGCAAAACAAAAGGCTAAAAATGAAACTAAATGAACTTTTAAATAATGTTAAAGTTGAGTGGAAAAA